>NZ_CP071456.1:0-300000 GCF_017352135.1 Rhizobium lentis
ACATAACTTGCCATCTTGTCGCCGGCCCGCATCATCGCGACCGTCATCAGCCGGCGCGGATCAGGCGCCGGCGACACCTTCTCGAACAGCGCCGTATCGATGAAGGGTTGCAGCCGGGCAAGCCGGGCCGCCGGAAAGACCGCCGAAAGCCCGGCCTGATCGCGCAGAGTGAAGCCGATATTGACCGCCGCCTGCCGGATCGCTTCGCCGACCCGCTTCTGCTGCGTGGCCCACCCGGTCGCATCGCGCTTTGCCGCATAGGAGGCTTCGGCGGTGACATAGGGAATGGCGAATTCGGCTGAAATCAGAGGCCCGAAGGGGTCGGGCGATTTGTAATAGGGGTGGTAGCAGAACCAGAGCTCGGGGCGCGGCACGGATTGCCATTTCAGACGCAGCCGCTCCAACTCGGCGCGAATGTCAGGCTCGAGCGCGGCTGCCGCTTCCGGTGTGGCGGCATAAGTGCGGAATTCGGAGATGACCTCGACGTCATGCCCGGCAAGCTCCAGCGCCCGGATCAGCAGCCGTGCCATCAGCCGGTCGCCTGACGGCACCGGATGGTTCGGCGATTTCATCGGCGCGTAGAAGGCCACCCGCATCCGCATCCCTCACGTAAGACAGACTGTTTCCAAATCGGCGCTCGCTGCCGGGCAAAAAAATCCGCTATGGTCCCTTTCCCAAAAACTTGCGCATAAGCATATGGAATGTGATCGCAATGGAAGCAATTCCGCCTCTTTCGCAATCTCTATGGGCCTGCGGTTACATCGACAAGAACGGGAATGAATGACGACGGTCTCGGCCACAGGGATTTTTTCGGAGCGCTCGATCAGAAGGGCAAGGCTTGGTTCCGGCCTCGTCATTTTCATTTTCGTCCTGCTGCATTTGTCGAACCATACGCTCGGGCTAATTTCGCTCGCCGCCGCCGACAAGGCCCGCCACCTTTTCCTCGCCACCTGGCGTAACCCCGTCGGCACTGTGGTGTTCTACTCGTCAGTCGTGATCCACATGACGCTGGTGCTGCGCGCTATCTACGTCAGACGCAGCCTGGTCATGCCAAAGGGGGAAACGGCACAGATCGTGCTCGGCCTGCTGATCCCGCTGCTGCTTATCGATCACGTCATCGGCACGCGCATCGCCCACGAACTCTACGGCTATATCGACGATTACGAAACGGTGGTCGAGCAGTTGTGGATCAAGAACCCGGCGAATGGTGCGCGCCAGGTGCTCGGCGTCCTCGCCGTCTGGTTCCACGGCTGCATCGGCATCCATTTCTGGCTGCGCTACCGCCCGTGGTATACAGGCGCCGCGCCGCTGCTGCTGGCGGTGGCGATCCTCGTGCCGGTGCTCTCGATTCTCGGCTTCGTCCAAATGGGCCGCACACTTGCCGATCCCTCCTATCAGCTGACGACCAATCCCTACGAGATCAACCTCAACGCCCGCTATCTCTCCGACCCCGAGGTCCGCGCCCGCATCGCCACGGTCCGTGCCGGGCTCTATGGCGCTTTCTCGGTCTCGCTGCTCGCCGTCGTTGCCGCCCGCGCCCGGCGCCGATTGAAGGAGCGCCTCGATCAGGTCGCCGTGCATTATCCGGGAGGCGAGTTGATCCGCGTGCCGCGCGGCTTCACGGTGCTCGAAGCAAGCCGGCTCGGCGGCCTGCCTCATTATTCTGTCTGCGGCGGCAAGGGCCAGTGCTCCACCTGCCGGGTTCAGATCCTCGGCGATTATGAAAGCCTGCCGCCCCCCGACAAGATGGAACAGACGACGCTCAGGCGCATCAACGCCGGCCCGGACGTCCGGCTCGCCTGCCAGCTTCGTCCGGATCGCGACGTCGCGGTCGCGCCGCTTCTCGTGCCGGCTGTCGAAACCGCCCTTCCGGCCAACAGCCAGGAGACCAGCCCGGGGCGCGAACGCGATATCGCCGTGCTCTTCGTCGACATCCGCCATTTCACCACGCTGACGGAAACGCGCCTGCCCTTCGACGTCGTCTTCCTGCTGAACCGCTATTTCGCCATCATCGGCAAGGCGGTGGAGCAGGCGGGCGGCCGACTCGACAAGTTCATCGGCGACGGCGCCATGGCGCTCTTCGGCCTCAACACCGCGCCCGAGGAGGCCTGCCGCCAGGCACTCATCGCCGCCGCGACGATCGTCGCCGGGATCGAGAAACTCGCCGCCGAGCTCGCCGAGGAACTGACCCTGCCGCTGCGGATCGCCATCGGCATCCACACCGGCCCCGCCGTGGTCGGCACGATGGGTTACGGGCGGGTGCGCAGCATGACGGCGATCGGCGATACCGTGAATGTCGCGAGCCGGCTGGAAAGTGCGGCCAAGGAATTCGAAGCAGCGATCGTTATTTCCGAGCCGGTGGCGAACCTTTCCGGCGCCGATCTTTCCGGCATCGAAAGCCGTGAAATCAACGTGCGCGGCCGCGCCCTGCCCTTGAAAGTCTATGTCATTCCGAGAGAGAAAGCGGCAGAATCGCTCGAAGGAAAAGACTGATGTCCGGCAGGCCCTGGCTGACCGCCAAATACTGGAAGCGCCGCCTCCGCAAGGCGCGCAATAGAGCCGCCTCGCGCTTCTTCGACACCCGTTTCGGCCGCCGCCTGCTGATCGAGAATATCGGCCCGCGCGTCATCTCGATGACCGTCGACGCCGGCGACCATCTGATGACCTTCTCACCGGCCGACTATATCGGCCGCAAGGTCTTCCGGAAGGGCCATTTCGAGCGTGATGCCGTCGACCGGCTGATCGCCATCCTGCGCGAGCGCGGCCTGCTCCGAAAAGATGCGACGCTGCTCGAGATCGGCGGCAATATCGGCACCCAGACCGTCTATTTCGGCCTCGGCGGCCCCTATGCCAAGATCGTCAGTATCGAGCCCGATCCACGCAATTTCCCGCTGCTTGAACTCAACATCCGCCAGAACCGGCTGGAAGAGAAGGTCCGCCTCGTCAATTGCGCCGCCGGCGAGCACGCAGGCGAGATCGACTTCTTCCTCAACCTCAACAATCACGGCAAGAGCAGCGCGATCCGCCAGAGCCCGACCGACTGCAAGATCAGCGTGCCGGTGAAGCCGGTCTCCGAGATCCTTGCCGCACTTTCGGTCGATCCGGCCGCAATCGGCCTCGTCTGGATGGATATCGAAGGCTACGAGCCGGTCGCCTGCCGCTCGATGCAGCCGCTGCTTGCCCGCCGCGTGCCGCTCTACATGGAGTTCACGCCGCTCTTCTATGGGCGGGAGGGAACGAAGGCCTTTATAGCGATGCTCTCAGGATTCTACGAGGACTGTCTCGTGCTCTTTGAGGACCGCGAGGAAGAGATGAAGGTTCGGGATCTGCCGGGCGATATCGATCAGTACAACATATTGTTTTTGCCGTAGACTTGCTGCCGGATACGATGACTGGCGCCGTGCCGCGGACGTGCGTGTTGGCGGCCGGCGCGGTGAGCCCAGGACCGTCTTGTGCAAACCCGAAAAAAGCGGTTAGCTGCATTCTTGGGGGCACTTTTCAAGCAAAGTCAGACGAGCTCAGGCGTTAGATGCGCTGAGAGGTGTCCGCATTCGAGGGAAGTCTCGTGCGCTGGTCCAAACCGCTCAGAGTGCATCTCGGCGTCCTGGTCGTCGCATCGCTGCTTTGCACGTCGATGCCGATTATCTGGATGGCGTTCAGGCAGGGAAGCAATGCTGCCGTGAGTGCCGGCGCGCAGCACATGCGCGAGATGAGCCTGCGGCTGATCGAGGGATATCGCCACACTCTGGAGGGAGGCTATGAGGCGGTCGCGCTGGCATCCACCCTCCCGCAGCTCGTTTCGCCGCCGCCTCAGGATATCAAGGCAAAACAGGAACTCTTTCTCGAAGTTCTGCGAAACGTGCCCGAGGCAACGAGCATCTATACCGGATACCCTGACGGCTCGTACCTGCAGGTCATCAACGCTGGAAGGAGGGATGTCCGCCAGATCCTCGCGGCGCCTGACGAAGCGGCTTTCGCGATCAGAACGATTGCCGGGCGGCAAAGCGCGAACGTCGTATCGACGCTTGGCTTTCTCGACAGCAAGGCGAGACCGATCGGCGAGCGGGACGTCGACGATGGGTCTTTCGATCCGCGGCAACGCCCCTGGTATCAATTGGTCGTTCAGGACGGCGCCCCGGTCTCCGTCGGCCCCTATGTGACCGGAACGCTCAAAGTGCCGACGCTGACGATCGCGGCGCCGATGAAGGACGATGGGCGGGTGGTCGTCGGCATCAACGTTCACCTGCAGACTATCGGCCGCCTGCTGGATGCACAGGGCATTTCGCCGCATGCCCGAGCCTATGTCATCGACGGGAGCGGCAGTCTCGTTGCTCATTCCAACCCAGACATCATGCGCAGGATCATCGCAATATGGTCGAGAACCTCAGGCGCCTTCGCCATAACGGCAAACGCTTTCGATACCAGTCTCGAAACGATTGCCCGGCTGCGGCAGGATCCTGCCTTCGCAAACGGCGGCCTGGCGCGGATCGAACTTGATGGTGCAAGCTATCTCGTGCAGATTGCCCCGGTCAGCGTGTCCGGCCTGTTCCGGCGAAGCACGGCCGCAATCGTCGTGCCGCTCGACGACCTCGTCGCCGAGGCCAACCGGCTGCTCGTGCGCAATCTCCTGATTGCCGGCATCCTGTTGATCGCGGGTGTTGCGGCATCGGTGGTCCTGTCGCGCATGGTCAGCCGCTCTCTGTACCGCCTCGCCGACGAGGCGCGCATGATTGGCGATCTCGAGGTCAGCGAGAAGGCCCTGTCGCACTCCTGGATAACGGAAATCAACACACTGGCGAAAGCCCTCTCGGCAAGCCGTCACGCCATCGGCCAGTTTGCCCTCTATGTTCCACGCGAAGTCGTCCGCCGCATCATCAGCCCTGAAGGGCGAGCGGTCGTCAAGGCGAAGCGGCAGGATGTGACCGCGCTGTTCACCGATATCAGAGACTTCACGACCATATCCGAGCTCAATTCACCCGAGGACGTGGTCGATACGCTGTCGGCCTATTTCGAGCTGCTGAACACCATCGCCGAGCGCCATGGCGGGACAGTCGTTCAATATCTCGGGGACTCCATTTTCGTCATGTGGAATGCCCCTGTTCAAGATGGCCGGCATGTCGAACACGGCTGCCGATGCGCGCTGGCGATGAAAGCGGCGATCGACGAACTCAACAGCGAAAACAGAGTCCATGGCCGCCCCGAACTCTTCACCCGGTTTGGCCTCCATACGGGACCCGCCGTCGTCGGCAGTTTCGGAGCGATCTCGCGCCAGCAATACACAGCCATGGGCGATACGATCAACGTCGCTTCCCGGCTGGAAGGATTGAACAGGCAATATGGTACCTCGATCCTTGTGAGCGCCGCCGTCCATAACGCCGTCGGCGATCGCTTCCAGTTTCGGCCGCTTGGTCTGGTGCAGGTGAAGGGACGGGCTGAAAAGGTTGATCTATGGGAGCTTGTTGGGGAGCGTGTCTAGATGTTTACGACCGGCATTTGATGGAGCGGATCGAGGTTGAAGCGTTCGTGGTGTGAAGCCCATGTTTGCAGATGAATTCGTAAGGGGTGATGCCCATGAGCGTTTGAGCCTGCGGCCGAAGTTGCAGTCGGCGACGAAGTCGGATGCCCCATCAAAGCCCCGGGATCAAACATCTAAGCAAAGGCCACTGCGCTCATTTCCGGACGCAGCGGATCCGCCCCGAACTTGTTCGGACCTTCCGTGCCAGGCAACATGGATATAACAATGATCACCGGGAATGTTACCAGAACGACATAGGGAACAAAGCTCAGGATGAACAGTGCGAGAAACCACCAGCCAGAAATGTTGCGATCATGGAATCGGCGAATCTGCAGAGATATTAGCGGCAAGAGAACTGCGAGTGTGAACACCATCCAGATAACGACGGTATAATGAATCGGTGACGCGGCGCCCAAGCCCCCACTGAAAAGGATGGCGAGGGCAAAGGCCAGAATTGCTAGTGGGAACAGCGCCAGCACATAGAAGAGCGCAAACCACCAATATTCCGACCGGGAAGCCCTTCCGGAAAATGCCACATATTTCTTCAAAACTGTTCGAACGGCTTCAGTAAACCCCATTTGCAATGCCCCATCTGCTTACGCTGGGCGTCGTAGGTTCTGACGCCGTCTTGTCGCTGTAGTAGTTCCGATAGAGACAGCTACAATTCAAACGTAAAAATTGCAATAAGTCTCCTGCTGGAACCGTGTAGGGTTGCCGTCCTCTCGGACGCTGTCGCAAGCCTCTATCCGGCGGGCGGCATCACCAGCGACTGATGGCAATGCACCCCGGCGAGCATGCCGGAGGCCGAAGCGAGCACGGCGGCGGCTGGACGCTGGTGCGGCCCTTGTCCGAGATTACGCTGCTCGACGTCTAGAACGCGCTCGGCGAACCGCATCTCTTCGCCATCGGCCCCGCCGACGATCAGCCGCAATGCCTGGTGGAACAGGCGGTGAATAGCGCGCTGGCAGATGCGATGCAGGAGGCGGAGGCGCTGCTGCTCAGACGGTTGGGCACCGTGACGCTTAAGCAATTGCGGAGGACTTCGAGGCAAAACTGACAGCGCGCTCGGCTGCGGCTTTTTCCTGTGCCTCATAAATGAGGCATGTTCAGCGATAGCCGCAATAGCCGACCTTTTGAGGGCGCCGCCCATATGATGACAACACCAACAACGCGCCTCACACCCTCCGATACAAAAAATACCGCCCTTCCTTGATCCCCTCCGGCAGCGGCAGTGCCGTGAGCTCCGGATGCTCCAGCGGCAAACCGCTGACGGCGATGCCGTTGTGGGCCAGCACGCCGGCCATCAGCTGCGGCAGCCAGGTGAGCGTCACGGCGTCGATTTCGTCATGACCGGTGCCGATATCGGCGTGGGCAAGGGCTGCGCCAATTCCGAGGAAGGCCTGGCCGGAATCGCGGATGTTGCCGGTCACCATGTCGTGCGGCTCCGGAGTCGAGGTCGAGTAGGAGCGGACTTCCCAGTCGAAGGCTATGATGCGGCGGCCGGGGAATTTTTCGCGCAGGTGATCATAGGTGCGGCCGTTGCCGAGGCCGAATTCCAGCACCGGGCCTTCGATTTCTCCGGCCAGATCGGTGATCGCGTTCAAAATATCGCGTTGGGCCGTCAACCGGCGAATGAAGCTGTCGAGGCGGCTCATTGAATTCCGTATCCGTCATGAAAATCGTCCTGGCGTGCTAACACATGAAACCTTGTCAAGTCGATTGCCGTAAATGGGAATTGCCGTTGCAGCAGCGATATGGGTCTGTGCTAAGGTCGATGACATGACAACTGTGACCGACGACGATTTCTTTGCAACCGTGCCGCTCTTCAGCGCATTCGAGGGCGTAACTGAGGCGGCTAATTACCGGCCGCTGCCGGAGGGATGGGTGCTGGCGCTCGCCGATATCGTCGGCTCGACGCAGGCGATCGCCGGCGGTCGCTACAAGGATGTCAATATGGCGGGCGCGAGCGTCATATCGGCGGTGCTGAACGCCGTCGGTAAGGGCGATTATCCCTTCGTCTTCGGCGGCGACGGCGCGCTGATTGCGCTGCCGGGTTCGCTTGAGAAGGCGGCGCGGGATGCGCTTGCGGCGGTGCAGGTCTGGGTCGAGGAGGATCTCGGCCTGATGCTGCGCATCGCCATCGTGCCGGTCGCCGATACCCGCGCCGAAGGGCTGGACGTGCGCGTCGCGCGTTACGCCGCAAGCCCGCATGTCACCTATGCAATGTTCTGGGGCGGCGGCACGAGCTGGGCGGAACGACAGATGAAGCTCGGCCGTTACGGCGTCGAGCGCGCCGCACCGGGCACACGGCCGGATCTCACCGGCCTTTCCTGCCGCTGGAGCCCGATCGCGGCGCAAAACGGCGAGATCGTCTCGATCATCGCTGTGCCCGGCGAAGGCCGGCCGGGCGAAGAGTTCCGCGACCTCGTCAACGGCATCGTCGCCATCACCTCCGAGCAGAACCGGGGCAGCCATCCGGTGCCGGCAGACGGCCCGCAATTCGCCTTCTCGATGCGCGGCATCAATCGCGAGGCCAAGGCCACGGCGCCGGCCGGACGGCGGCTGCGCCAGAAGCTCATCATCTTCCTGCAGCTCGCCATCATACTGGCCTGCTACAAGCTCGGCATTCCGCTCGGACGCTTCGATGCCCGCCGCTACAAGCGCGACGTCGCCGGCAATTCCGATTTCCGCAAGTTCGACGACGGGCTGAAGATGACGGTCGACGTCGACGCCGAACATCTGAAGCGGATCGAGGCGCTGCTCGAAGGGGCACGCGCCAGAGGCATTGCTCGCTACGGCTTGCATCGGCAGGCTTCGGCCTTGATGACCTGCTTCGTCCCGACGCCGATTTCGCGCGACCACATGCATTTCATCGATGGCGCCGCCGGCGGTTATGCAGTGGCCGCAAGCCGGATGACCGGCAAGACGTTTTCAACCGCGTCTGTATTATAGGCGCAAAAGGCGGCCGCGAGCATCGTCAAACACTATTTTTCGTAATGAAATCGGCACTGGATAATTTCCAACTGCTGGCTGGCACCCTTGCCTGTCACGCAGTACACGAGCCGATGCTCTCCGAGGATGCGCCGCGACCAAAATCCGGAAAGATCGCCCTTCAGCGGCTCCGGCTTGCCAAGGCCCTTGAAGGGAGACCTTTTCGTATCCCTGAGCAACTCGTTGATTTTCTCGACCATCTTCTGGTCGGTTTTCTGCCAGTATACGTATTCTTCCCAGGAGTTTGGCGTCCAGAGCAACTTCATGTCAGAGAGTGGGATCCTTCTCCATCACTTGCCCCGTACGAAGCTGCTCAATGCTTTCGCGAAGTCGGGCAGAATTGGCAGGGGTCGAGAGCAGGTGCAAGGTCTCTTGCATGCTTTCGTATTCACTTTCGGCAATCAACACCATTGCTTCCGAACCCTGGCGAGTGACGAGCAGGGGAGCGCGGGAAGACAGGACCTGATCGAAATAGGTTGCGATGTTCTGCCGGAACTCCGTCAAACGAACATGTGCCATCGAGCACCCTTTCTTAGAAGCGCCGCGCAGGAATGTGCAGCGGCTTTCGCTATCGAACGTACAGATATACGTACAGATTTCTTGACAGTCAAATGCGAGGTTGCGTTCCCGTCACGCCTTGATGACGTGATCGGCCGCAAGCCCGAGCCGGTTGAAGACGTTGCGGGTGTCGATGATCAGCGCCGCACTTTTTGCCAGCGCCGCATAATCAACTTTGTCATGGTCGGTCGCCACCAGCACCGCATCGTAGCCGGCGACCGCCTCCAGCGTCAGCGCCACCGACCGGCGGCCCCTCAGCGCCTGGTGTTCGCGCGTCGGCGGGATCTCGGCGACGAAGGGATCGTGGTAATCGGCCCGGCCGCCGCGTTCCTCGATGATCTCGATCAGCCGCAGCGACGGGCTCTCTCTTATATCGGCGACGTTCTTCTTGTAGGCGAGGCCGAGCACCAGCACCCGGCTGCGGCTCAGCGCCTTGCCGGCGCGGATATCAAGCGCCTCGGCAAGCTTGCCGACGACATAGCGCGGCATTGCCGAATTGATCTCGCCGGCAAGCTCGATGAAGCGGGTCGGCAGCTCGTATTCACGCGATTTCCAGGTGAGGTAGAAGGGATCGATCGGGATGCAGTGGCCGCCGAGGCCGGGGCCCGGATAGAAGGGCATATAGCCGAAGGGCTTGGTCTTGGCCGCATCGATCACCTCCCAGACGTCGATGCCCATCGCCGCATAGACAGTCTTCAGTTCGTTGACGAGGGCGATGTTGACCGAACGGAAGATGTTTTCGGTGAGCTTCACCGCCTCGGCAGTTGCGTTCGACGAGACAGGAACGACGGTCGATACCGCCGCGCCATAAAAGGTCTTCATCAGTGCCAGCGCCTCCGGCCCGTCGCCGGCGACGACCTTCGGAATGGTGGCGGTATTATAGTGCTGGTTGCCGGGATCCTCGCGTTCCGGCGAGAAGCCGACGAAGAAATCCGAACCCGATTTCAGGCCGGTGCCTTCGAGAATGACCTTCACGATGTCGTCGGTGGTGCCGGGATAGGTGGTCGATTCCAGCGCGACGAGCTGGCCGGGGCGCAGATGCTCGGCGATCGAGCGTGAGGTGGCCTCGACGAAGGACAGGTCGGGGTCGCGGTGTTTGGTGAGCGGCGTCGGCACGCAGATGATGATGACGTCGCATGCGGCAAGGCCGGCGAAATCGGTGGTTGCCTGGAAGCGGCCGGCTTCGATCTCGGCGGCGAGCGCCTCGTTGCTGACGGCATCGATATAGGAGCGTCGGGCCTCGAGCGCCACCATCTTGCCGGGATCAATGTCGAAGCCGGTAACCGCAAAGCCGCTGCGCGCCACCGCGATCGCCAGCGGCAGGCCGACATAGCCGAGCCCGATGATGCCGGCGCGCGCCGCGCGGGTTTCGATCTTCTGCAAAAGCGTATCGAAGGTGGAGGTGGCCAAGGCGGGATCTTTCGAATGAAACAGGAAAAGCTGATCTAATGCATGATCGCGGGGAATTAAACCCGGCTCCTCTTCTCCCCGGGGTACTGCCCCACCCTCCGTCGTCCTCGGGCTTGACCGAGGACCCACGCCCGCCTGCACGAGGTGTGGCCGAAATGACTCGCCCGGCTCCTTTGCTGCAACTTCGGCGCACAAAAGAATCCCGCTCCCATTGTCTCGCATCTGCAGCATCCCTATCTGAGTTTGATATTGAACCATCGAGAAAGGACTTCCCGTCCGATCCCCTTCCGGGGAACTGAAGGGCGCCGCTGCCGGGCTTTCGGCAGATCGTTGACACTATTTTACCGCTCGTACATCCTGATTTCCTTGTGACCTGCGCATGAAAATGCGCCGGCCGAGGGATTTTTGGCTCTTGGGGATGGCGTGCCTTATGAGGATCATACCGAGAATGAGCACGATCGAATCCAGCGTCTCCTCCATTCTTTTGGACCGGGTCGCCGAATGGCTGACGCATTCTTCACTGGCCGGCGACGACCTCGAAAATATCGTGCGCGGCTTCTGCGAGAGGCTGGCCTCCGCCGGCCTGCCGATTGCCCGCGTGCATCTGACCTTTTCGATGCTGCATCCGCTCTACGACGCCTTGAGCTTCACCTGGCGGCGGGCCAGCGGCGTCACAATCGAGGGCTTCCGCATGCCGGCCGGGCAGAAGCCGGACCGTTTCCTGCAGAGCCCCTATTATTACCTGCTCGACAACAACCTGCAGCACATCCGCCGCCGGCTGATGCAGGAAGGCCCGGCCGAATTCCCGATCTTCGAGGATCTGCGCAAGGACCGGATGACCGATTACCTTGCCTTCGTGCAGCCCTTCGGCGACGATTCGGTGCAGGGCATGATGGGCTCCTGGTCGACCGACCACCATGACGGCTTTTCCGACGACATGATCGACGCGCTGCTCAGGATGCAGAACCATTTGGCGGTCGCCGCCAAGATGGCGGTGCTCGGCAAGCTCGCCAACAACATGCTGACCACCTATCTTGGCGGCGACGCCGGCAAGCGGGTGCTGAACGGCCAGATCCGCCGCGGCGACGGCGAGACGATCCGTGCTGCGCTCGTCATGGGCGACATGCGCGAATCCACCATGTATGCCGAAAAGGAAGGCCGCCAGGCCTATATCGACACGCTGAACCAGTTCTTCGACGCGATCGCCGCGCCTTTCAACCGCAATGGCGGCGAGATCCTGAGCTTCCTCGGCGACGGCTTCCTCGCCGTCTACCCCTGCGGACGCCACAAGGATCCGTCGAAAATTGCCTGCGAGGCGGCACTTTCGGCCGTCCACCAGGCGCAGGCGCGGGTCGCCGAACTCAACCGGGACCGCGAGGAGAAGGGCCTGTCCAGGATCGGCTACGGCATCGGCCTGCATGTCGGCAACGTCATGTTCGGCAATGTCGGCCTCAAGGACCGGCTGACCTTCTCCGCCTTCGGATCGGCGGTCAACGAGGTGCAGCGGCTGCAAATCCTGACCAAGAAATACGGCCGCGAGGTCGTCGCCAGCCAGGCCTTCGCCGGCTATTGCGGCGGCGAATGGACGACGCTCGGCGAGGAGAAGCTGCGCGGTATCCGCCAGAAGGTGACGGTGCTGCAGCCGCGCGCCCCGGCCCCCGATATCCATGTCGACGAACACTTCCGGGAGGCCGTGCAGAACGGGCTTTCCGAAGCCGAACAGGTCATTCTCCTGCACCGTGACGCCAAGAAGCAGGTCAAGCGCACCAGCATGGAGAAATTCATCCAGTAATACGCCAGGTTGCCGGCCCAAAATCTGCGCGTTTCTTCCTGAGGACGACAGCGAAACGCAGCAATATCCCCTTGATTGTCATCAGCTAGACACCCCGTTTGCGGTACGATAGTGTGCCTTAACGGGAACATAGAAGACTGGGGAATTTCATTGGTATGGCGTCCGCTGCCGATTTGTTGCGTATTGAAAATCTCGACGTCTCCTTTTCGGTTTTCGGCGACCGCCTGCGTGTCGTAAAGGAAGCCAATCTCCGCATCCTTCCGGGCAAGGTCACCGCCCTCGTCGGTGAATCCGGCTCCGGCAAGTCGGTGATCAGCCAGGCCGTGATGGGCATCCTGCCCAATCCGGCGACGGCGTCGGGCAGCATCCTCTTCACCGATCCGCTCGACGGCAGCACGACCGATATCCTTTCGCTGCCGCGTGATAGCGAGGAGATGCGCGATCTGCGCGGCAAGCGCATGGCGACGATCTTCCAGGAACCGATGACCTCGCTCTCGCCGCTGCACACCGTCGGCAACCAGATCAGCGAAGTGCTTTTGATCCACACCGAGATCGACAAGCAGGAGGCGCGCGCCAGGACCGAGGAGATGCTCGGCCTCGTCGGCTTTTCCAATCCGCACCGCACCTACGACATGTATCCGTTCGAGCTGTCGGGCGGCATGCGCCAGCGCGCCATGATCGCCATGGCGCTGATCTGCAAGCCGGCGCTTTTGATCGCCGACGAGCCGACGACGGCGCTCGACGTGACGATCCAGGCGCAGATTCTCGAACTGCTGCGCGAGCTGCAGGCCAAGCTCGGCATGGCGATGCTGCTTATCACCCACGATCTCGGCATCGTTGCCAACATGGCCGACGAGGTGGTCGTTATCTATCACGGCGAGATCATGGAGGCCGGGCCGGTCGAGGATATATTCCGCAATCCGCAGCACCCCTACCTCAAGGCCTTGATGGCCGCCGTGCCGCATTTCGACATGAAGCCCGGCGAGCGGCTGAAGGCGCTGCGCGACGTGCCGGTCAATCTCGAGACGCTGGTCGGCAAGAAGAAGCCGCTGCAGGCCGAAGCGCCGGGCACGCTGCTTTCCGTCGCCAATCTATCGAAGACCTACAGAACGCGCAGGCGCAGCCTGTTCGGCAAGCACGAGGCCGCCGTCGTGCATGCGGTCGACGATGTCAGCTTCGACATCCGCCGCGGCGAATGTCTCGGCCTCGTCGGCGAATCCGGCTGCGGCAAGACGACACTCAGCAAGATCCTGATGCGCGCCGTCACTCCGGATGGCGGCTCGGTGGTGTTCAACGACGGCAAAGAGGTCATCGACGTGCTGGCCGTCAAGGGCGCCGAGTTGCAGGAGCTGCGCACCAAGATCCAGATGGTGTTCCAGGACCCGGTCTCCTCGCTCTCGCCGCGCATGACGGTGCGCAACATCCTGAGCGAGCCGCTGGAGATCCACGACCGCGGCGACAGCGCCGAGCGTAAGCGCAAGGTCGAGGGACTGATGGGCGCGATCGGCCTCGACAAGCGTTATCTCAGCCGCTACCCGCACAGCTTTTCCGGCGGCCAGCGCCAGCGCATCGGCATTGCCCGGGCGCTGGCGCTCGGTCCCAAGCTCATCATCCTCGACGAGCCGGTCTCGGCGCTTGACGTCTCGGTGCAGGCGCAGATCCTCAATTTGCTCAAGGACCTGCAGAAGGAGCTGGGGCTGACCTATCTCTTCATCTCGCACAATCTCGCCGTCGTCGATTACATGGCCGACCGCATCGCCGTCATGTGCAAGGGCCGCATCGTCGAGATCGCCCCGCGCGAGATCATCCTGCGCGCTCCGGTGCACCCCTATACGAAATCGCTGCTCGCCGCCGTGCCCTTCCCTGATCTCGACCGCCCGCTCGATTTCCAGGCGCTCCGGGAAAACGGCGCCGCCGACAAGCAGAACTGGGGCAAGACCTTTACCGCCGAGCATGACGACGCGGCCGAGCTTGCCTATGCCGATCTCGGCGACGGCCATCTGGTGCGCGCCCGCAAGGGCGCCGATATCAGGGAGCTGCGCTAATGGTGACGCGTCGCACATTCCTTGGCGGTCTCGTCGGCGCTGCGATCGCGCCGGCGGTGCTTCGCGCCGAACAGGCCGTCGAACCGGAATTCCTGAAGGAGCGGCTGGCTGCCGGCAGCCTGCCGCCGATGGCCGAACGCATTCCGCTGCAGCCGCGCATCGTCAACCTGAAGGAGATGGGGCTGCAGCCCGGCACCTATGGCGGCACTGTGCGCACCATCATCGGCAGCCAGCGCGACATCCGCTTCATGACGATCTACGGCTATGCCCGCCTGGTCGGCTACGACAAGCACCTGCAGTTCCAGCCGGATATCCTGGCCGCCTTCCACTCCGAGGACGATACGGTCTTCACCTTCACGCTGCGCGATGGCCACAAATGGTCCGACGGGGCGCCGTTCACCGCCGACGATTTCCGCTACTGGTGGGAAGACGTCATCCTGAACGACAAGCTGACGCCCGGCGGCGGCGCGCTGGAGCTTCGCCCGCACGGCAGCCTTCCGCGCTTCGAGGTGCTCGATCCGCTAACGGTGCGCTATAGCTGGGAAAAGCCCAACCCGATGTTCCTGCCGACCTTGGCAGGCCCCCTGCCGCTCGTCATCGTCGGGCCGGCGCACTATCTCAAGCAATTCCACAAGAAGTTCCAGCCCGACGAGGCGAAGATGGAACAGATGATGAAGGCCAACCGCGTCAAGAAGTGGCAGGACCTGCACATCAAGATGGCGCGTTCCTACCGGCCGGAAAATCCGAACCTGCCGACGCTCGATCCCTGGCGCAACACGACGCCGCTGCCGGCCGAGCAGTTCGTCTTCGAGCGCAATCCGTTCTTCCACCGCGTCGACGAGACCGGGAGGCAGCTCCCCTATCTCGACCGCTTCGTCCTCAACGTCTCTTCCTCGTCGATCATCGCCGCCAAGGCCGGAGCCGGCGAAGCCGACCTGCAGGCGACCGGCATCGATTTCAACGATTACACCTTCCTGAAGGAGGCCGAGAAGCGCTTTCCGGTGAAGGTCGACCTCTGGAAGCTCGCGCGCGGCTCGCGCATCACGCTGCTGCCGAACCTCAACTGCGCCGACGAGGTGTGGCGCGGCCTGTTCCGCGACGTGCGTCTGCGCCGGGCGCTGTCGCTGGCGATCAACCGGCACGAGATCAACATGGTCGCCTTTTACGGCCTGGGAACGCCAAGCGCCGACACCGTTCTGCCCGACAGCCCGCTCTTCAAGCCGGACTATGCCAAGGCCTTCGTCGATTTCGATCCCGACCAGGCCAACCGGCTGCTCGACGAACTCGGCCTGACCAGACGCGACGACGACGGCGTCCGGCTGCTGCCCGACGGTCGGCGCGCCGAGATCACTGTCGAGACCGCCGGCGAGAGCAATCTCGATACCGACGTGCTGGAGCTGGTGCACGATCACTGGGCCAATATCGGCCTGGCGCTTTTCACCCGCACCTCGCAGCGCGACGTCTTCCGCAACCGCGCCATGAGCGGTACGATCATGATGTCGATATGGTACGGGCTCGACAACGGTGTGCCGACGGCCGACATGTCGCCCTCGGGGCTGGCGCCGACGCTCGACGATCAGCTGCAATGGCCGCTCTGGGGCATGCATTATCTCTCCGCCGGCCAGGAGGGCGCCGCCCCCGACCTGCCGGAAGCAGCCGAACTGGTCAACCTGCTGGCCCAGTGGGGCTCGGCGGCGAAGTTCGAGGAGCGCGAGCTGATCTGGCACAAGATGCTGTCGCTCTATACCCAGCAGGTCTTTTCGATCGGCCTCATCAACAGCACACCGCAGCCGATCCTGCGCGCCGCCAAGCTCCAGAATCTGCCGGAGAGAGCGCTCTACGGTTTCGATCCCACCTCCTATCTCGGCGTCTACATGCCGGATGCATTCTGGTACAAGGAGGCCTGAGGCGTGCTCAAATACATTCTCTGGCGCATTGCCGCCATGGTGCCGACGCTCTTCGTCATTTCGGCGCTTGTTTTCACCATCATCGAGCTGCCGCCGGGCGATTTCTTCGAGAGCCAGATCGCCGAACTGCGTGCCTCCGGCGAAACCGCCAATCTCCAGGAAATCGAGGAGATGCGCCAGCAATACGGCTTCGACAAGCCGGCGATCGTGCGCTATTTCTACTGGGTCGGCGGCATGCTGCACGGCGATTTCGGCTATTCCTTCGAATACCAGCTGCCGGTTTCCGAGGTCGTCGGCGAACGGCTGTGGCTGACGATCCTCGTCTCCTTCACGACCATCCTGCTCACTTGGCTGATCGCCTTTCCGATCGGCATCTATTCGGCCACCCACCAGTATAGCTGGGGTGACTACGGCCTGACCTTCCTCGGCCTGCTCGGCATCGCCATTCCGAATTTCATGCTGGCGCTGATCCTGATGTATTTCGCCAATATCTGGTTCGGCATCTCGATCGGCCATCTGATGGACCAGCAATATATCTCGGCGCCGATGAGCTGGGCTAAGGCGCGGTCGATCCTCTCGCATCTCTGGATCCCGGTCATCATCGTCGGCACGGCGGGCACGGCCGGCATGATCCGGCGGCTGCGCGCCAACCTGCTCGACGAGATGCAGAAGCAATATGTCGTCACCGCGCGCGCCAAGGGCCTGCCGCCGCTGAGGGCGCTGGTCAAATATCCGCTGCGGATGGCGCTCAACTTCTTCATCGCCGATATCGGCTCGATCCTGCCGTCGATCATCTCGGGCGCCGAGATCGTCGCGATTGTGCTGTCGCTCGAGACGACCGGACCGATGTTGATCAAGGCGCTGCAGAGCCAGGATATGTATCTGGCCGGCTCGTTCCTGATGTTCCTCGCCTTCTTGAACGTCGTCGGCGTGCTGATCTCCGACATTGCCCTCGGCTTCCTCGATCCCCGCATCCGTCTGCAAGGCAGGAGCACCAAATAATGTCGCCCCTTCCCGCACCCGGCGCACCGCTGCCCCATTACGTCTCCACCGCGCCCTTCGATCCGCACGCGGCCCAGAGCATGACGGCGGCGCAATCGCGCATCCACCTCGCCTCGCAGAAGCGGCTGATGTGGTGGAAGTTCAAGCAGCATAGGCTGGCCCTGGTCTCCGGCATCTTCCTCGCCGCCATCTACCTGATGATCTTGATCGTCGAGTTCCTGGCGCCTTACGGCCTGCACACGCGCAACGTCGATTTCATCCACGCGCCGCCGCAGCGCGTCCACTTCTTCGACAAGGGCGAGTTCGTCGGTCCCTTCGTCTACGGCCGCAGCATGACGCTCGATATCGACACGCTGCACCGCGTCTATACCGACAGGCCGAACGACGTGCAGCCGATCCGCTTCTTCTGCCGCGGCGACGCTTACAAGTTCTGGGGCCTCGTCGCCTCGAACTATCATCTCGTCTGCCCGGCCATCGGCGGCCAGATGTTCCTTCTCGGCACCGACCGGCTCGGCCGCGACGTGCTGTCGCGCATTCTCTACGGCGCACGGATCTCGCTGACGATCGGCCTGATCGGCATCGCCATCAGCTTCGTGCTCGGCATCGTCATCGGCGGCCTCGCCGGTTACTGGGGCGGCATTTTCGATCTCGTCGTCCAGCGCCTCATCGAGGTGCTGCAATCGCTGCCGAGCCTGCCCTTGTGGATGGCGCTGGCCGCCATCATGCCGGTGACATGGAGCCCGATCGTCATCTATTTCGGCATTACCGTCATCCTCGGCATCATCGACTGGACCGGGCTGGCGCGTGCCGTGCGCTCCAAGCTGCTCGCGTTGCGCGAAGAGGATTACGTGCAGGCCGCACAGTTGATGGGCGCCAGCACGCCGCGCATCATCGGCCGCCATCTCGTGCCGGGCTTCATGTCGCACCTCATCGCCTCGGCGACGATTTCGATCCCCGGCATGATCCTCGGCGAGACCGCGCTCTCCTTCCTCGGCCTCGGCCTGCGTCCGCCGATCACCAGCTGGGGCATTCTGCTGACGGAAGCGAAAAGCGTCAGCGTCATCGCCTTCTATCCTTGGCTGCTCTTTCCGATCATTCCTGTTGTTCTTGTCATTTTGGCGTTCAACTTTCTGGGAGACGGCTTGCGTGATGCGGCAGATCCCTACAAATAGCAGGAAGCTCGGCGGCGCCTTACGGCACCGCCCCCGCCGCGTGGCCTCCGGACGGTGGGGGTGCTAAATATGTTGCTCACCCCAGAGGGAATGCCCATGTCCAGACGTCTCGAAGATGCACGCATCCTCATGTACAGTCACGACACCTTCGGCCTCGGCCACCTCAGGCGCTGTCGCGCCATCGCCCATGCGCTGGTCGAGGATTATCGCGGCCTCAACATCCTGATCATTTCGGGTGCGACGATCGCCGGCGCCTTCGACTACCGCGCCCGCGTCGACTTCGTGAAGATCCCGAGCGTCATCAAGCTGCGCAACGGGGAATATACGTCGCTCGCCAGCCATATCGACCTGCACGAGACGTTGAAGATGCGCGAATCGAGCATTCGCCACACAGCCGAAACCTTCCAGCCCGATATCTTCATCGTCGACAAGGAGCCGATGGGGCTGAAGGGCGAGGTCGAGGATACGCTCGCCTATCTCAAGGCCCGCGGCACCGTGCTGGTGCTCGGCCTGCGCGAGATCATGGATGCACCGCACCTGCTCGAGGCCGAGTGGAAGAAAAACAGCATCATGCAGAAGATCGATCAATATTACGACAGCGTCTGGGTCTACGGACCGCCTGACTTCTACGATCCGCTGATCGGTCTCGACGTGCCGGCGAGCCTGCGCCGGAAGATGGATTTCGTCGGCTTCCTGCAACGCAGCGTCTCCAAGGGCAAGAGCTCGATCAACGCCCGCAAGGACAACTACCTGCTCGTCACCACGGGCGGCGGCGGCGACGGCTCCGATCTCGTCCACGACGTGATGAACGCCTACGAGGCCGATCCGACCTTGACGCAGAAGGCGCTGGTCGTTCTCGGCCCCTATATGCCGGCGGCCGAACGCGCCAAGCTGGTGCAGAAGGGCGAAGCCATCCCCTATATCGAAGTGATCGAGTTTGACAACCACATGGAAGAGCTGATCGCCGGCGCCACCGGCGTCGTCGCCATGGGCGGCTACAACACCTATTGCGAAATCCTTTCCTTCGACAAGCCGGCGCTCATCGTGCCGCGCGTCAAGCCGCGCGAGGAACAGCTGCTGCGCGCCCAGCGCGCCAGCGAGCTCGGCCTCGTCGACATGCTGCTGCCGGACCAGTCGGTCGATCCCACTGTTATGGCAGAGGCGCTGAAGCGCCTGCCTTCCCGTCTCCCGCCGTCGAAAAGCGGCAGCAATATGCATCTCGAAGGGCTGGACCACATCTCGCAGACCATCGGCCGCTGGCTCGACGGCCGCGGCAGCCATCTTTCCCTCGTCGGCGCGGAATAGGGCACAGCCTTGCCGCCACGCCGCAAGATCCTCGTCGTGCTGAAAGGCTATCCCCGCCTTTCGGAGACCTTCATCGCCCAGGAGCTGCTCGGCCTCGAAAGGGCCGGCTTCGATTTGACCCTGATTTCGATGCGCCGGCCGACCGACAAGAAGCGCCATCCCGTGCATGACGAGATCAAGGCGCGGGTCGTCTACCTGCCGGAATATCTGCACGAGGAGCCGATCCGCGTGCTGAAGGGCCTGGTCGCTGGCTTTTCGAAACCCGGCTTCAAGCCGCTGATCAAACGCTTCCTCGCCGACCTGCCACGCGACCTCTCCCGCAACCGTTTCCGTCGCCTCGGCCAGGCGCTGGTGCTGGCGCGCGAATGGCCTGATGGCGGTGAATGGCTGCATGCCCATTTCATCCATACACCGGCCTCGGTGACGGAATATACAAGCATCCTGACGGGCACGCCCTGGACCTGTTCGGCGCATGCCAAGGACATATGGACCTCGCCCGACTGGGAATTGAAAGAGAAGCTGAAGAGCGCCCGCTGGACCGTCACCTGTACAAGGACCGGCTACGAGCACATGCGGACGCTGACATCCCGCAAGGAGGCCGTGCATCTCAGCTATCACGGTCTCGATCTCGCCCGTTTCGGCCATTTTTCCGGCGAGCGGTCGAGCCGCACCGGCAGCGACCCGGCTGATCCGGTTTTCATCCTCAGCGTCGGCCGCGCGGTGGAGAAGAAGGGCTACGACGTCCTGCTGCGGGCGCTGGCGCTGCTGCCCGCCGACCTCCACTGGCGCATGGAACATATCGGCGGCGGCAATGGGCTGGCGAAGCTGAAGGCGCTCGCCGTCGAGCTCGGCCTCACCTCCCGCATCGTCTGGAAGGGCGCCATGGCGCAGGAAGAGGTGCTCGACCATTACCGACGCGCCGATCTCTTTGCGCTGGCTTGCCGCATCGCCGCCAACGGCGACCGGGACGGCCTGCCGAACGTGTTGGTCGAGGCCTCGAGCCAGCGGCTCGTCTGCGTCTCGACCGCCGTCTCCGGGGTACCGGAACTCTTGGAGAACGGTGAAAACGGCCTCGTCGTACCGCCGGAAGAACCGGCGCAGCTCGCCCGGGCGCTGGAAGCGGCGATCCGCGATCCGGCGCTGCGCAAGCGGCTCGGCGATGCCGCCGAAGGCCAAGTGCGCGAGAATTTCGATTATCACTCCAGCATCAGACAGCTCACAGGCCTGTTCGAGGCCGAATGGCAGAAGGTCTCATGACGGCACCGCGCATCTTCTTCTACGTCCAGCACCTGCTCGGCATCGGCCACATCGCCCGCGCCAGCCGCATCGCCAATGCCCTGGTCCAGGACGGTTTCGACGTCACCGTCGTCACCGGCGGCCTGCCGGTGCCGGGCTTTCCCGGCGAAGGCGTCAGGACCGTGGTCTTGCCGGCGGTCGTCGCCAGCAATGCCGGTTTCTCCGGCCTTGCCGATGCCGATGGCCGGCCGGCCGGCGCGGATTTTCTCGCTGCCCGCCGCGACCTGCTGCTCGACGCCTTCCATGCCTCAAGGCCCGATGTCGTCATCATCGAGGCCTTCCCCTTCGGCCGGCGGCAGATGCGCTTCGAACTCCTGCCCCTGCTTGCGGCGATCGAAGAGGCCGACCCGCGGCCAAAACTCCTAAGCTCGGTGCGCGACATCCTGCAGGAAAACCGCAAGGCTGGCCGCGACGCGGAGACGGTCAAGCTTGTCAGGGATCATTTCGACGCCGTGCTCGTTCATGGCGATCCCGACTTCGTCAGGCTCGAGGACACTTTTCCGCTGACCCCTGAGATCGCCGACAGGATGCGTTATACCGGCCTCGTCGCGCCGCCGCCGGCGCCGGAACCTGCCGAGATCTTCGACATTATCGCATCGGCCGGTGGCGGCGCGGTCGGCGCCGAACTGATCGGCGCGGCGAAAGAGGCGGCAGCGTTGCTGCCGGATCATCTGCGCTGGCTGCTAATTGCAGGCCCCAACCTGCCGGAAGCCGATTTCGTCAAGCTGTCGCAGGACGCCGTCGCCAATGTGACGCTGGTGCGCTTCCGTAAGGATTTTCCGTCGCTGCTACGCCGCGCCAAAGTCTCGATCTCGCAGGCGGGCTACAACACGGTCGGCGACCTCTTGCGCAGCGAATGCCGGGCGATCCTCATCCCCTTCGTCGCCGGCGGCGAGACTGAGCAGACGGTGCGGGCCGAACGGCTGCAGGCGCTTGATCTTGCCGAGATCCTGCCGGAGCAGGGGCTGACGGCGGACCATGTAAAAGAGGCCGTCGAAAGGGCGCTTGCGGTGCCCAGGCAGAGGCCGGTTTCGCTCGATCTCGAGGGGGCGGAGAAAACGGCCGCCATCATTCGCTCGATGATTGCCGAATCGCTCGCCTAATTCAAAATTCCTGTGATATAAGCAAAGTTCCGGCGAGAATCGGCTTTCTGCAGCCAGTCCCTTCGCCTTGTTTTCATTGCGATATCGGTGGTCGGGCTGCATGGTTCTGTTCTCAAGCATTCCTCCCATCCCAGCACTCGGATCGCGACCCGGAATTTCCCAGCACGCTGACGGTTAGCCATGGAAAAGAGCCTCGCCCGCTACATCTGGAAAAACACGCGGCTGCAGCAGCTGTGGATCCTGGCTGTCGTTGCTGCCTCGATGGTGCCCTATTTCCTGTCCTTCGATCTGCCGAAGCAGATCGTCAACGGACCGATCCAGGGCGGCGGGTTCGAAGGCCCCGGCGCAACCCAGACGTTCATGCACATCGCCTACGACATTCCGCTGATCGGCCATGTCGAATTCTTCAAGGGCGTGCAGCTCGACCGCTTCCAGATGCTGATGGCTCTCAGCCTGGTGTTCCTGGCGCTGGTGGTGCTGAACGGCCTCTTCAAATTCTACATCAACACCTATAAGGGCCGGCTCGGCGAGCGCATGCTGCGGCGCATCCGCTTCGAGCTGATCGACCGGGTGCTGCGGTTTCCGCCCGCCCATTTCAAGCGGGTGAAATCGGCCGAAATCGCCACCATGATCAAGGACGAGGTGGAGCCGATGGGCGGCTTCACCGGCGACGCCTTCGTCTCGCCTGCCCTTCTCGGAGGCCAGGCGATCACCGCGCTCGCCTTCATTATCGTCCAGAATTTCTGGCTCGGCATGATCGCCGCCGCCATTGTCGGGGTGCAGGCGGTCGTCATTCCCCGCATGCGCAAGCGCCTTCTAGAGCTCGGCCGCCAGCGGCAGCTGACGGCGCGCGAGCTTTCCGGCCGCGTCGGCGAAATCGTCGAGGGCATCGGCACGATCCACGGCAACGATACCTCCAACCTCGAACGCGCCGACATCGCCTGGCGGCTCGGCCGGATCTTCTCGATCCGCTACGACCTCTACCAGTGGAAGTTCCTGGTGAAGTTCATCAACAACTTCCTTGCCCAGGTCACGCCCTTCCTGTTCTATGCGATCGGCGGCTATCTCGCCTTGCAGGGCCGGCTCGACATCGGCCAGCTCGTCGCCGTCATTTCAGCCTACAAGGATCTTCCCGGGCCGCTGAAGGAGCTGATCGACTGGGACCAGATGCGCCAGGACGTGCAGGTGAAATACCAGCAGGTTTACGAACAGTTCAATGTCGAGCCGCTGATCGACAGCCGCATCCAGGAGCTGGCGACCGCTCCTGTGGGCGCACTGACGAGCGCGCTCGTCGTCAGCAATCTCTCGCTTTCCGACGACAGCGGCGCCCGTCTCGTCGACCACGTCTCGGTCGAAATCAAGCCGAACGAGACGGTGGCGATCGTCGGCCCGAACGGCAGCGGCGCGGAAGCCTTTGCCGAGGCGCTCGGCCGCATGATCTGGCCGGACTCCGGCCGCATCACCATCGACGGCCGCGATCTCCTGGAGCTGCCGGAATCGATCACCGGCCGGCGGATCTCCTATGCCTCGGCCGACACCTTCTTCTTCCACGGCTCGCTCGCCGGCAACCTGCTCTACGGGCTCAAGCATGCGCCGATGATCGACGCCGTCTATGACGAGAAGGAGGCGCAGGAATATAAGTGGCATTCCGCCGAGGCGGTGAAGGCCGGCAATCCGACGCTCGACCTCAACAGCGACTGGGTCGATTATCAGGCGGCGGGCGCCAACGGGCCTGAAGATCTCCTGAAAGCCATCCGGCCGGTGCTCGACGCCGTACTGATCTCGCAGGACATCCTCGATCTGGCGCTGCGCTCGACCGTCAATACCAGCGTGCATGTCGCGGTCAGCGACCATGTCGTGGCGCTGCGCGCCTCACTGAGAGACCGGCTGCGCGAGGAGGGGCTCGACGGCATCGTCGTGCCGTTCGATTTCGACGCCTACAACGCCCAGGCGACGGTCGGCGAGAACCTGCTCTTCGGCACGATGAAGCGGCCGCTGATGACAAACCGCAGGTTGGCCGCGCATCCATATTTCCAGCAGCTCTTCCGCGAGACCGGCCTGAGCACCGATCTCTATGCCATGGGCCTTGAGATCGCCGAAAACGCTGTGGAACTCTTCCACGACCTGCCGCCGGACCATCCCTTCTTCCTGCAGCTGACCTTCATGACAGCGGACGACATTCCGACCTATCAGGCACTGCTGCAGAAGCTGCAAAGCCGTCGCTTCGAGGACGCGACGCCCGAGGAACGGTCGGCCATCATCCGCTTAAGCTTCGCCTATATCGAGCCACGCCACCGTTTCGGCCTGCTGAGCGACGAGCTGATGGCCAAGATCGTCAGCGCCCGCAAGCAGTTCCATGCACATATTCCCGCCGATCTCGCCGAACTGATCGAGCGTTACGACGCCGAGCGCTTCACGCCGTCAGCCAGCCTCATGGACAATGTGCTCTTCGGCCGTATCGCCTATCAGCAGGCCGACGCCTCCGACCGCATCCGCGCCATCATGGGCGAACTCTTCGATGCGCTCGACCTTTATGACGACGTCCTGTCGATCGGCCTCGAATTCGACGTCGGCTCCGGCGGCAAGCGGCTGACCATGGTGCAGCGCCAGAAGCTGAACCTTGCTCGCGCGCTCCTGAAGCGCTCGGACTATTTCATCTTCAACCGGCCGCTGTCGGCGCTCGATCAGCGCGTCCAGGACCAGATCACCCGCAACATCATCGAAGACCTGCATAAGGAGGGCGAGCGCCCGGCGATCATCTGGGTGCTTTCGAATGCCAGGCTTGCCGAGATGTTCGACCGAATCCTGCTTTTCGATCGAGGCGGATTGGCGGAAGCCGGAAACTATCCGGAACTTTCGGAGAAAAACGGTATGTTCAAGGAACTGTTATCGTAATATTCTATTGGGGCGGCGATGGTAGGCGTTCCCTGGGGAACGCCCGGAAGTTGAAGGCGCCTGGTTCCAAGAACCCTGCGTCAGGGGATTGAAACGCTCATGCTGTTGAGAGACGAAGTCGAAATGCTGCGCCGGGTGCCGATCTTTTCGAGGATTGCACCAGCGAAACTCAAGCTTTTGGCCTTCACCTCTGATCGCATGACCTACAAACCCGGCCAGGATCTCTTCCATCAGGGCGATGTCGGCGACGCCGCCTATGTCATTCTTTCCGGCAGCGCCGATATCATCGTCTCCTCGCCGGCAGGCGAGATCAAGGTGGCCGACGTCGAGCTCAATTCCATCGTCGGCGAAATCGCCATCCTTTGCGACGTCTCACGCACGGCGACGGTGCGCGCCACCTCCCCGCTCGAAGTGTTGCGCATCAGCAAGGAGCACTTTTTAAAGCTGCTCAGCGACTTCCCCGAAATGGCCGTGGAAATCATGCGCGTGCTCGCCGATCGCCTGAACCACACGACAGCGGAGCTGACGGCAGCGCGGGCGGCAAAGCAGCCGCAGATGGCGCAGTAGGCATTCTCTTCAGGATTGCGGCGGCCATTTCTGCGCGCCATGGAGAAGGCGCAGTATTTCCACCTTCTTTGCCTTTCTGTCGATGCGATAGATCAGCAGAAACGGGGTGCGTGGAATGACCAGTTCCCGCGTTCCCTTGCGACGGCCGCCTCGTCCTGCTTCGGGATGATCGGCGAGCATTTTGGCCTGATGTCGAATGACATCATCCAATGCGATTGCGGCTTTCGGATTTTGAGCAAAGATATGCCGGATCTGAGCTTCCCGATCCAGAAGCGCCTGCTGCAGCCATTTGACGATCAAGCCTTATCCTCGGATTCCAGCCGCGCGAGCAGTTCGGCTCGAAGCTTATCCATTTGCTCTTCGGCATCCTCCGCACTGATCCAGACTGCATTCGGATCATCGGCTTCCCGGATCGCTTCCTCGACCTGTTCGCGGAACCATTTGTCGTATTCCGCCGCCTCATGGGTGCGACGCAGAGCTGCAGCCCGATCCGGCCGCGATACCGTCTCCGGCGCGTAATCGGCCGCATCAACATCGAATTGCGAGATGCCGACATCCTTGAGATAAGAAACCAAGGTATCCATGCGCTTGAACACACGCACCTGCCGGCTGCGTTGAGCAGCAAGCGGGCGCTCCGCCTTGCCGTAGCGGATAACGACGGACCAGCCGCCGGTTTTACCGACGACATGAGCAGCATCGACCGCCCCGGCTTCGACAAGGCGGGACAGGGTCGAATGATCGATGGTTTCTGCGGTCATGGCATATCCTCGCTGATCGCGAAGATAATATGCATTTAATTATTGATTGCAATGCATTCAATAATTGGAATTGCGTGGTTCAAAATGAAAGCCTGCAAGGTTCCTATTGCAGCCTCCGACTGCTGACAAAGCCGGCGACCCCTCTTTCGTCATGCTCGGGCTTGTCCCGAGCATCTGCGACGGTCGACATGTAGCAGATCCTCGGCACAAGGCCGAGGATGACGCGAATAATCAACGAGGTTTGTCAATAAACTGAGCCTGCATGGTTTCCCATGCAGGCCTGTGTTCAGGTCTATTCGCGCTGTTCCAGCGCCTTGCTGAAGGCGAGTGCTGCCAGCGTGCAGATGGCGCCGGAGAGCAGGTAGTAGCCGACGAAGGTCAGGCCGAAGCGGCTGGAGAGGCTGAGCGCCACCAGCGGCGCAAAACCGGCGCCGACCAGCCAGGCGAGGTCCGAGGTGAAGGCTGCGCCGGTATAACGATAGCCGCGGCCGAAGCGCGACGAGATCGAGCCTGTCGCCTGGCCGAAGGACAGGCCGAGCACGCCAAAGCCGATGATAACGAAGGCGTCATGGCCGTTATTGCCGGATGCGATCAGGATCGGCCCGATAAAGCTGAACACCGCGATGATGACGGCGCAGATGGCAAGCTGGGCGCGGCGCCCGATGCGGTCGGCGATCAGGCCCGAGGCGATGATGGCGACGACGCCGACCATGGCGCCGATCACCTGCACCACCATGAAGGTGCCGATCGGCTGGTCGCCGTAAAGGCTCATCCAGCCGAGCGGGAAGATCGTGACCAGGTGGAACATCGCGAAACTGGCGAGCGGCACAAAGGCGCCGATCAGGATGTCGCGGCCATGCACGCGCAGCACCTCGAGGATCGGGGCGGCTTCCAGCTCGTGTTGTTCGAGGAGCGTGCCGAATTCCTTGGTCATGACCAGGCGCAGACGCGCAAACAGCGCCACGACGTTGATCGCGAAGGCGACGAAGAAGGGATAGCGCCAGCCCCAGGAGAGGAAATCCTCACTGGAAAGATTGGCCACGAAGTAACCGAACAGCGTGCTGGCCAGCGCAAAACCGATCGGCGCGCCGAGCTGCGGGATCATCGCGTACCAGCCGCGGTGATTGGGCGGCGCGTTGAGCGCCAGCAGCGAGGCAAGGCCGTCCCAGGCGCCGCCGAGCGCGAAGCCCTGGCCGAGACGGAAGAGCGCGAGCAACGCGATCGACCACACACCGATCTCGGCATAGCCCGGCAGGAAGGCGATCGAGGCCGTCGAGCCGCCGAGCAGGAAGAGCGCGATCGTCAGCTTCGTGCCGCGTCCGTACATCCGGTCGATCGTCATGAAAACGACGGAGCCGACGGGGCGGGCAAGGAAAGCGAGCGAGAAGATGGCAAAGGAATAGAGGGTCGCCGTCAGCCTGTCAGGCGCGAAGGGGAAGACCAGCTGCGGAAAGACCAGGACCGAGGCGAGGCCGTAGACGAAGAAATCGAAAAATTCCGACATGCGGCCGATCACCACGCCGATGGCGATGCTGCCCGGCGAAACCGGTTTGTCGTCGTGAATACGCCGCGCGTCGCGTTCCAGCGACGATGACGACGGTCCGTAGTGCGATGCTGTGGCCATATAACGCCTCCCTCGTTAAGGCGCTTTCCGCAAGGCGCCTCAGCCTGATCTTGATCAAACCCGCAGGCTTATCAAGTCCGTAAGATCGAAATAGTTCATCATCGCGGCGCAAATTGAGCCTGGAAGGGCAAAATTGCGTGATCCCGACCGTGATTTTGCCGTCTAAAAAGCTGGCCTGCCCGGTTCTTGCGGATATATTGAGGGAAACACGCGCGCGCAAAAATGCTTTCCAGTTCATCAGGATTTCAAAGCAGCAGCGCAACATGATTTCTGCCGCACTGCGGCATGTTTGCTGCACTGCGACCTTCCGCCTCATGTCGCTATCGGGTTCAGTGCTTTAGTCGCGGATCAAACGAAACAACAAGAGCTTAGAGACGTGCCAAAACTCGTGAAGTTTTCCCGCCTTCTATCCGTCTTGCCGCTGCTTTTCCTGGCAGGATGCAACATGGTGGTCATGGCGCCTTCCGGCGACATCGCCGTGCAACAGCGCGATCTCATCGTCGTCTCGACGGTGCTGATGCTGCTGATCATCGTTCCGGTGATCTTCCTGACGCTGCTTTTCGCCTGGCGCTACCGCCGCTCCAACACGGCTGCGACTTACGACCCGGAATGGCATCATTCGACCCGCCTCGAAATCGTAATCTGGGCGGCGCCGCTCGCAATCATCATCGCGCTCGGCGCGGTGACCTGGATTTCCACGCATAAGCTCGATCCCTACCGCCCGCTCGACCGTCTCGATGCCGAGCGCGCCATCCCGGCCGACACCAAGCCGCTGACGGTCGAGGTCGTGGCGCTCGACTGGAAATGGCTGTTCTTCTATCCCGAACTCGGCATCGCCTCGGTCAACGAGATGGCCGCGCCTGTCGACACGCCGATCAATTTCAAGATCACCGCGTCCTCGGTGATGAATTCCTTCTACATCCCGGCCCTTGCCGGCCAGATCTACGCCATGCCCGGCATGGAGACGAAGCTGCACGCCGTCATCAATCGGGAAGGCGAGTATGAGGGCTTCTCGGCCAATTACAGCGGCGCCGGCTTCTCGCATATGCGCTTCAAGTTCCATGGCCTTAGCAAAGAGGGCTTCGACGGCTGGGTGGGACAGGTGAAGCAGCAGGGCACGATGCTCAACCGGGACGCCTATCTGAAGCTCGAGAAGCCGAGTGAGAAGGAGCCGGTGCGCTACTATGCCGGCGCCGACGCCGATCTCTACAATGCCATCCTCAACATGTGCGCCACGCCCGGCAAGATGTGCATGAACGAGATGATGCACATCGACATGATGGGCGGCGGCGGCAAGGAAAGCGCTGAGAATCGCGAGAAGCTGCAATATGACAACCGCCATGCCGGCGAAGGCATCGTGGCGCCCGCCGCCACCGTACCGGCAACCGGGGCTCCGGCAAGGAGCGAACCGGATCGTCCCGGCAGCAGCATGCAGCACGACATGCCCGGCATGCAGCATCAAGGCCATTCCATGCCCGGCATGGGCAACGGCGCCGATCCGGCGCCGGCGCAGCTCAACACCAACAATTAACCTGGCGCTTTGCGTCGCAAGACATAATGAACGGGTTGTTCCATGTTTTCCAATCCTGACCTCCTGAAGTTGATCTTCGGCCGGTTGACCCTCGATGCCATTCCCTATCACGACCCGATCCTGGTCGTGACCTTCATCGGCGTCGTCATCGGCGGTCTCGCCGTGCTCGGCGCCATCACCTATTTCAAGTTCTGGGGTTCGCTCTGGCACGACTGGATCTGCAGCGTCGATCACAAGAAGATCGGCATCATGTATGTGATCCTCGCCGTCATCATGCTGCTGCGCGGCTTCTCCGATGCCATCCTGATGCGCATCCAGCAGGCGATCGCCTTCAACGGTTCGGAAGGCTATCTGCCGCCGCACCATTATGACCAGATCTTCACCGCCCACGGCGTCATCATGATCTTCTTCGTGGCGATGCCCTTCGTCACCGGCCTGATGAACTTCGTGGTGCCGCTGCAGATCGGCGCGCGCGACGTCTCCTTCCCCTTCCTCAACAACTTCTCCTTCTGGATGACGACGGCCGGCGCGATCATCATCATGCTGTCGCTGTTCATCGGCGAATTCGCCCAGACCGGCTGGCTCGCCTACCCGCCGCTGTCTGGGGCCGCCTACAGTCCGGGCGTCGGCGTCGACTACTATATCTGGGGCCTGCAGGTGGCGGGTGTGGGAACGACGCTCTCCGGCATCAACCTGATCGCCACCATCGTCAAGATGCGCGCGCCCGGCATGACCTTCATGAAGATGCCGGTCTTCACCTGGACGGCGCTCTGCACCAACGTGCTGATCGTCGCCTCCTTCCCGATCCTGACGGCAACGCTGGCGCTGCTGTCGCTCGACCGTTATGCCGGGACGAACTTCTTCACCAACGACCTCGGCGGCAATCCGATGATGTACATCAACCTCATCTGGATATGGGGCCATCCGGAGGTCTACATCCTGGTGCTGCCGGCCTTCGGCATCTTTTCGGAAGTCGTCGCCACCTTCTCGGGAAAACGCCTCTTCGGTTACGCTTCCATGGTCTACGCGACCTGCGTGATCATGATCCTGTCCTACATCGTCTGGCTGCACCACTTCTTCACGATGGGCTCGGGCGCTTCCGTCAACTCCTTCTTCGGCATCACCACGATGATCATCTCGATCCCGACGGGGGCGAAGATCTTCAACTGGCTCTTCACCATGTATCGCGGCCGCATCCGCTACGAGGTGCCGATGCTATGGACGGTCGGCTTCATGGTGACCTTCGTCATCGGCGGCATGACCGGCGTCATGCTCGCCGTGCCGCCGGCCGACTTCGTGCTGCACAATTCGCTGTTCCTCATCGCCCATTTCCACAATGTCATCATCGGCGGTGTTCTCTTCGGCATGTTCGCCGGCGTGAATTACTGGTTCCCGAAGGCCTTCGGCTTCAAGCTCGACCCCTTCTGGGGCAAGATGAGCTTCTGGTTCTGGCAGATCGGCTTCTGGTTCGCCTTCATGCCGCTCTATGTGCTCGGCCTGATGGGTGTCACCCGCCGCATGAGCCAGTTCGAGGACCCGTCGCTGCAGATCTGGTTCATCATTGCCGCCTTCGGCGTCGGCCTGATCGCGCTCGGCATCGCCGCCTTCCTGATCCAGATCGTCGTCAGCTTCATGAAGCGCGAGGAATTGCGCGACGACAGCGGCGATCCCTGGGACGGCCGCACGCTGGAATGGTCGACCGCCTCGCCGCCGCCGGAGTATAACTTTGCCTTCACGCCTGTCGTTCACGACCATGACAGCTGGTACGACATGAAGAGGCGCGGCTACGAGCGCCCGCTCGGCGGCTTCAAACCAATCCACATGCCGAAGAATACCGGCACCGGCGCGATCCTGTCGGCGATCAGCGTCGCGCTTGCCTTCGGCCTGATCTGGTACATGTGGTGGCTGGTGATCGCCTCCGCCGTCGCACTGCTCGTGGTGGCGATCGGCCATACGTTCAACTACAGACGCGACTTCTATATTCCCGCCGACAAGGTGACCGAAACGGAAGGCAAGCGCACGGTGCTGCTTGCCGAGCAGGTATAATGACCATGAGCGATCAAACCATCGACACGGCCGAAAAGCCTGAATTCTACCTGACGGAAGACCATCATCCGGAGAACAGCACCAATCTCGGTTTCTGGCTCTACCTGATGAGCGACTGCCTGATCTTCGCCGTGCTGTTTGCCACGCACGGCGTCGTCGGCCGCAACTATGCCGCCGGCCCGTCGCCGGCCGATCTCTTCGATCTGCCGATCGTCGCCCTTAACACTTCGATGCTGCTCTTCTCCTCGATCACCTATGGCTTCGCCATGCTGCAGATGGAGCGGAACGCCAAGGCCGAAACGCTGTTCTGGCTCGCCGTCACCGGCCTGTTCGGCGCGGCCTTCATCGGGCTCGAGCTCTACGAGTTCGTCCACCTGATCCATGAAGGCGCCGGGCCGACGCGCAGCGCCTTCCTCTCCTCCTTCTTCACGCTGGTCGGCACCCACGGCCTGCACGTCACCTTCGGCATCATCTGGCTGATCACGCTGATGGTGCAGGTATCGATGCACGGGCTGATCGAGGCCAACCGCCGCCGCCTGATGTGCCTTTCAATGTTCTGGCACTTCCTCGATGTCGTCTGGATCGGCGTCTTTTCCTTCGTCTATCTGCTCGGAGTTCTCGGATGAGTTCGCAAGCACCCGCCCATGAGGATGCCCACGAGGCCCATCACGGTCACAGCCACGGCCATCAGGCCGGACACGGCACGTTCCGCAGCTATATGGTGGGCTTCGCGCTCTCCGTCGTTTTGACTGCCATTCCCTTCTGGCTGGTCATGGCAGGCGTGTTCGACAGTCCGGCGCTGACGGCGGTGCTGGTGATGGGCATCGGCGCGATCCAGATCGTCGTCCATATGGTCTTCTTCCTGCACATGAACCCCAGGAGCGAGGGCGGGTGGACGATGATGGCGCTGATCTTCACCCTCATCATCGTCGCCATCGCGCTCTCCGGTTCGCTGTGGGTCATGCATCATCTCAACACCAACATGATGCCGATGAGCCCCGAGATGATGAAGAATATGCCGTGACGGCAATAAAGGGCGGCCGCAGCGCCGCCCGAAGCCCATGAGCAACGTCCCCGATGAACCGGAAAGACGGGATTTTCAGGTGAAACGCGCGCTCTTCGCCGTCTGCCTGGCGCTCCTGGCCGCCACCCTCATCGCCCTCGGTACCTGGCAGGTCGAGCGCCTCGCCTGGAAGCGCGACCTGATAGCCCGCGTCGAGGAGCGCGTGCACGCGTCCCCCGTGCCGGCACCGGCGCGCGCCGACTGGGCCAAGGTCAACGCCGTCGACGACGAATATCGCCGGGTGACCGTGGCCGGGACGCTGGCAAACGACAAGGAGACGCTGGTCTACGCCTCGACCGCTCTCGGTCCGGGTTATTGGGTGATAACGCCGCTGATGCTGGCCGACGGCACTGCTGTCCTCGTCAATCGCGGCTTCGTGCCAACAGACAGGCGCGATCCGGCCTCGCGCCGTGAAGGACAGCTGCCGGGCCCGATCGCGATCACCGGGCTCATGCGCATGACGGAGCCGGAAGGATCGCTGCTCCAATCCAACGACGTCGCCGCCGACCGCTGGTATTCGCGCGATGTCGCGGCGATTGCGCAAAAGCGCGGCCTGAGCGCGGTCGCGCCCTATTTCATCGACGCGGACGCCGCTGTCAACCCGGGAGGCCTGCCCGTCGGCGGCCTGACGGTCATCCATTTTCCCAACAATCATCTCGTCTATGCGATCACCTGGTACGGGCTGGCGGCGATGGTGCTGGCATTGCTGGTGTTCATTCTTCGCGGCAAGATCGGAACAGGCGGCCGCGAGTAGCCCGGCAAGCGGCAGTTGCGCAACGGTCCGTTGCGGGCACCGGATTAATATCTTGTAAAGTGATGTCCGGTACTGCTGCTTGAACAGAGTCTCTCAAAGCTGCACATGAACCGGTCGGATTACATCCCCAGTCTCGATGGTCTGCGCGGTATCGCCGCGCTTCTGGTCGTTCAAGCGCATATCGGACTGATCTTTCCGAATACAGGCCTGCATTTCATGACGATGGGCAGCGAAGCCGTCGGCCTGTTCTTTGCCCTCAGCGGTTTTCTGATGGCCCACCTCTATGGCTCACGGCCGGTGACGAGGGAAAACGTCCTGGATTTTCTCGTCAGCCGCTTTGCCCGCATTTATCCGGTCTATCTGGTTGCCGTCCTGCTCGTGGCAGCGCTGTCCAGTGCGCAAAATCTGGACTTCGTTCAGCCGATCACCGGCGCCACGGACTTTGTGCGCCATATCCTTCTTCTGGGGTCGAGTGGCGTTTTCTGGTCAATTCCACCCGAAGTTCAATTCTATCTGCTCTTCCCAATCCTATGGCTCTGCCTGGCACGCCCACAGCGCTACAGCGGCGTGATCGTCGGCTTCGCCGTGCTTGTCGTGGTGGATGGTCTGCTCGGATTGCCGGGGCCCGGAATAGTGCTTGTCTCCAAGCTCCCCTACTTTCTGTTCGGCGCAGTTGCCGGGGCGATGCATTCCCGCTGGGGCAAATGGACGCCATCCGCCCTCACGGGCGCTCTCACGCTCTTCCTCCTCGCGGTGTTCTTCAGTTACAGGCATGCCTCGCCGGGTTTCTCGCCTGAATTCTGGAGCCTGCAAAGCGCCGTCGCCGCAGCCGTCATTGTGGCGCTCGTCGCCCGGCAGCCTCCCATCGCAGCCCATGTCCTGGCAGCCGCGCCCGTCAGGTTTTTAGGGACGATCAGCTTCTCGCTCTATCTTTTCCACGTCCCCATAATGTTCCTCGTGCGCCGGGCTTTCGATACTCTGATGCCGGAACCGGCGCTCATCGTGGTGACGCTTGTCGTCGCGGCAGCAGGAGCATGGTTCATCCATGAGACGATAGAAGTCCCAAGCCGACGCCTGCTCGTCGGCTTGTGGCGGTACCATCGCTGGCGCGTCGCCTCGCGCGAAACTCCGGCTGAGGGAATCGAACAGGCGATCTTCGAGCTGCAAGAGGCCGAAAGGCGCCTGCTGAGCGGTGCAACGTCGGACACCACGGGCGAACCGGATGAATCCGGCCGCTCGGTCATCGACGATAAAGGCGACGAGAAACTTCGCGCTTAGAGCATGATGCGAGTGTAGGCGGTTTCCGGGCGATTCATGCTCGACCCGCCGGTCTTGTCGTTAACAGGCGATCCGACTGATCGCCTCGGCAAGCTGCGCCTGCGAGAACGGTTTGCCGAGGCGGGGCAGATTGGCGGCTCCGGCGCCATCGGGAAGATCGGCATAACCCGTGGCAAGAATGATCGGCATCTCCGGCCACTCGCTGCGGATCGCCTCGGCGAGCTGGGCTCCCGTCATCCGCGGCATCGCGTGATCGCAGATGACCAGATCGACCGGCTCCTTGCGCAGAATGTCGAGCGCCTCGGGACCGGCCATCGCCTCAAAAACCGTGTGGCCGAGATCCTCCAGCATCAGCGTCGTATTCATCAGCACCAGGCCGTCGTCATCGACGGCGACGATACGCAGCCCCTGATGGGCATTAACCGGCCGTTGCGGCATGTCGGCCGATGCCTCGGCGGTCTGTTCGGCAATGACGACAGGAAACCATAGCTCGGCCGTCGTGCCTTCGCCAAGCGTGCTCTTCAGGATGAGCCGGCCGCCAGACTGGCTTGCAAGACCCTGCACCATGGAAAGGCCGAGGCCGGTGCCCTTGCCGACACCTTTGGTGGTGAAGAACGGCGTGACCGCCTGCTCCAGCGTCTTTGCGTCCATGCCTTCGCCTTCATCGACAACCGCGATACGGACGTAGCGGCCAGCCGACAGCGGACCCTTGCCGGCAGTTATCGATTCCTCGGACGCGCGAAGCACGATGCGGCCGCCGGAAGGCATGGCGTCTCGCGCGTTGACGACGAGATTGAGGATCGCCATCTCCAGCTGGTTGGGGTCGGTGAGGATTGTCGGCAGCCTGACGGGGAAGGAAGTCTCGATCGTGGTGAGGGGGCCGAGCGATCGGCTCAGAATTTCCATCATGCCGCGCACCAGGCCCGAGACGTCGATCGGCTCCATGTGCAACTCCTGCCGGCGGGAAAAGGCAAGCATGCGCTGCGTCAAGGCAGCGCCCCGCTGGGCGCCCTGCATCGCGTTGTCGACCAGCGACGTCAGCGAGCGGTCCTGCGGCATGCGCTTCTTCAGGAGTTCGAGACTGCCGAGCACGGCCATCAGCAGATTGTTGAAATCATGGGCGATACCGCCGGTCAATTGACCGATCGCCTCCATCTTCTGCGATTGGAAAAGCTCCTCGCGCGCCTGCTCCAAAGCCCGCTGCGTTTCCATCTTTTCGGTAATGTCGCGGGTGATCTTGGCGAAACCGAGCACTTCACCTTCTTCGTCGCGGATAGCATCGACGACGACGCTCGCCCAGAAACGGCTGCCATCCTTGCGGACACGCCAGCCCTCCCTTTCGAACCGGCCTTCGGCGCGCGCGACCCGGAGCGCCTTCTCCGGCAGGCCAGCCGCGCGATCCTCGGGCGTATAGAAGGTCGAGAAATGCCGGCCGATGATTTCATCAGGCCGATAACCCTTGATGCGCTCGGCGCCGAAATTCCAACTGCTGACATTGCCGTCGGGATCGAGCATGTAGATCGCATAGTCCGAAACGCCCTGAACCAGACGGCGAAATTGCTCCTCGCTCTGGCGGATCGCCTGTTCGGCTGCCCTGCGTTCGGTCAGATCGCGGGTGATCTTGGCAAAGCCAATCAGTTCGCCGGAGGGATGGCGGATGGGATCGATGACCACATGCGCCCAGAAGCGGCTGCCGTCCTTGCGCCGGCGCCAGCCCTCGCCCTCGTACCGGCCCTCTTCCACCGCCGTGGCGAGCGCACGCTCGGGCACGCCCGCGGCCCGGTCCTCTTCAACGTAGAAACGGGAAAAATGTTCGCCGAGAATTTCCGAGGGCTGGTAACCTTTGAAGCGTTGAGCGCCGGTATTCCAGCTGGTGACGATGCCGTCGGGGCTCAGCATATAGATCGCATAGTCGGTGATGGCATCGACCAGAAGACGAAAGCGCCCCTCTTCGTCAAGAGACGTATCATGTCGATCCAGCACTTCCATCTGCCCCTCTCGGTCACCAGCGCCGTTAACGCGGCGGCGGGCAGTTGGTTCCGAAAAGATCACACTTTTTCACACCGCCCTGACCTGCGGATGGAATCGCTCACCGATACGCTCGGCAGCAGCATAGGCTTGCGAGACGATCTCCGGCACAAGATCGATATCGGGCAGGCTACCGAGACCGAGCGGGCCGACGGCAAAAAGTCCGGCGACCGTCGAACCGTCCTCCAGGAAAGGCTCGCCGCGCGCATTGACCGCCAGCCCGAGCGAAAGTTCGTCCGGCATGGCGAGGCCGGCGGAAAACAGGCTTTGCATCAGCGGCGCTGAAAGATCCGGCGCCTGGCAGCGGCAGTCGATGATGCGCTCGGCATGGATGACCTCTTCGACAGAGGAACCGGCTGGCGTGAAGAACAGGCCGCTCAGGCCCTGGCGGCCGGCGCGACCCCGGCGCAACACCGTACGGCCTTCGGCAAGCTCGCGTTTCAGGCGCAGGTGCATCGCCTCCGGCAGGCGATTGCGGTGGCTGTCGTAGATCGCCCGCAAATGCCGGTTGAACTGATGTTTGTCGCGGGCCGGCAGCGAGCGCCAGAGGGAGCGGGCGTGTTTTCTCAGGCCGTTCATCACCGATTGCCAGCTTCGCCCCTGCTCTTCCGCCTCGCGACAAGCCTGGCGGATGAAACGGACGATGTCCGGCAGGCTCTCAGGCAGCGCTTCGGCCGGAAACAGCGGATCGGCGGAGTTCGGCGTGTGGCTCTGGGGCAGGAAGCCACGCCGGGAAATGATCGTCACTTGGCCGGCATAGCCGGAATCGCGCAGCTGCAGCAGCTGGTCGACGACGCGGATGCCGCTGCCGAGCAGCACCGCATGCGGCCGCGCGACGAGGCGCCGAGCCCTGACCGGCGAAGCCTCCGGCTCGCCGGCATCCGGCGCAATCAGCCCGTAACCGGTGGCAAGCATCACCGTATCGAACAGCGGATTGGCGGGATTGGCACTTTCGAGCAGGAAGCGGTTGCCATGGCTCCGGCGGATCGCCACCACTGGATCGTTGCAGACCTGAACGGTGATGTCCCGGCGGGCCGCCAGCGCTTCCGAAAAGCGCTGGTAGACGTAATCGCTGAAGATCTCCTTCGGTACGAAGATCTGCCGGAAACCAGGAATGGCGGCCGGCACTGCGGCGCGGAACGCGGCGTTGCTACAGAGCCAATCGTTGAAATCATCGCTGTCGCCGACCGAAACCGAGAGATCACGCACACGGGTGTTGAGGATCGTCGAGGTTCGGGCAGAGGCCAGCGCCTGACCGCCGCTGACCGACGAATGCGGATCGAACAGCTGCAGGTGGAAGGGCGCGCGCACCGTCTTCATCAGTGCAATGGCCGCCATCATCCCCGAAAAGCCGCGCCCGACTATGGCAATGCGCGGAACGGCTGAGATCTGGGCCGCGGCATTGGCTTTCGCCGAAAAGAGTCCTTGAACCGTCATCGCAACTCCTCTGCGGCTCGGGCCGCACCTGTGCAGATTGAGGTTCAACGCATGAACAGCGGATCATGCGTTGATGAGGTCCATGCGGCAATCACAATATCTGCCGCAGGATCGGGCCCATACAAGCAGCCCACAAGCGAACTCGGCGGGCAAATTAGCTCGCCCATAGTCTATCAAACTGGTCGTGTAAGAAAGCGCCAAAAAAGCCAGGTGGCAAGAGGTTTATTGTGCACGAACCTTAAGCTCTTGAATGGAGTGAATATTTTCCACCTGAACAGCCTCACGCTCGGCACGTCGCGCCAGCTGCCTTTGCCCGCCTTCAAGAGAGCCGCCAGATGCTCTACGTAGATATGTCGAGGGGCTATGGTCACCCGCTTCGGTCCTGCTACGTCACGTACCTTCAACGTGACCAGCGTTTGAGCGCGTCCTAAACCTATCCTCATAGCGCCTTTCGATCACGCTCCCCACTCACCTATCAGCATCTTGAGAAACCGCTCTGCCGCCGGCGACAAGGTGCCGCCGCGCCGGCGGACCACGCCGATTGTGCGAGATATCTCGGGATTTCGGATGGGACGAGTGATCAGGAACGGATGATCCTCTCGCGGGGTTGCCATTTGTGGCAGCACTGAAATCCCAAGGCCCGCCTCTACCAAGCCGAGGGAGGTGGACAGATGAGTTACCTCATAGAACCAGCGAAGCTTGATGTTAGATTTTGCCAATGCCGCGTCGAGCAGCGTTCTGTTACCGCTCGATCGATGAACCGTAATCAAATGGTAGGGTTCTAGTTCCGCCCATTCGACCCACTGTTTTGCCGCAAGAGGATGATCCTTGCGCGCTGCAAGTACGAAGGGGTCTTCCGCAAGCCGCTCGAAGGTGAGGTCCGGGTCCGAGGTGCCCATGATGTTTATGCCGAACTCCACCTCGCCACTTGCCACGGCTTGAAGACCATCGGTGGCAGGCAGATCGAGGATACGAAAGCGGATGTTCGGATACTCTTCATTGAATTGGCGAATGACGGTAGGCAAGAAGTAGAATGCGGCGGTTGGAAGGCATGCAATCGTCACCAAGCCGCCTCGATTGGGTCCAACGTCACGGACAGCAAAGAGAGAGCCATCAAATTCCTCCAGCATGCGTCGGACGAGTGGCACGAGCTCCGTGCCGAGAGCGGTCGCGGACACATGCCTGGTCGTCCGTTCCAGGAGCGGCGCCCCAATAACCTGCTCCAATTTTTGAATGCGGCGGCTCAACGCAGGCTGTGACATGTGCAGCGTGTCCGCAGCGCGATTGAAGCTCTCCAGCTCCACGACGCTAAGGAAGGCTCGAAGGTCAAGAATTTCGCAATTAATGCTCATGTTGCATCAATCCTGTGATTCTTAGCATTTCACAAATAAACGCTTTTTCCGATAATTGGATCAAAGAACGCCGATTGATACGGCGATGACATAATTCCGACGGAAGCACAAGCAATGAACGACCTGACGGCTATCCCTTGCGTTCTGATGAGAGGCGGCACATCAAAAGGCCCGTTCTTCTTGGCGAGCGATCTTCCCGCGGCTGCCGATCAGCGTGACAAAATCCTGCTTTCCGTCATGGGCTCGGGTCATCCTTTGCAGATCGACGGAATTGGTGGCGGCAACCCGGTCACGAGCAAGGTGGCCATCATCGGGCCTGCCAGCGTTCCTGGTGCGGACGTGGATTATCTGTTTGCTCAGGTACGGGTCGATCAACAGATTGTCGATACCTCGCCGAACTGTGGCAACATGCTCGCGGCAGTCGGACCGTTTGCCATCGAAGCTGGACTTGTCCCGGTTCGTGGAGAAACCACGCTCGTTCGGATCTACAACGTTAACACCAGCAAGCTGATCGAGGCCGAAGTTCCCACGCCAAATGGCAGCGTCTCCTATCTTGGGGAAGCTGCAATTGACGGCGTGCCCGGCCGTGCAGCGCCGATCGCGCTGACTTTCATGGACGCGGCTGGGGCTCGTACCGGACAGCTCTTTCCCACCGGCAAACCCATCGACCTGATCGATGGCGTCGCTGTCACCTGCATCGACTGCGCAATGCCGATGATTTTGATCGAGGCGGTTTCGATCGGCGCAACCGGATTGGAATCAGCGGCGGACCTCAACGCTGATAGGGAATTGCTTGGACGGCTGGAAAAGTTGCGCATTGCCGCCGGCGAACGAATGGGCCTTGGAGACGTGCGCAATCAGGTAACGCCAAAGCCGGTGCTCATCTCCCGGCCAAAGACCGGAGGCGACATCAGCGTGCGGTATTTCATGCCGCATCAATGTCATCCGTCCCTCGCGACCACGGGCGCCGTTGGAATCGCCACAGCCTGTATCAGCCAGGATACGGTCGCTTCGCTTCTGATCGGCAGACAAGCCCCCCCGGTGGTTCTTTCCATCGAACACCCCAGCGGCCACCTGGATGTCAAATTGTATGAGCGGGACGGCAAGGTCGTCGCCGGAATTCTTCGCACTGCCCGCCGGCTGTTCGAAGGACATGTGTTAGCAAAACCTGTCACGCAACTGGGTTGCGCGGCATAATAACTCTGGCCGCCGGGAGGGCGCCAGCAACAGGAGGAGAATGTCATTATGCGCAAGCTCATGCTCGCCCTCGCGGCAACCGTCGCCTTTACCGGCTCCGCATTGGCCGATCCCGTCCGCATCAGCGTCGGATCCTACAACCTCAACAACCTTCCCTTCCCCGTCGCTCAAGGGCTCGGACTTTATGAAAAGGAGGGGCTGGAGGTGACCGTAGAAAACTTTGCGTCGGGTGGCTCAAAGACGCTTCAGGCGCTTGTTGCAGGCTCAACGGACATTGCCGTCGGCTTCTACGACCATACGATCCAGATGCAATCGCAGAAGAAGGCCGTCGTGGCCTTCGTGCAGCTCGCCCGCAATTCAGGGCTCGTGCTGGCTGGGGGCAAAGAAAGCACATTCGATCCGGCAAAGCCCGAAACCATCAAAGGTGCAAAAGTCGGGATCACCTCACCGGGTTCGTCTTCCGACTTCTTCGTCCGCTACTACCTGCAACGCAACGGCTTGTCCCCAAACGACGTGTCGCTGATCGGTGTCGGCTCCGGGTCGGCCGCTGTCGCAGCGCTCGAACAGGGCAAAGTCGACCTACTCGTCAATTACGACCCGGCTGCGACCTTCATCGAGGCCAAGGGCGTCGGCAAGATCCTGATCGACGGGCGCAGCGACGACGGCGCCAGAGCGATCTATGGCGGGATTTACCCAACGTCCGTCCTCTACGCCACACAGGACTACATCGAAGAAAACCCCGAGACCATTCAGAAGGTCACCAATGCGACCGTCAAAGCGCTCGAATGGATGAATAGTCATTCCGCCGAAGAGATCGTAAAGAAACTGCCGAAGGAATTCATTTCCGGCGACCGCGACACCTACGTCAAGGCGGTCAACAACGCAAAGGCGATCTTCTCGAACGACGGGCGGATAAACGAGGAAGATATCAAAATTCCGCTCGCCGTCCTGAAGAGCTTCAACGAAAAAGTCGCAGCGGCTGAAATCGATCTCACCAAAACCTACACGAACGAGTTCGTAGGTAAGGTCCCGAACGCCGCTGCCAACTGACAGGAGGAGGTCATGGAATTGGCCCTAGTGAAAACCGCACCGCCGACGAACAGCCAGAACCTTGCAAAGCCCATGGTTTCCATCGACGCGGTCACCATGTCCTTCGGTGCTTATGTGGCTGTACAGGACGTCAATCTAAGTGTTTCCGATGGCGAGTTCTTGGCCATCGTTGGACCTACTGGATGCGGCAAAAGCACCATACTTAATGCGATTGCCGGCTTGCTGAAGCCTGCGAGTGGCACTGTTTCCATCGATAGTCAGCCGGTGCGAGGGGTCCGGAATGACATCGGTTATCTGTTTCAACAGGACGCATTGCTTCCTTGGAAAACCGCAATCGAGAATGTGGAACTCGGCCCCATGTTCAAGGGTGTCGGCGCCGCCGACCGGCGCGAGCAGTCGATGAGATGGCTGGCGAAGGTCGGACTAAAGGGGTTCGAGAATCGTTATCCGCATCAGCTTTCCGGCGGTCAGCGCAAGCGTGTGCAGATGGCACAGGCCCTGATCAGCGGCCCTAAGGTCATCCTTATGGACGAGCCCTTCTCCGCGCTCGATATCCACACCCGCCACCTGATGCAGAACGAGCTGTTGCGGCTTTGGCAGGAGGAACGGCGCGCAGTGGTGATGATAACGCACGACCTCGAGGAGGCGATTGCTCTCGGAGATCGCGTCGTCGTGCTTGCCGCCGGACCGCGCTCGCGCGTGATCGACAGCTTCCCCGTCGACCTCGAACGTCCGCGTGACGCCGCTGAAATCAAGCTCGATCCGCGTTTCATGGATCTTTATCGCAACATCTGGTCATCGCTGCGCGGCGAAGTGGAGAAAAGCTATGAACGTCATGACTGAACGCCTTATCCAGATCGCGCTGCTTGTGGTAATCATCGGCGGCTGGCAGCTCGGTGTCGCGGCAGGCGTCATTGACGTCTTCTTTTTTCCGGCTCCGGTCGACATCTTCTACCAGGTCGTAACCTGGGTGGCGGACGTCGACTTCTATAGCCATGTCGCCATTACCCTGACGGAAACCGTGCTCGGTTATCTCGTTGGAACGGCACTCGGCGTGGCAGCAGGCGTGTGGCTCGGCCTCAGCCGTTCGGCCGCACGCATCCTGGACCCTTTCATCAAGGGGCTGAACGCAATTCCTCGCGTCGTGCTCGCGCCGATCTTCGTGCTGTGGCTCGGCCTCGGGCTGTGGTCCAAGGTGGCGCTCGCCGTGACGTTGGTATTCTTCGTGACGTTCTTCAACGCCATGCAAGGCGTGCGCGAAGTCAACCCGGTGGTACTGTCGAACGCCCGCATTCTGGGAGGCTCGCGGTCGGACCTGCTTCGCCATGTCTATTTCCCGGCAGCGGCAAGCTGGATCCTGTCGTCGTTGCGTACTTCCGTGGGCTTCGCCGTTGTAGGGGCCATCATCGGCGAGTATCTCGGTTCTTCCGCCGGGCTCGGCTATCTGATCGCTCAGGCCGAAGGCAATTTTGATGCGGTCGGCGTCTTCGCGGGCATTCTGATCCTCGCGATCTTTGTCTTGATCATCGACAGCATTCTGGACATCGCCGAGAAGCGTCTCATCAAGTGGCGAACAAGCGCTACCGAACGGCCGGCGTGACGATCGTCGCGGCAACCGAAAGAATTACCAGCACACGTTCTCCCTTTACCCAAGGAAGGGAGAACGCAAGCGTTCTGAGCGAGGGGACTTCGAACGAAACGTCGCGATTGGCCTCAGCCGCCCTCGCCCGGATATTGCTTCGCCTTCAACAGACCTGCCAAATGCGCCGTGTTGCGGGCCAGCATGTCGACGGCTTTGGTCACGACCTTCGGCACCTTGTCGAGATCGACGAAATTGGTTGAACCCATCGCTTCTCCGACCCAATAGGCGACGGCATTGGCCGGAATGGTGAAACCGACATCATTGAGCGCCTGGTAGAGTTCGGCCGAGATATGATGGGCGCCGTCCTCGTTGCCGACGACGGCGACGGCTGCCACCCTGCCGTAAGACACCATACGGCCCTCATCGTCCGTCTCGTCGAGGAAGGCGTCCATGCGCTCGAGCGCCCGCTTGCAGACGCTGGAAGGCTGGCCGAGCCAGATCGGCGTCGCCATCAGGAGGATATCGGCCTCGAGCAGCTTTGCGCGAATATCCGGCCAATCGTCGCCGGCGCCCTCGTCCGACGTCACGCCCGGCTTGACGTTGAAATCCGCAAGGCGGAGCACTTCGGTCACGACGCCGTATTCGGACATCGCCTTGTCGATCAGCGTGACCATCCGTTCGGTCGATGACGGATCCTTGGCGTCGCTGTTCTTCAGCGTCGCGTTGAGAGCAAGGGCTTTCAGCGGCATGGGTCTCTCCGTAACCGGCGCCTCTCGGGCCTTGCTGCTGCAACCCACCCGCGCGCCGATAGTTCCCGAGAGGGATGCGAGAGGGCCTCACGTAAAAATAACCAGTTGGTGAATTCTTTACTTGAACCCCTAGTTGGAATCGGCAAAAGTGACGGTGCTATCAATCCCTTCATGGATTTGCCGTCTTTTCGGGCCAGCGTCCGAGCACCACATCTATTGGAAAAAATACCGTGAGCAGCGATGCGTTAACACGCGCGACGAAGCCATCGGCTTCGATGGCACTTGCAACTGCGGCAGGCTGGGGCCGAGGCCTCTATACACTGGTGCGCATCACCGTGATGGCCTTCCGCCACCCCTGGCAGGCGGGCTTTGCGATCGGCGCCACCCTCATCGCCTCCACGTTCCAGCTGATGATCCCCCGCCTTCTCGGCCAGGCCGTCGACCACACCCAGATGGCGATGGGCGGCGGCGCGGCCGGCCAGGCGGCGCAGGACGCGCTTCTGACCACGGCGCTGCTCTTGCTCGGCGCCAGCGTGCTGCGCGGTCTCTTCACCATGGTGCAGAACTATTACAGCGAGTCCGTCGGCCACCACATGGGCTACGAGCTGCGTCTGGCCTGCTACGAGAAGATCCAGCGCCTGTCCTTCAGCTTTCACGACACGGTCCATTCCGGTGATCTGATCACCGTCGGCCTGCTCGATCTCGAAGGCGTGCGCATGTATTTTTCCACCGCGCTCGTCCGCATGATCCTGCTGACGATCCTGATCGGCATCGGCGCCTATATGCTGCTGTCGACCGATGTCGTGCTCGGCCTGCTGGCGCTCTCCTTCGTGCCTTTCGTCGGCTGGCGCTCCTCGGTGACGCAGCTCAGGCTGCGCGCCACCTGGCTCGACCTGCAGGAGCGGCTTTCTGTGCTGACCCGCATCATGGAGGAGAATCTCGGCGGCATCCGCGTCGTGCGCGCCTTTGCCGCACAGGAGCATGAACTGTCGAAATTCGAGGCGGCCTCGAAAAACGCGCTGGCGCTCGCGCATCAGCGCGTCGGGATCCGCGTCGCCAACACCAGCGCCATGACCTTCTCCTTCTTCGCGGCGATGGGCCTCGTGCTCTGGGTCGGCGGCGGCAAGGTGATGTCGGGCGAGATCACCGTCGGCACGCTCGCCTCCTTCCTGACCTTCATGACCATCCTGCAGATGCCGGTGCGCCAGCTCGGCCTGATGGTCAATGCCTTTGCCCGCGCCTCCACTTGCGGCACGCGGCTCTTCAACCTGCTCGACCTCGATATATCAATCAGGGACGCGCCGGATGCCAGAGAACTGGCGGTGACGGAGGGCGTGCTGCGCTTCGAAAATGTCAGCTTCGCCTATCCCGGCTCGGAAAAGCACACCGTGCTGCACGATGTCTCCTTCGAAGCCAGGCGCGGCCAGACAATCGGCATCGTCGGCCCTCCCGGCAGCGGCAAGTCGACGATCGCTCATCTCATCCCACGCTTCTACGACGTCACCGGCGGCCGGATCACGATCGACGGCCAGGACATCCGCAAGGCGACGCTGCAGTCGCTGCGCCGGGCCGTCGCCGTCGTGCAGCAGGATTCCTTCCTGTTCACGACGACGATCGAGAACAATATCGCCTATGGCGATCCGTGGGCGAAGGAAAGCCGCATCGAACGCGCCAGCGAAAGCGCCCAGCTGCACAATTACGTGCTCGGCCTGCCCACCGGCTACGGCACCGTCGTCGGCGAGCGCGGCGTTTCGCTTTCCGGCGGCCAGCGGCAGCGCCTTTCGATCGCCAGGGCGCTGATGCTGAAGCCGGCGGTGATGGTGTTCGACGATTCGACGGCGGCAATCGACGCGGCGACCGAACAGCGCATCCGCAGCGCCATGCGCCGCTACGCCGCCGACCGCGTGACCATCATCGTCGCCCATCGCCTGAGCTCGCTGATGCATGCCGATCTGATCCTGTTCGTCGAAGACGGCAGAATCGTCGAGCGCGGCACGCATCAGGCGCTGCTTGCCCTCGGCGGCCGCTACAAGGCGCTCTACGATCTGCAGGTGCGGCCGGGCGACGAGGTGCTGAGCGCTTGATGATTAGGCGGCGGCGATTCCTCTTGCTCCCTCATTCCTGTGCTCGTCACAGGAATCCAGTGCGCCCAAGTCCTTGGGCGCGGGAGACTTTTTCAACCGCCGCATTGAGTCATTCACCGCGCCGACGCGCGGTGGCTGGATTCCTGTGACGAGCACAGGAATGAGGGGAGGAGAGGTTATTCCTCGACAACCACTTCGCTGCGGATCGAGGCTATCCGCGGCAAACAGTCGGCTAAATTAGAACAAAAGCCTTGGAATTAGGGAGACGACGATGGCCGAGGAACTGGAAACCGAGCGTCCCGACGTGCGCGAGGACGGTCGCCGCCCGCCGCGGGCGGTGGTCGGTTCGCACCGCGTCGAGGAGGAGATGTTCGGCAAGGCCTTCGACGGCAACATCGTCAAGCGCATCTGGGCCTTCGTTCACCCCTACCGCACCCAAGTCCTCTGGGCTGTCGGCGCGGTGCTGACCTTCACGATGATGCAATTGCTGATCCCGCTGATCATCCGTTACGCCATCGACCACGGCATGTCGCCGGGCGGCAGTTCTTCGGCGCTGATCTGGGCGATCGTCGCCTTCACCATCGCCATCCTGATCAACTATGCGGCAAGCTACGCCCAGGAGACGCTGGTCGGCAACGTCGCGGAAGAGGTGCTCTTCGACATCCGCAAGGCGATGTTTTCGCATCTCCAGCGCGTCTCGCTTTCCTTCATGGACAAGACCGAGGTGGGACGGCTGATGTCGCGCCTGCAGGGCGACGTCAACTCGATGCAGGAATTCCTCGAAACCTCGGTGCTGTCAGTCGGCGACATCGTGCTGCTCTTCGGCATCGTCTTCGTGATGCTCTATCTCGATTTCAAGCTGGGCCTGCTGACGCTTTCGGTGCTGCCGGTGCTCTTCGTCGTTCGGCTGTTCTGGCTGCCGCTCGCCCGCAAATCCTTCATGGCCGCGCACGAGACCAATTCGGTCGCCAACGGCGCGCTCGCCGAGGCGATCCACGGCGTGCGCGCCGTTCAGAGCATGGATCGGCAGGGCGTCAACTTCACCCTCTACGACGACAAGGCGCATGCCAACCTCAAGACCCATCTGACGGCGGCGCGTTATGCCCAGGTGATGGTGCCGATCGTCGACAGCCTGACCGGCGTGGCGATGGCGCTCGTCATCGTCGTCGGCGGCGCCCGTGTTCTCAACCAGGCGCTCGACGTCGGCGTGCTCGTCGCCTTCCTGTTCTATATCCAGCGCTTCTTCGACCCGATCCGTTCGCTCACCCTGCAATATTCGGTGATGCAGCGCGCCATGGCGTCGGGCCAGCGGTTGACCGAAGTGCTCGACGTGCCGATCGACATCAAGGACGCGCCCGATGCCACGGCGCTGTCGCGCGACATGGACGGCTCGGTGGAATTCAGGGATGTCGTCTTCGGCTACAATCCGATGCATCCGGTGCTGAAACATGTGAGCTTCAAGGTCAATCCCGGCGAGACGGTCGCCTTGGTCGGGCCAACGGGCTCGGGCAAATCGAGCTGCATGTCGCTGATCCATCGCTTCTACGATGTGCAGCAGGGCCAGGTGTTGGTCGGCGGCCACGATGTGCGCGCGCTGACGCAGGATTCGCTCGGGGCGCAAATCGCCATGGTGCTGCAGGAGCCCTTCCTCTTTACTGGCACCGTCTTCGAAAACATCCGCTACCACAAGGTGGAGGCGACGCGTGAGCAGGTGATCGAGGCGGCCAAAGCCGTCGGCGCGCATGATTTCATCATGCGCCTGCCCAATGGCTACGACAGCGTTCTGGGCGAGCGCGGCGGCAATCTCTCGCTCGGCCAGCGCCAGCTTTTGAGCTTTGCCCGCGCATTGGTGGCGGATGCAAAGATCCTGGTGCTCGACGAGGCGACGGCCAATATCGACAGCTATACCGAAATGCTGATCCAGAAGGCGCTGGTGAAGCTGCTCGAAAACCGCACCGGCCTCGTCATCGCCCATCGCCTGGCGACGATCCGCGAAGCCGACCGCATCATCGTGCTGCAGAACGGCGAGATCATCGAAAGCGGCGACCACCGTCAGCTGATGAAGAATGACAAGCTTTATTCCAAACTCTATAGCCTCAACTACGCCTCCTTCGACGATATTCCCGAAGACGTTCTGGAAGAGACGACAGCGCCGGAGCAGGCGACCTGACGCGGGATGACATGCATTAACGCCTGTCGCAAAGTTTGAACGAACAAACGCCTTGCTGCCGTATTTCCCTTTTATCCGGGGCGAGTGCCACTGAGGAGAATGTTATGAAAAGAATTATTAGCAGCCTGCTGATCGCGACGGCCCTTGTTGGATCGGCTATTCAGCCTGCTGCCGCACGTGATCGTCATCACCACGATAATACCGGCCGCATCATCGCCGGCGGCGTTGCCGCAGGTGTTGTCGGCGGGCTGATCGGCGGCGCTATCGCCAATGGCGGCGGCCCTCGCTACGTCGAAGAGCCCCGCTATATCGAACCGGAGCCGAGATGCTGGTATGAGGACCGCGATGTGCGCAACCGCTATGACGGGGGCTATCATGCCGAAACCGTGCGGGTCTGCGAGTAGTCCCTGATTTGTTGCAGTGATCCTTGACCGAGGTTGCGTCCCGCAGCCTCGGTATTTTTTTCTATATCAGCGACGCCAGGAGATCAGCCTCTCATCCGGCTGAGCCACGTGTCTCGACCCAGGCAAGGGTTAGGGTGAGGGCAGCCTTTGAGTCCGAACCGGTCGGTCCCGCCGACGACCTGCACCACCATCGCCAAAGATTCTCACTGCCATACGCTTCCTGTCATCCAGCTGTCAGAGACCCGCTCTAGCTGAGAGCCGATGAATGATGATCCCGTGAATGGCGGCAGGATGCCGAAGAAGGAACGCATGCGCTTCGTCAGCGCCGAGCAGGTGGCGCAACTGGCGGGCGTTTCGCGCTCGGCCGTCTCACGCACCTTCACGCCGGGCGCAAGCGTTGCGCCGGCAACGCGCGAAAGGGTGCTGCGGGCCGCTGAAGAACTCGGCTATCACGTCAATGATCTCGCACGCGGCGTGCTCGCCAATCAGAGCCGCCTCGTCGGCATCGTCGCTACCCGGCCGGAGGTAGGTTTTCGCGCGCATCTGGCGGCGGCGCTGGCCAAATCGCTGATCCGGCGCGGCAGCATTCCGATCCTGATCAACACAGGCCAGACGGAAGACGAGCTGCTCGCCGCCCAGAAAATGCTGATCGGTCACCGGGCAGAGGCGATCATCATCCTGTCAGGTTCACCGCCGACGAGTTTCGTCGAACTCGCCCAGCGAAACGGCCAGCCGCTCGTCGTCATCGGACGTTCGGAGTCAGACGTCGACCATGTGCGCGCCGGAAACTCCGGGGCCTCGCGCAAGGCGGCAACGGTCTTCTACGAAAGCGGCAGGCGGCGGCTGGCGGTCATCGGCTCCAACTCGAAAACGCCTGCCATCGTCGAGCGCGAAAACGCCTTCCTTTCGGCGGCCGCCTCACTTGGCGCATCCGTCAGCGTCGCACGTGGCGGCGATTCCGATTATGAGGGCGGCCTTGCCGCCGGACGCGCGCTCTTCTCCGAGAAGGCAAAGCCCGACTCCGTCTTCTGCGCCAACGACCTGATTGCCTTCGGACTGATGGATGTCGTGCGCCAGGAAGCACGACTGCGCATCCCCGAGGATGTCGCCGTCATCGGCTTCGACGACGTGCCGGAATCCTCCTGGCTGAGCTACCGGCTGACCACCTTCCGCCAGGATCCGCTGATCATGGCGCAACGCGCCGTCGAGCTAATGGAGCGCAGGCTTGAAGACCCGGATTCGCCGCCCGGTTACGAACGCGTCATTCCGGAACTCGTGATCCGCCAGAGTTTCAGGCCCTAATCCCTCCCCCGGCTTTTCGCAGGCTCCATCCTGTGGCAAGAGAGGGTAAACGCGCTCCGACCGGGAGGAAGATCGCTGCAGATGAAGGGAATCCGCCAGCTCGCCGAGCATCTCGACATTTCGATTGGGACCGTGTCCCGGGCGCTGAACGGCAAGCCGGATGTCAATGAAGAAACGCGCCGGCGCGTGCTCGCCGCCGCGGAGGAACTCGGTTACGTCGCCAACCAGTCGGGCCGCAGCCTCCGCCAGGGGATGACCAATGTCATCGGGCTGATGCTCGAGGTCAGCCGCGAGACGGTCGAAAACAGCGACGACTTCTTCCTCGGTGTCACCGACGGACTGCAGAGCGTCTTTTCCCGCCACAAGCTCGATCTGGTCATGCTGCCCTGCCCCGACGACGAGGATCCGCATGAATATCTGAAGCGCATGGTGGCGCGCCGCCTCGTCGATGCGCTGATCATCTCGGCGACACGACGCACCGACCGGCGCATCGAGCTTCTGGAAAAGGCCCGCATCCCTTTCGTGGCGCTCGGCCGCAGCGCGTCCGGCGGCAGCTACACCTGGATGGACCTCGATTTCGAGGGCGTGGCGGCGCGCGGCGTCGACCGGCTGGTGGCAAAGGGCCACCGGCGGATCGCGGTGGCGGCCCCCTCCTCCGACATCAATCTCGGCTATATCTTCCTCGACAGTTACCGTGAGGCGCTAAAACGCCACGGCATCGCCTTCGATCCGGCGCTCGTCATCCGTGTCAAGTCGAGCGAACAGGGCGGCTATCAGGCCGGCCACGAGCTGCTGATGATTGAAGACCGGCCGACCGCGATCATCCTGATCCACGAGCTGATGGCGATAGGGCTCTACCGGAGGCTGGCGGAGGCCGGCATCGTGCCCGGGCGCGATCTTGCCGTCGTCGGCTTCCGCGAGGAGCCGCGCACGCATTTCCTGCAGCCGTCGCTGACTTCCTTCCGCATGTCGCTGCGCGATCTCGGCGCCCAGCTCGGCGAAACCCTGCTCGCCACCATGCCGGCCTATGCCGAGCATTATCCGCAGGGCGCCCGCAACAGGATCTGGCCGATGGAGCTCGTTCCAGGTGAAAGTGACGCTTTCACGCTGACGGCCTGACGCGCATCAGGCCCGGCCCGGCGCCGGCTGCTCGCGGCTCGACAGCTGATGGGCGACGACGAAGACCAGCAGTGCGCCGGCAGCCAGGCAGGCGGCCAGGAAGAACATCGGCGCGATCGTGCTGCCGCTCTCATCCTTGATCCAGGGCACGACGTTCTGGGCGACGAAACCGCCGAGGTTTCCGACCGAATTGATGGCGGCAAGGCCGGCCGCCGCGCCCGCCCCTTTGAGGAAGCGCGAGGGCAGGCTCCAGAATACCGGCTGGGGCGCGAAGATGCCGGCAGCGGCGACGCAGAGGAAGGCGAACTGCACCGTATGGTTCGGGACCAACGCCGACAGCAGCAGGCAGGCTGCACCGATGAAAGCGGGAACGACGATATAGGGCGTCTTCGATCTTGCCTTGTCGGCCATGGCCGGAACGACATAAAGCGCGACCGCCACCAGGAGCCAGGGAATGATGTTGAGGAAGCCATTGGCCGTATTGCTGACGCCGAAGGCCTTGACGATGGTCGGCAGCCAGTAGCTCAGGCCGTAGGCCGAAAGCGGAAAAGCGATATAGCAGAGCGCCATCAGCAGGACGCGTGGATCGACGAGCGCCTTGAAGCCGTTTCCGGCATCTTCGCCCATGCCGGCATTTTCCGAAGCGAGCCGCCGTTTCAGCCAATCCTTCTCGGCGCCGCTGAGGAAACTTGCGCTCTCCGGCCGGCAGGGAAGATAGAAGAAGGTGACGACGCCGGCGATGACGGCCGGCAGACCGGTCGCCAGGAAGACCCATTCCCAGCCGGCAAAGCCGTAGAAGCCATCCAGATCGAGCAGCACGCCGCCGAGCGGTGCGCCGACGGAGTTGGCGATCGCGCTGAAGATCATGAACAGCCCGACCATCCGGCCACGATAGTCCGACGGAAACCAGAGCGTCAACAGGTAGAGAACGCCGGGAAAGAAGCCGGCTTCGCAGACGCCGAGCAGGAAGCGCAGGATATAGAACATCGTCGCGTTCTGGGTGAAGGCGAGCGCGACGGTGACAAGTCCCCAGGAGACCAGGATGCGGGCGAACCAGACCCGGGCGCCGAGCCTGTCGAGGAAGAGGTTGCTCGGGACCTCGAAGAGAAAATAGCCGATGAAGAATAGCGAAGCGCCAAGGCCATAGGCATATTCGCTCATCCCGAGGGCATCGACCATCTGCAGCTTGGCGAAGCTGACATTTTGCCGGTCGATATAGGCGATGAGATAAAGGATGCCGAGAAACGGCATCAGCTTCCAGGTGACTTTCGAGATCAGCCGCTTCTCGTCGACCATGCTTATCCTCCGGAATGACAATGTTTCGTCAGGCCTAACGCGCGTCGCGATCTTTCAGATTCGCTCCTTGCGCTTTGGCTCTTTGTTTTTCCGCATGTCGTTACCGCAAAACCACCAACCCCTTTTGCGCGACATGCTTTAGATAGCGCGGCCCACCGATAATCAATTGCACGTTGTACTTTCTAAAAGGCGGCACATGGCCGCACCCGCTGCCGGGCGCGGCCTGTTTCCAATCATTCGGCTGCGGCGACGGCGGCGCGGCGGCCGATCGTTGCCTGCGTCAGCACGAAGGCCGAGAACGCGCAAAGCGCGATGCCGGCCGCCATCGGAACGGCGGTTCCGTCGAAGAACAGGCTCGATATGAGCATGGCAACGGCGGCGATCACGAAATGCAGCGTGCCCATCAGCGACGAGGCGGTGCCGGCGATCGCGCCGTGATCCTCGAGCGCCAGCACGGCGCTCGTCGGGATGACGAGACCGAGGAAGCCGTAGCCGACGAACAGGAAGCCCGCCATGACAGGCAGCTGGTTGAAGCCCGCGGCCATCACCACCGCCATGACGACCATTGCGAGGGCAAAGGCGCTGACTGCGATCCGCATGACGCGCACCAGGCCGAAACGCTCGCCGAGCCAGCCCGTCGCTTGCGATACTGCGAAGAAGGAGACGGCATTGATCGAAAAGGCGAAGCTGTACTCGGTCGGCGTCAGCCCATAATGCTGGATCAGCACGAAGGGCGAGTTGGCGAGATAGACGAGGAAACTCGAAATACCCAGACCGCCGATGAAGGTCAGCGTCAGGAAATTGCGGTCGGCAAGCAGCAGGCGGTAGGCCGTCATGGCGCTGCCAAGACCGCTGCCATGGCGGTCTTTGGCCGGACGGGTTTCCTCGAGCTGGGTGGAAAGCAGGACGAGGCCGATCGCGGCGGCGATCGTCACCGCCCAGAAGACGCCGCGCCAACCGTAAAACTCGATGACGGCGCTGCCCGTCAGCGGCGCCAGGATCGGCGAGATCGAGAAGACCAGCATGAGGAGCGACATCAGGCGGGCGGCCTGCACGCCGGTATGCATGTCGCGGACGATGGCGCGCGGAATGACCATTCCGGCCGCACCGCCGATGCCCTGGACGAAGCGGAAGGCGATCAGCGTTTCGATATCGGTCGAAAGCGCGCAGCCGATCGAGGCGAGCGCGAAGAGGCCGATCCCGAGATAGAGCGGCAGCTTGCGGCCCCACATGTCCGAGAGCGGCCCGTAAACGAGCTGGGCGAGCGCAAAGGAGATGAAGAAGGCAAGAAGAGTAAGCTGAGTGACGCTGTTATCGGCATGCAGGTCCTGGCCGATGGTGGGCAGCGCGGGAAGATACATGTCGATGGCGAAAGGCCCGATGGCCGACAGAAGCCCGAGAATGAGGGCAATTCGAAAGAAGGAAGCCGTCATAATGGTGATCTTTCATCAAAGCGCAGCGGTAGCACTGGTCGTCGCTCCGCCAAATTGTTCTTAGGGTTGAATGATGATCGTTCGCGCGAAGACGAAGTTGGGAGCTCATAGCCTCAGCAGCGGAACCAGGAGTGTCAATAATTTTGGACACGCCTGTAAAATTAGACGCCATTGTCTAAACCGTCAAGACGTCTTATCTTCGCGTCATGAAAGATCGCATGACACCGGCAGTCCGGATGGCAGGGCATACACAACGCGGGCAATGCGCCAAGCGCATGTCGATCCTTGATGCCGCCGCCGACGTCTTTTGCCGCCAGGGTTTTGCCGGCGCCAGCATCGACGAGATCGCCGCTGTGGCCTGTGTCTCCCGCCAGACGATCTACAATCACTACCGCGAGAAGGAAACGCTGTTCGTCGCCGTCATCGAGGATGTCATGAACCGCGCCAATGCCATGCTCTTCTCCGTTCTGTCGACCTTTCCCGAGAGTGCCGGCAATCTGGAAGATGACCTAACGGCCTTCGTCATGCGCCTCAACAAGAACTGCATCTGCAATCACGACGGAAAATTCCTCCGCAAGCTCGTGCAGACGGAGGGCGAGCGATATCCGCATCTCTTCGAAAGCTGGCGTCAGCAGGGGCCGGGCAAGCTGACCACCGCGCTTTCGGCGCTTTTCGCGCGCCTTGCCCACCGACAAGCGCTTGCCATCGACGATTTCGACGTCGCCGCCAGGCAGTTCGTGGCGCTCGCCAATGCCGACCTGCAGATGATGACGCTGTTCGGCGGCACACCCACCGATGCGGAACTGGAAAAGGCGGCACGCAATGCCGTGCGGACCTTTCTCAAGGCCTATGGCGGCCCGAAAGCCGAAAAACCCGACGCTCTGCCGCAGCTTGCCGCTCTCCCCGGCTGACCAGACCCACCCGATCAGACAAAGACCGTCATCTCAGGGGGCACGATCGCGAACATGCCGACGCGGCGCGCGGCAAGATACTTCACCAGCCGTTCGACCAGTGACGGCATGACCGGCTTCTGCACCACCCCGACCGCGCCCTTGACACCATCGGCGACCGCCTCGGGATTGCCGGTCATGAAGACCACCGCAATGCCGTGCTCCTGCGCCAGCCGTCTGCCGATCTCAGGGCCGGTCGGGCCGTCGGCGAGATTGATGTCGACGAAGGCGATATCGGCGGACGGCGCCAGCCGGAGCGCCTGTTCGCCATCGTTGGCAAGGCCTACCACCTGCATGCCCATGCCCTCCACCGTCGCGCCGAGATCCAGCGCGATGAGGAATTCATCCTCCACGATCAATACTCGCTGCTTCATGAGATCATCTCGTTGCCAGCGCCGCACGACATTGGTGGCCATGATCCGTCCTCTTGCTACGCACATACTTCGAAAGAAGGAGCCGCTCCCGCAGTCTGATCCTGCCGAAACTCATTGTCGTAACGGGGAACTTGAAAATATGTTCCGCCGTGAAACGCAATTTTTTCCTTTTAAGATATTGTTAACGTTGATAAATTATTAACGAGGATGCCGGCAAGCCAAGACCGCCCGATCAAGTTTGGTCTCACCTGCACCTCCTGGACAAGGGCGCGCGATAATACGATATGATTATTCCATCGGCTCGACGATTGAGGGTTATGTTGAAAACCATTATTATCCTCAGCCTCGTCGCCGTCAGCCTTTTCGCCTATACCAAGGTGATGGGCCAGGATCGGCGCGGGCTCGCCGCCCCCGGACGCGCCGCCGGAGCAACAGGCCGACCTCATTCGCGTTTATAAATCCGAACGCCGCATGGTCCTTTTCAGGGGCAACGCTCCCATTTCGACATATCAGATTTCGCTTGGATGGGCCGCCGATGCGGGTCCCAAGCAACGCGAAGGCGACGAGAAAACACCGGAAGGGCGCTATGAAATCGACTGGCGCAATCCGAAATCCGTGGCACATCTGAGCCTGCACATTTCCTACCCGAACCCGAAGGAGCGGCGTGAGGCTGAAGTCAGTGGCTTTGCGCCCGGTGGCAGCATCATGATCCATGGGCTGCCCAATGGCTGGGGCCTGCTCGGAGAGATGCATCGACTGTGGGATTGGACGGATGGCTGTATTGCGGTCACCAACGCCGAGATGCGCGATATCTGGGCCCGCGTTCCCAACCATACGCCAATCGACATCATGCCTTGAGCGGGTGCGATCATTTCGTACCGGATCAACCCAGAGACCGACAGGCTTGAATCAGCCCTTGGTCTTCCCGACGAGCACCGGCTGACTGCGGTAGTCGGCGGGAAACAGCAACTTGAGGTTCTCGATCTTCGGCAGGTCGTTGTAGACGATATAGGGATAGGTCGGATTGCGCGTCAGGAAATCCTGGTGATAGGCCTCGGCGGGATAGAATCCGGCGGAATCCGACACCTCGGTGACGATCGGCTGCGGAAAGACATGCGCCTTGTCGAGCTGGTCGATATAGCGCTCAGCCACCTCTCGCTGCTCGGAAGCGGTGACGAACAGCGCCGAGCGATATTGGGTGCCGCGATCCGGTCCCTGGAAATTCAGCTGCGTCGGGTTGTGCGCCACGGAGAAGAAGATCTGCAGCAACCTGCCGTAGCTCACCTTTCTCGGATCGAACCTGACCTCGACGGCTTCGGCGTGGCCTGTCGAACCGGTGCTGACGGTTTCGTATTGCGCCGTTCTTGCCTCGCCGCCGGCATAGCCGGAGACGGCGCTCTCGACCCCCTTCACGTGCTGGAAGACGCCCTGGACGCCCCAGAAACAGCCACCGGCAAAAATGGCCGTCTCAGTGCCGGATCTGGCGGCTTCGTCCATGGCCGGCGGCGGTATGACGACCGCTTCCTCGGCTGCGCATGCCATGCTGACGCCGACTAGGACAGCAACTGCGGCAAGGAACGGCGCACGGCTCCCGCGGGTAAAAGACATGGACATGGCGCTACCTCCTGGCAATCGCTCAAATCCTTGCTCATCCTGGCAAAAGCGGCAAATCACAAGGCGGTCACTCACGCCGATGTGACGTCTAAAGGAAAGCGTGTGTTTGAAGATGAAACATCGCTCAAGTTGAGTTGACAATCTCGTGAGGAGTGAGGAGAGTGCGCCCGGTCAGAGCCAGCATTCCGGGGGGAACCTATGTCCGTGCGCTCGTTCTTTGCTTTTGCCACCATCGCATTTTTTTCCGCGATCGCGATCGGTCTTCCGGCCGCCGCCGCGGAGACCAAGCGCGACATCCAGACGATCAAGGACGCCGATTTCTTCGGCTTCGATCTTCGCACCGAGCAGAACGTCTCGCTCGACCAGTGCAAGACCTCCTGCATCGGCGACAAGAGCTGCAAGGCCTTCACCTATAATCCGAAGGTGAAATGGTGCTTCCTGAAATCCGATTTCAAGACGATGAACGCCTTCCCCGGCGCCGTTGCCGGCAAGATCGTCGAGACAGCAGCCCAGAAGGAGCCGGATATCGGCGCGGCACCGCGCCTGACCTTCCTGAGCAACGACCTCATCCAGCAGGCCCATGACTATAAGGACAATCTTGCCCTTGCCGATGGCCAGCAGGGCCAGGGCATCGACAGCCTGACGGCCAACGCCCGCCTCGACATGACCGAAAACAATCTGACCGACGCGCTGATCGCCTTCCACGGTGCGCTGTCGATTACGCCCGACGACGCCGATCTCTGGCTCGAAACCGCCCGCGCTGCAATTTCTTTCGGCAGCACGGAGAGCAGCGTCACCGGCCAGGCCGTGGTCGACGCGCTGAACGGCTACGAGCTGACGCGCACCAAGGCCAAGCGCGCCGAGGCGCTCGCCGTGCTCGCCACCGCTCTCGAACGAAACGCCAATTACCGCCCGGCGCTCGGCGCCTACAAGGCAAGCCTGGCGCTGATTGCCTCCGACGAAGTGCAGACCGCCTATCTGCAGCTCAAATCGACACAGGGCTTCCGCATCACCGAGCACACGGTCGACGCCGACAGCGTCACGCCGCGGGCCTGCGCAACCTTCTCCGAGGCGCTCGTCAAGACCACAGACTATACGCCCTTCGTGACGCTGAACGGCGCCGCGCCGAAGGCGGTGGAAACCAAGGACAAGCAGATCTGCGTCGAGGGCCTCACGCATGGCGAGACCTATAAGATCACCTTCCGGCCAGGCCTGCCGTCCTCCGTCGACGAGTCGCTCGACGCCCCCGTCAGCATCGACGTCTATATCAAGGATCGCAGCCAGATCGTGCGTTTCACCGGCGACAGCTTCGTGCTGCCCTCGACGGCGCGCCGCGGCATCCCGATCGTCTCGGTCAACCTGGCCACGGCCAACCTCAAACTCTACCGCATCGGCGATCGCGCCATCGCGCCGCTTTTGACGAACTCCCAGTTCCTGAGCCAGCTCGACGGCTACAGCGCCCAGAATATTCAGGACCAGAGCGGCGAGCTCGTCTGGCAGGGCTCGATCGACATCGCCAACGAGCTCAACAAGGACATCGTCACCAGCTTCCCCGTCGACGAGGCGCTGCCCGAACGCAAGCCCGGCATCTATGTGCTGACCGCAACGGCGCCGAACGCGCCGGCGCAGGAGTGGGATTCGCAGGCGACGCAATGGTTCCTGGTATCCGATATCGGCATCACCACCTATGCCGGCACCGACGGGCTCAACGTCTTTGCCCGCTCGCTCGCCTCGGCAAAACCGATCGCGGGCGTCGAATTGCAGCTGCTCGCAAAGAACAATGAGGTGCTCGGCACCGCGACGACCGACGAAAACGGCCGCGCCACCTTCACCGCCGGCCTGATCCGCGGCACGGCGGCGCTGACGCCCGCCGTCATCGCCGCCAGGAACGGTACGTCGGACTATGTCTTCCTCGACATGACGCGCGCCGGCTTCGACCTTTCCGACCGGGGTGTCACCGGCCGCGTCGCACCCGGCGCGATCGACGTGCTGACCTTCACCGAGCGCGGCATCTACCGCGCCGGCGAAACCGTGCATACCCAGGCGCTCGCCCGCGACACCGACGGCAACGCCATCGAGAACCTGCCGCTCACCTTTATCTTCAGCCGCCCGGATGGGGTCGAAGACCGCCGGATCGTCAGCCAGACCAGCAATCTCGGCGGTTATTCCGTCGATTTCGCCACGCAGGCAAACGCGATGCGCGGCACCTGGACGATGAACATCTATACCGATCCCAAGGGCAGCGCGATTGCCAGCAAGAGCTTCCTCATCGACGATTTCGTGCCCGATCGCACCGACATGGAAATCAAGACCGAGGCGAAGGAAATCGGTCCGGACACGCCGGCAAACATCACCATCTCCGGCAAGTATCTCTACGGTGCCCCGGCCGCGGGCCTGACGCTCGAAGGCGACGTCGTCGTCAAGCCGACGCGCGAGAATGAAGCCTATAAGGGCTTCCTGTTCGGGCTGGCCGACGAAGAGGCGAGCGAGGATTCGCGCCTGCCGATCGACGACCTGCCGGAACTCGACGAGAATGGCGAAGCCTCGACCGACCTCACCGTCGTCGACCTGCCGGCCACCACCCAGCTGCTCAACGCCACCGTCTATATCAGAATGCAGGAAGCGGGCGGGCGCGCCATTGAGCGCTCGCTTGTCATCCCGGTGAAGAGCGAGCGGGCGTCGGTCGGCATCAAGCCGGAATTCTCCGGCGATCTGCCCGAGAACTCGATCGCCAACTTCACGGTGATCGGCGTCGATGCAGACGGAAAGAAGCAGGAGATGAAGGGCCTGCGCTGGAAGTTCTACAGCCTCAACCGCGAATACCAGTGGTATCGCGAGGGAACGGCCTGGAAATACGAGCCTGTCTACACCGCCGAGCAGATTTCCAACGGCAGTGTCGACGCGACGATGGGCGGCGGCAAGGTCTCCGTGCCGGTGACCTGGGGCCGCTATCGCCTCGAAGTTGAAAGCCCGGATGCCGACGGCCCGACCTCCAGCGTCGAATTCGACGCCGGCTGGTTCGTGACCTCGACCTCGACCGAAACGCCCGACGGGCTGGAGATCGCCCTCGACAAGGACAGCTACAAGGTCGGCGAGACGGCCAAGCTGAAAGTCACCTCGCGTTACGGCGGCGAGCTGATGGTCACGGCCGGAAGCGAAAAGCTGATTGCCGTGCAGAATGCGGCGATCGGCGAGACCGGCGGCGAGGTCGACATTCCCGTCACCGCGGACTGGGGCGCCGGCGCTTATGTCACCGCAACGCTCTTCCGTCCCGGCGATGCCCAGGACAGCCACATGCCGATGCGCTCGATCGGCATCAAATGGCTGAAGGTCGATCCCGAACAGCGGGCGCTGCAGGTCAAGCTCGACACGCCGGAAAAGATGCTGCCGCGCGGACCGCTCGATATCGGCCTGCAGGTGGCCGGCGCCGGCGCCAACGAGGATGCCTATGTCACCGTTGCCGCCGTCGACGTCGGCATCCTCAACCTGACGCGCTACGAACCGCCGAATCCGGAGGACTGGTATTTCGGCCAGCGTCAGCTCGGCCTTGAAATCCGCGACCTCTACGGCCGCCTGATCGACGGCTCGCTGGGTGCGACCGGCAAGCTTAGGACCGGCGGCGACGGCGGTGCGGTGGCGCTGCAGGCCAGCCCGCCGACGCAGAAGCTCGTCGCCTTCTTCTCGGGCCCGGTAAAACTCGATGCCGAAGGCAAGGCCCATATCTCCTTCGATATTCCGCAGTTCAATGGCACGGCGCGCGTCATGGCGGTCGCCTGGACGAAGACGGGTGTCGGCCATGGCGTCAAGGATGTCATTATCCGCGATCCCGTGGTCGTGACCGCCAGCCTGCCGAAATTCCTCACCCCCGGCGACAAGGCCGATCTGCGCCTCGACATCGCCAATACCGATGCCCCGGCCGGCGATTACAAGCTGCAGCTGACCGGCAACGACGCCATCGGCATCGAGCAGGCTTCCGCCGCGCAGACCATTCGCCTGGAGGCCGGCGCAAAATCCGAGCTGACGCTTTCGCTCGTCGGCAAACAGCCGGGCGCCGGCAGCGTGTCGATCAACCTCTCCGACGCCTCCGGCCTGTCGCTCGACCAGACGATCGACGTGCCGGTGCGCCCGGCATCCCTGCCGATCACCCAACGCAGGGTGCTGGCGCTGAAGCCGGGCGCGAAGCTCACCGTCGACAAGAACCTGCTTGCCGACAGCGTGCTGCCCGGCGCCTCGATCAGCGTCAACGTCACGCGTTCGGCCGCCTTCGACATTCCGGCCCTGCTGATGACGCTCGACCGCTACCCGTTCGGCTGCGCCGAGCAGACCACCAGCCGGGCGCTGCCGCTGCTCTACCTGGCCGAGGTGGCAAAGCAGGCGGGCATCGAAAACGACGATGACGTGCGCAGCCGCGTGCAGGATGCGATCTACCGCGTGCTCTCCTACCAGGCCTCGGCCGGCAGCTTCGGTCTCTGGGGCCCGGATTCGGGCGACGTCTGGCTGGATTCCTACGTCACCGATTTCCTGACGCGCGCCCGCGAAATGAAATATGACGTGCCGGAAAAGGCCTTCGTGCAGGCGCTCGAAAACCTGCAGAACACGCTGTCCTACACCACCGACATCAAGGGTCAGGGCGACCAGATCGCCTATGCCGTCTACGTCCTTGCCCGCAACAAGAAGGCGGCGATCAGCGATCTGCGCTATTATGCCGATACGATGATCAACGACTTCCCGACGCCGCTTGCCAAGGCGCATATCGCCGCCGCACTGGCGCTCTACGGCGATGCGCAGCGCTCGAAGAACATCTTCGTCGACGCGCTGCAGATGTCGCAGCAGTCGATGGTCTCGCGGGTGAACCTGTCGCGCACCGACTACGGCACGATCCTGCGCGACGGCGCGGCGATCCTCGCACTTGCCGCCGAAAGCCGGCCGGTGCCGCCTGTCGTCCCCGACCTCGCCAAGGCCGTCGCCAAGGAATGGGGGCGCAGCAAATACAAGAGCACCCAGGAAGAAGCCTGGATGCTGCTTGCCGCGCGCGCCATCCAGGGCGGAGATGACAGCCTGAAGGTCGACGTCAACGGTGCTGCGCATACCGGCGCCTATATGGCCCGCATGACCGGTGATGCGCTCGCCGACCATCCGCTGACGCTGACCAATCAGACAAACGACACGGTGTCGGCCGTCGTCACCACCGTTGCCGCTCCCACCGTGCCGCTGCCGGCCGGCGGCGATGGCTTCCTCATCGAGCGCAGCTATTACACGCTCGACGGCGAGCAGGCCAATGTAAGCGAGGCGAAGCAGAACGAGCGCTACGTCGTCGTCATCCACGTGCGCGAGACCAATGATTGGCCGTCGCGCATCGTCATCACCGACCTTCTGCCGGCGGGCTTCGAGATCGACAATCCGAATCTCGTCGACAGCGCCCAGATGACGAATTTCGACTGGATCGGCGAAATCTCGGCTGCCCACACCGAATTCCGCTATGACCGCTTCGTTGCCGCCTTCAACCGCGCGGCAGGCGACAATCGCGAATTCAACGTCGCCTATGTCGTGCGCGCCGTCACCCCCGGCACCTACGACCATCCGGCCGCCAGCGTCGAGGATATGTACCGTCCCGAGCTTTCGGCCCGCACGGCGACCGGCAAGATGGAGGTCGTGGCAGCGCAATAATGAAGCGGTGGCACAAGTTTGCGATCGGATCCGCCGCCGGCATCGTTCTTGCCGGCGCGGCCCTATTCGCGCTCGACGCCGCCGACAAGGCCTATCCGCCGCCACTCGACAAGGCGAATGCCGTCTCCGCCGAGGTGCTGGATGCCGATAGGCAATTGCTGCGCGCCTTTGCGACCCCGCAAGGCCGCTGGCGGCTGAAGACTGTGGTCACCGACGTCGATCCGCAATTCCTGCGCATGCTGATCGCCTATGAGGACCAGCGTTTTTACGATCACGGCGGCGTCGACGTCTGGGCGCTCGGGCGCGCCGCCATGCAATTGGTCAGCAATGGCCGCATCGTCTCCGGCGCCTCGACGCTGTCGATGCAGGTGGCGCGGCTGATCGAGCCGCGCGAAGGACGCTCGCTCTCGGCAAAGCTCCTGCAATTGGTGCGCGCCGTGCAGATCGAGCGGCGGCTGTCAAAAGAACAGATTCTCGATCTCTACCTCACCCATGCGCCCTATGGCGGCAATCTCGAAGGCGTGCGTGCAGCAAGCCTTGCCTATTTCGGGAAGGAGCCGCGCCGCCTGACGGTGGCCGAGGCGGCCCTGCTCGTCGCCTTGCCGCAATTGCCGGAACGGCGCCGGCCGGACCGCAATCTCAAGGCTGCCGAGGCGGCGCGCCAGCGTGTGCTCGACCGCGTGGCGGTGGCTGAGGCTGTCGGCGACGGCGAAGCGGAGCGGGCCGAGGGTGTCGCCGTCCCGCCGCGGCGCATGCAATTGCCGGCACTGGCCGCTCATGTCGCCGAAGCCGCACTGCGCAAGGAGCCTGATGTCCTCAAGCACCAGACGACCTTGAAGAAACAGGTGCAGCAGGGGCTGGAATCCGTCGCGCGGGCAGCGGCGATGAAGCTCGGGCCTAAGCTCTCGCTTGCCATGGTGATGGCCGATGCACAAACCGGCGCGATCGTCGGCGAGGTCGGCTCGGCCGATTATTTCGACGCCAGCCGCTCCGGCTGGATCGACATGACGCGCGTCAAGCGCTCGCCCGGCTCGACGCTGAAGCCGTTCATTTACGGGCTGGCCTTCGAGCAGGGGCTGGTGTCGCAGGAGACAATCATCGAGGACCGGCCAGCCGATTTCTTCGGCTACCGGCCGCGCAATTTCGACATGAGCTATCAGGGCGACGTGACCGTGCGCGAGGCCCTGCAGCTCTCCTTGAACGTGCCGGCCGTCAAGCTGCTCGACGCCGTCGGACCGTCGCGGCTGATGGTGCGCTTCCGCCGTGCCGAGGTGCGCCCGGTGCTGCCGCCGAACGAGACGCCGGGGCTGGCGATCGGTCTCGGCGGCGTCGGCATCACGCTGAAGGATCTGGTGCAGCTCTATACGGCGCTCGCCAATCGCGGCCAGCCGGTAAGGCTCGGCGATGGCGTCACCGGCGCACCAGCCAAACTCGACGGCGAGCCGCTGCTGGAGCCGGTCGCGGTCTGGAACGTTGCCGATATTCTCTCCGGCGTCATCCCTCCGGCCGGCGCGCCGCAGCGCGGCATCGCCTACAAGACCGGCACGAGCTACGGCTACCGCGACGCCTGGTCGGTCGGTTATGACGGGCGCTATGTGCTCGGCGTCTGGGTCGGACGGCCCGACAACAGCGCCGTGCCGGGTTTGACCGGCTATGGCACCGCAGCACCCATCCTCTTCGAGGCTTTCGCCAAATCCGGCATCGCGACGACGCCGCTGCCCCGTCCGCCGGCCGGCGCCGTGCGCATCGCCCAGTCCGAGCTGCCGATCAGCCAACGGCGTTTCGCGCTCAATGCCAGCGGCCTGCTCGTCGCCTCCGGGCGCGAGCCGGCGCCGCAGATCGTCTATCCGCCGGAGGGCGCCCATATCGATCTCGGCGCCAAAGCCGGCGAGCTGTCGCCGCTGCTGCTGAAGCTGCAAGGCGGCCGCGCCCCCTTCCGCTGGCTTGCCAACGGCAAGCCGCTTCCCGATCTTTCACGCCGGCGCACCCAGCAATGGCTGCCAGACGGAGGCGGCTACTCGAAACTGACCGTCATCGACTCGGCCGGCCGCGCCGCAAGCGTAGGCGTTTTCATCGACTGAGGCGCGGCGGCTCGAAAATCGGCAGCCATTTCGGAAAGCACGATGGACCGGTTCGAAGGGTTACGGCGTCCCTTAGAGACGCTGCGCCATGGAACCAAAGCCCGGCCACAACCGTTGAAATGGGTCTCCCTTCAACGTCCGACGGCCTCATGACACTTCCGACAGCGACCTACCGGATCCAATTCCGCAACGGCATGACCTTCGATCGTGCCTGCGGCCTCGTCCCCTATCTCAAGACGCTCGGCATCAGCCACCTTTACGCCTCACCGATCTTTTCCGCCGTTAGCGGCTCGACCCATGGCTATGACGTCACCGACGCCAATGAAATCGACCCCGCAATCGGCGGTCGGGCAGGGTTCGACCGGCTGACGGACAGCCTCGCCGCAGCGGGCATGGCGCTGATCCTCGACATCGTGCCGAACCACATGGCCGCCTCGCCGGAAAACGGCTGGTGGCGCGACGTGTTGATATTCGGCCGGCAAAGCGCTTATGCGCGCCATTTCGACGTCGACTGGAGCGAGCCGCTGACCCTGCCGCAGCTCGGCCGGGATTTCGAGGGCGCGCTTGCTGCCGGCGAGGTGCGTCTCGTGCTCGACGAAAGCCACGGCAATTTCGCATTCGGTTATTTCGACGCGCTGCTGCCGCTCAATCCCAGCAGCTACGGCGCGGTGGCAAACCGGCTCGACGATCCGGTGGCGACCAGAATGGCGGAAGCTGCGGCTGTCGCCGCGGGCGAGGATTTCACCCGGGCGATGCGCGACATCCTCTTCGAGGGCGGCGACCGGGCCATCCTCCTGCAGAAGCTCGAGGACCTCTCGGCCGACCGCGATTTCCTGAGAGACCTGCATGCGGAGCAGCACTGGCGCCTCACCCATTGGAAGCAAGCGGCACGACATCTGAGCTATCGCCGTTTTTTCGAGGTGACAGGGCTGATCGGCACGCGCGTCGAAGACCCCGATGTTTTCGAGGAAATGCACCGCCTGACGCTCGACCTGGTGCGCCACGGCAAGGTGCAGGGCCTACGCATCGACCATGTCGACGGGCTGGCCGAGCCCAAGGCCTATCTCGACCGGCTGAGGGCAGCCGCCGGGCCGGACACCTATATCGTCGTGGAAAAGATCCTCGCCCCCGGCGAGCACCTGCCGGAGAGCTGGCCGGTCGCCGGCACGACCGGTTATGAATTCACCGCCGCACTCAGCGAAATCTTCATCGACGGCAATGGCCTGCGCATATTGGACGATGCCTATCGCAGCATTGCCGGCGAGGTCGCTGATATCGAGGAGGCGAGGCGGAATGCGAAACGACTGATGGTGGATCGCAATTTTGCCGGCGAAACCGGCAGGCTGCTATCGATCGCGGCAGGGATCTTTCCCGAGGTCAATCGAGACGAGATCGCCGCTGCCCTGCGCGAATTGCTGATCGCCTTCCCAGTCTATCGCACCTATGGCGACGGCGGCGCCCTCAGCTGGCAGGATTCGGCGGTGCTCGCTGCCACGATCTCGCAGGCTGCCTCCCAGCTCGAGGAAAGGCACGCGCTCACCCCCCTGCTCAGCCTGCTCGAAGGCAAGGTCGAGGGAGATGCCGCCCATCAGTTTCGCATCCGCTTCCAGCAGCTGAGCGGCCCAGTGATGGCGAAGGCGACCGAAGACACGCTGTTTTACCGCTACAACAGGTTGCTCGCGGCAAACGAAGTCGGCGGCGAACCGGCCAAAGCGCCCGGTGGTCCGGAAGGGTTCCATCGCCTGATGGCGGAGCGGGCGCGGCTGCAGCCGCGGGGGCTTTCAGCAACCGCCACCCACGACACCAAGCGCGGCGAGGATGCGCGCGCCAGGCTTTATGCCTTGAGCGAGGGCGCCGACGTTTTCGTGCAGGCGGTGGCGCGCTGGCGTGAGATGAACCGGTCGTGGCTCAAGGATCTGCCGGATGGCGCAGCACCGGAGCCGAATGTCGAATGGATGCTGTATCAAGCGCTTGCCGGCGTCTGGCCGGAAGATTTCGACAAAGGGCAAACGAATGAGCTTGCCGAGCGCTTCACCTCCTATGCGCTGAAGGCTGTCCGCGAGGCGAAACTGCGCAGCAATTGGATGGAACAGGATGCCGCTTACGAGGAAGCGGTCACGGCATACGCAGCCGCATTGGTCTCGCCTGACAATGACGCCTTTCTCGAGGATTTCGAGATGGTGCTGCAGCCCTTCATCGCGGCGGGTTACGTCAATAGCCTGTCGCAGACGCTCCTCAAGCTGACCGCCCCCGGCATTCCCGATATCTATCAGGGCACCGAAGGGTTCGATTTCAGCCTCGTCGATCCGGACAATCGCCGGCCGGTCGATCATGCCCGGCTGGCAGCCTGGCTTGATGAGGCCGGACCGATCGCCAAGCTTCAGGCGGCGGCGTTGAAGCAGCGCATCATCGCGATCGGCCTGCACCTGCGCCAGCGGCACCCGGCGCTCTTTGCCAAGGGCGATTATCTGCCGCTGAGGGCGACGGGCGGCCGGCGCGATCATGTCCTCGCCTTTGCCCGCGTACAAGACGGCGATTTCGCCATTGTCGTCGCACCCCGGCTGATGTTCGGCTGGCTCGATCCGGGTGTGCTCTTTGCCGGCCCGGAATTCTGGGAGGATACGGCGATAACAGTCCCCTCCCCCCTTCACGGGCTGAAGGCGGATCTGGTGACCGGCAAGACGATCGAACCGGGCGGCAGCATTTCCGTCGCCGCTCTGCTCGGCAGCCAGCCGGTCGGATTGATCAGTCCTATCTGAGGAGCCGCCTCCCTTTCGCCGTCTCCCGCGTCGATTTTACCTCCTCAAATTAGTGCTTGACCTTCCAGTTGCTGGAAGGTTGATAAGCCTCTCCAACTGCCCCCATCGGGCAAAGGAGATAGTGATGGACGCCAAGCACGAACACGATCACCACCACCATAACCACGCCGTGGGCCACGACCACTGCAATTGCGGGCATGATCATCAGGAGGAGGTGACGGACGCGGTGATTCGTGACCCCGTCTGCGGCATGACCGTCGACCCGCAGGCCGGCAAGGCTTCATTCGATCAATCGGGCCGCATCTATCATTTCTGTTCGGAGGGCTGCCGGACGAAATTTGCGGCTGCGCCGCAGGACTATCTGAGCGCGAAGGATCCGGTCTGCGGCATGAGCGTCGACCGCTCGACGGCCAAGCATTTCCTGAAAGCCGAGGGTGAGAAATTCTATTTCTGTTCGGCTGGCTGCAAGGCAAAATTCGAAGCCGATCCCTCCGCCTACCGCGACGGCAGCCGCCCGCCGGCAAAGCCGGCGCCGAAGGGCACACTCTACACCTGCCCGATGCATCCCGAAGTTCTCAGCGACCGGCCCGGCGACTGCCCGAAATGCGGCATGGCGCTGGAGCCGATGGGCATTCCGCCCGCCGACGAAGGCCCGAACCCGGAGCTCGTCGATTTCATCAGGCGGCTCTGGGTGAGCGCCGTGCTTGCCGTGCCGCTGCTGGCGCTCGGTATGGGGCCGATGCTCGGCGTGCCGCTGCGGGACATGATCGGCGAGCCGCAGGCGACCTTCGGCGAACTGCTGCTGGCGAGCCCGGTGGTGCTCTGGGCCGCCCTGCCCTTCTTCCGCCGCGCATGGGCTTCTGTCGTCAACCGCAGTCCGAACATGTGGACGCTGATCGGCCTCGGCGTCGGCACCGCCTATGTCTACAGTGTCGTCGCCACGCTGGCGCCCGATCTCTTCCCGATGAGCTTCCGTGGCCACGGCGCGGCCGTGCCCGTCTATTTCGAGGCGGCCGCCGTCATCGTCGCGCTCGTCTTCGTCGGCCAGGTGCTGGAATTGAAGGCGCGCGAGCGCACCGGCTCGGCCATCCGCGCCCTGCTCGACCTCGCACCGAAGACGGCGCGACGCATCGAGGCCGACGGCAACGAGGCCGATGTGCCGGTCGACGAGATCCAGACCGGCGAGCGGCTGCGCGTGCGCCCCGGCGAGCGGGTGCCGGTGGACGGCTCCGTCGTCGAAGGCCAATCGACCGTCGATGAATCGATGATATCGGGAGAACCTTTGCCCGTGGAGAAATCGAAGGGCGATGCGCTGACCGGCGGCACGATCAACAAGAACGGCAGCCTCGTCATGGTGGCCGAGAAGGTAGGTGCCGATACGGTTCTGTCGCGCATCGTCGACATGGTCGCCAAGGCGCAGCGCTCGCGGGCGCCGATCCAGGGCGCCGTCGACCGGGTGTCGGCGGTCTTCGTGCCGGCTGTCGTCGCCGTCGCGATCCTTGCCTTCCTCGTCTGGGCCATGCTCGGGCCCGAGCCGCGCATGGCCAATGCTCTGCTGGCCGCCGTCGCCGTTCTGATTATCGCCTGCCCCTGTGCGCTCGGTCTTGCGACGCCGATGTCGATCATGATCGCCACCGGCCGGGGTGCTGGGGAAGGTGTGCTGATCAAGGACGCCGAGGCACTGGAGCGCTTCTCCAAGGTCGACACGCTGATCGTCGACAAGACCGGTACGCTGACTGAGGGTAAGCCGAAACTGACCGATGTCGTCGCCCTCGGCCCGCGCGAGGAGCAGCGACTTCTGTCGCTGGCCGCCAGCCTGGAGCGCGGCTCCGAGCATCCGCTGGCCGAAGCGATCGTTTCCGGTGCCGAGGAGCGCGGCGTCGCCTTCGTGGAGGTCACCGGCTTCGAGGCGAAGACCGGCAAGGGCGTTCAAGGTCTTGCCGGCGGAGTGGCGGTGGCGCTCGGCAATGCGGCTATGCTTGCCGATCTCGGCATCGATCCGGCGCCGCTTGCCGAAAAAACCGAAGCCCTGCGCGGCGACGGCAAGACGGTGATGTTCGTAACGTTAGACGGCGCGCTTGCCGGCCTCGTCGCCGTCGCCGACCGGATCAAGCCGACGACGGCAGCCGCCATCAAGGCGCTCCACGAAAGCGGCCTGACGATCATCATGGCAACCGGCGACAACGGGCGTACGGCCGAAGCGGTGGCGAAAAGCCTCGGCATCGATGAAGTTCGCGCCGATGTCCTGCCGGAAGGCAAGAAGGCGCTGATCGAAGATTTGCGCGCCAAAGGCGCCGTCATCGCCATGGCCGGCGATGGCGTCAATGACGCGCCGGCGCTGGCCGCCGCCGATGTCGGCATCGCTATGGGCACCGGCGCCGATGTCGCGGTGGAAAGCGCCGGCATTACCCTGGTGAAAGGCGATCTTACCGGGATCGTCAGGGCGCGGCGGCTGGCGGAGGCGACAATGCGCAACATTCGCCAGAATCTCGGCTTCGCCTTCGGCTATAATGCGCTCGGCGTTCCGGTCGCAGCTGGTGTGTTCTATCCGATCTTCGGCCTGCTGCTTTCGCCGATGATCGCGGCGGCGGCGATGAGCCTCTCGTCGGTCTCGGTCATATCAAATGCGCTGAGACTGCGTTTTGCAAAATTATAGGAGATGGCGATGAATATCGGCGAAGCCTCGGAACGATCGGGCCTGCCTTCGAAGACGATCCGATATTACGAGGATATCGGCCTCATCCGCCCCGAGAGGGGCGGAAACGGCTATCGCGACTATACTGCAAGCGACCTTCACAAGCTGCGCTTCCTGCAGCGCTCGCGCAGCCTTGGCTTTTCCGTCGAGGAATGCCGGCAATTGCTGGCGCTCTACGTCGACAAGGACAGGGCGAGCGCCGACGTCAAGGATATTGCCGAGACCAAACTTGTCGAGATCGACCGCAAGATCCGCGATCTCTCGGAACTGCGCCGCACCCTGGAACACCTCGTGCATGCCTGTCACGGCAACGACAGGCCGGATTGCCCGATCCTCGAAGAACTCTCGGACGGCGGCTGACTCCGAGACGCGGGCGATCCGTTCAGGTTAGCTCGGGCATGTTCCGGTCGGCCACCTGCGGGGGTTGAGCCCGCTCGTAGGTCTCCTCATCTTCGCCGTCGTCCAGCACGCCTTCATCTAGCCGATGCTTGATCACCAGCGCATAGATCACGTCGAGAATGTTGCGGTCTCTCAGATGAGGGTCGGTCAACGCGAGCAGCGAAGCCCGGACGATTTTCTTGCTGGTGGCTTTCGGGCAACGCGTCTTGACGAAATCATAGAGCGCCTGATCCGTCAGCCCTTCCATGGCGCCGTCTACGAGAGCCTGGTAGACTCGCTTCTTTTCCTTCATTCCTTATCGTCCCCTCAATTCAGTGACGTCATGATCCGTCATATGATTGTCAAAGACAATCGCGGATTTAAGGCACCGGCGAAGGAAACCGGTCGCTTCCCAGGCGGCGATCCGTGGCCCTTGAGGATTTTTTTCGCTCGCCTGGAATAAATTCGGCCGGACTTCCGTATACTCAATCATGGAACGCAAAGAACGGCCCTTCGACGTCATCGGACAGCTTGCAGCGCTGAGGCGCTACGCTCGCTCGCTGGTGCGCAATTCGGAGGAGGCGGAGGATCTGGTCCACGATGCACTGGTGCGCGCCTTCGAAAAGCGGAAGAGCTTCCGCAGCGGCGGCAACCTGCGTACCTGGCTGCTCTCCATCCTGCACAACGCCCATATCGACCGGCTTCGCCAGAACCGATCGCTGACGCGCCGACATGATGAAGCGGCCGTCGAAGCCGAACAGTCCCTGCCGGCCGGCCAGGAACATGCCGTGCGCCTGCAGCAGGTGCGCGAGGCCTTCTTCGGTCTGCCGGAGGAGCAGCGCGAAGCGCTTCATCTCGTGGCGATCGAAGATCTGTCCTACCAGGAAGCCGCCAATGCGCTCGGCATTCCCGTCGGCACGCTGATGTCGCGCATTTCCCGCGCCCGCGCTCAGCTGCGCGAATTCGAGGAGAAGACGCCGCGCGTTTCACATCTGAGATTAATCGGAGGGAACGGCAATGAAGGCAGTTGATCCGATCGTCGATACCGATCTCGACGCCTATGTCGACGGCGAGCTCGATGTCGCCCGCCGCATCCAGGTGGAATCCTACCTGTCGGAGAATCCGGTGATTGCCGCCAAGGTAATGGCCGATCTCAGCATGAAGGGCGAGCTGCGGCTGGCGCTTGCCGGCGAAAGCGCCTCCGGCCATCCCGAAACCCGCGACGCCGCCCGCCGGCTGGAACGCGGCCTTTCCCATGGTCGCATCTTCCAGTCCATGCAGCGCATCGCCGCCGTCGGCATCCTGGTCGCCGCCGGCTGGGTGGCGCACAATTCCTTTGGCGCCTTTTCGGCAACCGAGGTTGCAGCCTCCGTGCCGGCGCCCGCCTATGTCGAGGACGCCGTTCGCGCCTATCAGACCGCCGAATTGCGGGAATCGATGCCTTCGCAGACACCGACTACCTACAGCGCCGACGAGATCCGTGCCGCCACCGCAATCGTCATGCCCGAACTGCCGAAGGGTTGGAAGGTCGCCGACGTGCAGATCTTCCCGTCCGAATTCGGACCCAGCGTCGAGATGGCGATCACCGCATCCGACGGAAAGCGGCTCTCGCTTTTCGCTGTCCGCCCGGGCGCCTTCGAGGTCCAGCCAGTCAGCCATCTCGCCCTCGAAAAGGCGGAAGCCGCCTATTGGCAGATCGGCGAGGTCGCCTATGCGCTGATTGCCGAAGATAGCGCCCTCAATCTCGACCAGGCAGCCGAACGGCTCGCCCGCTCGCTCTATTAGTTCAAACCGAGGAGATCAGCATGAACCCGATCAATTCCCGCTACGGCGCCGTGGCCGGCTCCCAGGCCGTCTTCGACGAGGGTCTGCGCCAGCATATGCTGCGCGTCTACAACTATATGGCTCTCGGCCTCGTCATAACAGGCCTCGTCGCCTTCATCGTCGGCTCGACCCCGGCCCTTTACGTCCCCATCTTCAGCTCGCCGCTGAAGTGGGTGGTAATGCTGGCCCCGCTCGCCTTCGTCTTCTTCTTCTCCTTCCGCATCCAGACGATGTCGGCCAGCACCGCGCAGATCACCTTCTGGGCCTTCTGCGCCGTAATGGGCCTGTCGCTCGCCTCCGTGTTCCTGGTCTTCACCGGGATGAGCATCGCGCGGACCTTCTTCATCACCGCCACGATGTTCGGCGCCACCAGCCTTTACGGTTATGTGACGAAGCGCGACCTGTCGCGCATGGGCTCTTTCCTGATGATGGGCCTGTTCGGCATCATCATCGCCAGCATCGTCAACATCTTCCTGGGTTCGTCCGCGCTGCAGTTTGCAATCTCGGTGATCGGCATCGTCGTCTTCGTCGGCCTCACCGCCTACGACACGCAGAACATCAAGGAACAGTATTCGGAAAACTACGATCAGGAATCGAACCAGAAGCTCGCCGTCTTCGGCGCACTCTCGCTCTACCTGAACTTCGTCAACATCTTCCAGCTGCTGCTCAACTTCACGGGCGAGCGGGAATAAAGACTGCGCTTCTGGGGGCAAAGGAAGCGCAAGAGCGCCTGGTCTGCAGTCTGTGACAGGATGGCGGATCGGGTGCTCACTGAAAGAAGACGGCCGGGCAAACGCCCGGCCGTTTCCTTTCAGATGATGCCCCAGGCACGATAGCGGCCCCGGCCGGTGATTTCACGGATGCCCATCTCGTTGACGAGATTCAGCGCACCGCGCGGCGTGATGCTGAGATGGCGGGCGATCATCGCTGCCGAGACCATCGGCCGTGACAGGATGAAATCGGCGAGCTCCGGCAGGCTGCTGTTCGACCGGCGGCCCCGGAACCGCAGTTCCATCTGTGTGCGTGCCAGGGACAAGCGATCGATTTCCTTGAGACCGGCGGTAGCACCCAGATGCATCGCCTCCAGAAAGGCCTGCAGGCGTGTCGCACGATCGCGCGCCCGGCGACGCTCGTGGCGCACCAGCTTCAGCCCGCCGTAAAAGGAAAAGAGATGCGAGGCGATCTTGCCGCGGGCACGCAGATAACTTGCGACCAGGAGACCGCCAAGCCAATGCTGCCGCCGCAACGGCTCGATCCTGTCCCACGCTTCGAAAAGGATAACGGCGCCAAGCACCGGCGGCAGGCCGTCGGCCAATGGCAGCACGCCTCGCCACTCCGCAAGCCGCTGTTCCTCGTCCCATTCCTCGTCACCCAGCAGGCCGAGGGGATCGTCGCTGCGTCGCGCCGGAGAAACGGCCGCCGCCTCGCTTGCCGGCACCTTGCCGGTATGAATGTCGATGAGCCTCTGCGAGCGGGCAAGCAGCGCATCGATCTCCGCCATCTCGGCAGCGAGCGGCCCGTTATCATCTTCGGCCTCTTCATCGCTCTCGATCGCAACCGCGTGACCGTTCACCTCCTGCGCTTTCCCCTCCCCTTCCCCCAGTGTGGCGGTCAGTGCGGCCAGCCCCGAAGCGCCGAGCGCCCAGGAGGGTTCGCCGGTCCAGATACGCCGGCGCGCCCGCAGCACGGAATGGGCAATCGTCAGTTCGTGGCTCGGAGCGCGACTGTCCATATGTGCATCGTGCAGAACAAGGTCCTCGACATGCACGAGTTCGCCGGCCACCCAGAGCGCGCCTGCGGCATCGAAGAAATGGCTGCGCTCGGCAAACCCCTCACCGATGGCCGACCGCAACACTCGCTCATCCAGCCGCGCCAACGCATCCTCCGCTGCCGCAATCGGAGGAAGCAGGGTTTGAAGTAACGGACCGTCAATATCGTAGCGCATTGTTAAGCTTTGCGGTTTTTCACAAATGGAAGTGAAATAGAAGTTCTCTTCCGTCATCTATGACATGGTTAATGACTTCTTTCAACGAAAACGGGAGGAGGAGCGCCCAGAAGCGCTCGCCTGCAGTACCCGCACGGTCTCGGCCGGTATGAAAGCTGGAACGCCTTGAAGCTCAGCATGTCCTTCTAACACCCACAGCTGGCGCGGAGCTTTTCGACGGCCTTCACCCGGTATTGCGGGCCATCGGACCATTTGCCCTCAGCAGCGCCATCAGCATCGGTCCGAGCGAGAACTCGCCGCGCTCCGCCCGTCGCGTCAGATCTCGAAGGTAGCCGCCGGCCGAATTGATATGCCCGCCTCTTTCCAGGATGCAGGCGATCACCGAGGCGGCATTTTCAGGTCCCATGACATCGCAGGCCTCCTGATAAGCGCTCGGGCTGACGCCAAGAGTGGATCGAACGATCACGGCGGCCGACATCAGGTCCCGCCAGCTGCTAATTCCGCCGCCCGGTCCATAAGCGACGATTTCGGGGCAGGCCTGCAGCACCATGGCGAGGGGGAAAGATTTCGGCGGCTCCCGCCGTGGCTGCGGTTCCTCCGCCGGCTTTGCGCCCTGCTTCGTTTCGAAGCTTGGTTCAAGTTCAGAGATGAGGTGTGGGTTTGAATTATGTATGTGCCGACCGTTTTGGCTATCATTGGCGTCTGTTTTTCCTGTTTTCGTCTTCGTTTCCAGCGTCTTGACGACCAATGCGCGGAAGCCTTCGAGATCCTCCAGCAGGTTTTCCATCTCGGCGGCCGAGGGGCGGCGCGGCAGGCTTGCGATGACGAGATTGAAGTGCTTCTGCATCTCGGTCCATTCGCCGGCGATTTCCTCTACCAGCGCGATCTCGATCAGCTTGGCAATGTCGCGCCGGCAAAGCGTCAGCCGCTCCCTCAAACGCTTCCATTCAAGCCTGTCGGCAACCACCTGTGCCGCCTGTGCTTCGATCTCACCGGCGCGCGTCAGCAGCGGCGCCAGGCTGAAACCATAGGCCTCTCCAAGCCCGCCCTCGCCGTTGCGACGGGCGAACCGCTTTCCATTCGGGCTGTCCCGCCGGATGATCAGACCGGCTTCCACCAGCATCGCCAGGTTCCGCCTGAGCGTCGTGCCGGCCATGCCGTGGGTGCGCAGCGACAGCTGTGCGTTTGAGGGAAAGACAACGAAGCCGTTGACCTCGGCAATCTCATTCTTCGGATAAAAGGTCAGCAGCGCGTTGAGAACAGCCAAAGCACGATCAGACACGCCGATCCTATCCTTTGCTTCGCAGAGCGCGCGAAAGATCTTCCACTTGTCGACCGATGCGTCCGGATCGACCTTGCTGGCGCTTTCCTGGTTTGCCAGCATGCCAAGCGTCATCGATCGCCGCCCAAAAGGCGTCGATACATATTGAGGCTCCATGTCCCTCACCTTTTTCAAGGCAAAAGAAATCTCACCATCCGAAAGGATGCCAAAGACGCTTGACAGTGATTCGAGGAAGTGCGATTCTCAGATTGTCCAGATATGAGAAAGGCTTCCGCGGCGGCAACGTTCGGAGGCTTTTTTCTTTTGCGGCCTACTCTCCTGCTTGCAACTTGCCGGCCCGATAGGCTTCGTAAAGCTCATCGAGACGGCGTGAAATGTAAGCGCCGAAATCCGGCGCATCGCCAGTTTTCAACGCGATCGTGAAGGAATTGCCGGCGCTCTTGATTCGGCCGGCGATCTTGCCGCCGCTCTTCGGCTTCCAGTCATATTCGGTCGGTTCGGGCTTGGCCTCTTTCCTGGCAAGCTCGGCAATCAGAAGCTCGAAACGACGGTCGCTCTCTTCCGCCATAAAACCTTCTGAACCGATGAGCTTTGCAAGCCGCGCGGCCGTCATCCCGTTCCAATCCTGGGCGAGCGCCATCCACTTGCGACGCCCGATTCCGGGCGCGGCTCCCACCGACCTGATGATGTCGGCCGGAATGGCTTTGGCGACCGAGATCAGCTTCGACAGTTCCGTCTTGTCGGTCGACAGCGCCTTCATGATGACGGGACGCTCGAACCCCTTGAGCTCGAGATTGAGGGCAAAGACAGCGCGCTCAATGTAGGAAAGGTTGCGACGGGCCGAATTCTCGATGCCTTGGGCGATGACGACGTCGGTATCATCGAGTTGACGAACAATCGCCTGCACCTTCCGCCCGAGCAGCTTGACGGCTTGAAGGCGGCGGTGGCCGTAGGCGATCTGGTAGCGGCTTTCATCGCTGGGATGGCGACGAACGAGAACTGGCACCTCTTGGCCGTTCTCGGCAATCGACTGCACCAGCTCGTCTTCCATATCGAGCGGCTGGTCGGCAAGGCGGTCACGCACGAAGGAGGAATCGATCAGATCGGGATCGAGCTCGACGATCCGCTCCCCGGAAAGCAAGGCCTCCTGCATCGCCCTGCTCTCTTCCTCCATCCGGCCAAGCGTCAGCGCCATGGTCCGGACCGGCCCGGCCGAACCGCGCGATGACGGTTCATCGTAGTTGGCCGCGGCCAACTCCTGCGCCGTGTCGTCGAAAAGGCCTTTGAGACGATCGCGTCTGCTCATGTCCGCCCCCAGGCCTTGTGAATGCCGGCCAGCACCTCGCTGTTGGCGGCAGTGACCGATTCCAGCGCCCGGTCATAGGTCGAGCGGCGCACCTGCCCCTTCTCGATTTCATAGAGCGTCTGTTTGGTCAGGCCGGCATCGGCGATCGCCGTCGATTTGAGAATGGTCGCCGTCAGCACGTCGTCGCCGAACAGGCTACGCAACAGCGCGACGATCTGCGACTGCGGCGCGTCGAAGGGTTCGTGACGGGTGACGATATATTTGATGAAATCGTGCTGCAGATCACCGCCCGCCCTGCGCACGACCGAAAGCAGATCGGAAGTCATCAGCAGGAACTGCGACATCGAGGCAACGTCGACCATCTGCGGGTGAATGGTGATGAGCAGTGATGTCGCGGCGCAGACAGCGCCGAGCGTGAGATAACCGAGTTGCGGCGGGCAGTCGATCACCACGACGTCGTAATCCGCCTCGACCTCGGCAATGGCGACGCCGACGCGGCGGAAGAACAGCTCGCCCGCTCTCTGGCGATCATTGAGCGCGCGCGGCGTCTCATGTTCGAATTCCATCAGTTCGAGATTGCCCGGCACCAGATCGAGCCCGTCGAAATAGGTCTTGCGGACGATTTCCTTGAGCGGCTTGCGGGCGGCATCGTAGCGAATGGCGCCGTAAAGCGTATCGCCGTCGGCAAGATCGAATTCCGGCTGCACACCCAGCATGGAGGAAAGCGAGGCCTGCGGGTCGAGATCAATGGCAAGCACCCTGTACCCTTCCAGCGCCAGATACTGGGCCAGATAAAGCGTCGTCGTCGTTTTGGCCGAGCCGCCCTTGAAATTGGTAACGGCGACCGTCTGCAGCTTCTCGCCGGGCCGTCGCCAGGGAAGATAGGAAAGCGAATCCTTCGGCTTGAGCTTTGCCATGTAATGACGCAGCTCATTGATCTGACCGAGCGTATAGGAGCGCCGGCCATTCTGGGAAAGCTCCGGCTGAGGACCCTTGCCATCCAGCGACAGCTGACGAAGATACCCGTCGGACACGCCGATCATCTGGGCGGCTTCGCCGGAGGAGAATGTGCGCAGCGTCTTCTGCGCGAGCGGCGGAAACAGTTTGTCGCGAAGCAGTTTCAGCTGCCGCGAAAGCTGGTTCGCATGCCGCTCGATCCGTACATCTGTCGTCGATACGCTAATGTTGTCCAAAACACCCAATCCTTTTCGATGCGCTTTTCTGTCAACATAGCGTCAAAAAGCGTATCGAAAGTGACACGATTCGGGATTTGCAGCAACAATAGGGCCTTAGCGCCATCCACAGGCTTGGTTGGCCGCGGCCAACTCCCCGCCACCGCCCTTGCGAAGAGCCGGTATTTTCGGCAAGACCGCCGGGACTCGTGAGGAATATCTGTTTTGAAGCACATCAATATCATCGGCATCGGCACAGGCAATCCGGAACATCTCACCATCCAGGCGATCAATGCGATGAACGCCGCAGACGTGATTTTCCTGCCGCTCAAGGGCGCAGGCAAGGAAGACCTGGCCGAGCTCCGGCGCCATATCTGCGAACGATACATCACGCGCCCAGACATCAGGATTTGCGAATTCGATGTGCCGCAAAGGCAGACGGCAGACAGAACCTATGCGCAAAGCGTCGACGTCTGGCATGGTGAGATCGCCCGCATCTACAGTGAGTTGATCCGCGATCTCCCGGAGGGCGGCAGCGGCGCATTTCTCGTCTGGGGGGACCCCAGCCTCTACGACAGCACGATCCGCATCATCGAACGCGTGCGGCAGCAAGGCAGCCTGGATTTCGACCACAGCGTCATTCCCGGCATCACCAGTATTCAGGCCCTGGCGGCCAGCCACAAGATTCCGGTGAACCTCGTCGGCAAGCCGGTCGAGATTACCACCGGGCGCAGGCTGGCGCGGAACGGGCTTCTCACCGACAGTACGGTCGTCATGCTCGATGGCGAACAGGCTTTTGCCAAGATCGACGATCCCGATGCTGAGATCTTCTGGGGCGCCTATCTCGGCACCGAAGATGAAATCGTCCGGTCAGGACGGCTCGGCGATATTGCGGATGAAATTCTGACCCTGAGGAGCGAGGCGCGAAAGCGGCATGGCTGGATCATGGACATCTATCTCCTGCGCAAGGGACGCGATTTCGAGGAATAGCCGGCAGGAACCATTTCGATGACGCTTTGCCGCGCCGGCTGCGATCATGTAAGAAATGGCCAGAGGATCGAGAATGAGCATTGAGGCCGCAACGGCGATCGACAGCACAGGCGAGACGGACCGTCATGGCAGCCCGGCGGCAAGAATGCCGAGACGCGGCGCCTGCCCTGCCCTTGCCGCGCCCATGCAGACCGGCGACGGCCTGCTGGTGCGGCTGCGGCCGGCCGGCGGCGCGCTCAGCCTCGCGCAATTCGAAGCACTTGCTCGCGCGGCGGCCATGCATGGCAATGGCATTCTGGAAATTACCGCGCGCGGCAATCTGCAGATCCGCGGGTTGCGGGTCGAGACCGCTGGGCCACTTGGCGGCGATATCGATGCCGCGGGCATCATCGTACTGGACGGGCCGGCGATCGAGATATCGCCGCTGCACGGGATCGATCCGGAAGAGACAGCCGATCCGGCCGCACTGGAGCGGGCCTTGCGCAGCACGCATTCCGGCCTGCTCGCCTCGTCGCGGCTCGCGCCGAAACTGTCGATCGTCGTTGACGGCGGCGGCGCATTCGGCCTGTCGGCGTTGTCTGCCGATATCCGTATCGTGGCACAGGATCATGCGCATTGGTGTGTCGCGATCAATGGCGATGGCCGGACCGCGACGCCGATCACGATCGGTCCTGCAGGCTTGGCGATATCGGCCGTTGGCGAAATTCTAAGCCTGCTCGTCGCCCTCGGGCAGGGCAGGCGGGCACGCGATATCGATCCGGCGCTTCTGCTGGCGCGTTTTCCCGGCATGGGCGGCATTCGGCCGGCTCCGGCGCTTGCCGGGAAGATGCCGCTTTGCGGCCTGCACAGGCTTGCCGACGGCACGTCAGTGCTCGGCGTCAGACCGCAATTCGGGCAGATGACGGCGTCCGACCTGACCACCCTCCTCGATTGCGCAAAGGTCCGCGGCGCCACAGCCGTCCGGCTTGCCCCTCGTGGTTTCTTCTTCCTCGGTCTTGGCGCAGAGACATGGCCGGCGATACAGGCTGTAGCCGCCGGACTTGGCTTCAGCGCGGCAGCGGGCGAAAACAGCGAGCATATCGCCGCCTGCGCCGGCGCCGGGGCCTGCGGCTCCGCCTTCTATGAGACAAAACCGCTGGCGCGCCGCATCATGGCCGCAGCGCCCATCCTGCTCGACGGTTCGCTGACCCTGCATCTGTCCGGCTGCGCCAAGGGTTGCGCTCACGCCGGCCCGGCACTGACCCTGACGGGCAGGGCAGGGGGTTACGACCTCATCCTCAACGGGCTTGCGGCAGACGCGCCGGATGAACGGATCGCTGGCGGTCGGATCGATTTCGCTATAGAGAGGCTCGCCCGCACCGTTGAAGACAACAAAGGCGCTGGCGAATCGGCCGCCGCCTGCCTTACACGGCTCGGGACAACCGGCGTTTCGAAGGCGCTGCGACAGGAATAGGAATGCCAGACTACGATTATATCCGCAGCGGCGACGCGATCTACGAGCGTTCCTTTGCCATCATCCGCGCCGAGGCCGATCTTTCGCGCTTCACCGAAGATCAGGCCGAAATCGCCGTGCGCATGATCCATGCCTGCGGGCTGGTCGCGGCGGCGGAGCATTTCGTCTTTTCCGCCGATTTCGTCGGTGCGGCGCGCGAGGCGCTGAAGGGCGGCGCGCCGATCTTCTGCGATGCGGAAATGGTGTCCCAAGGCGTGACCCGGGCACGGCTGCCGGCGCTGAACGAGGTGATCTGCACGCTGCGCGATCCCGCCACACCGGAACTTGCCCGCAAGATCGGCAACACCCGCTCGGCCGCCGCCATGCACCTTTGGCTCGAGCAGCTCGGCGGCAGCATCGTCGCCATCGGCAATGCGCCGACCGCGCTCTTCCATCTGCTTGAACTCCTGCGCGACGGGGCGCCGAAACCGGCGGCGATCATCGGCATGCCGGTAGGTTTTGTCGGCGCTGCAGAATCGAAGGACGCGCTGGCGGAGAATTCCTATGGCGTTCCCTTTGCCATCGTCCGCGGCCGGCTCGGCGGCAGCGCCATGACGGCGGCCGCCCTCAATGCACTGGCGAGGCCTGGCCTATGACGACATCAGGCCGTCTCATCGGCGTCGGCACTGGCCCTGGCGATCCGGAGCTCCTGACCCTCAAAGCCGTGCGTGCCGTCGAGGCCGCTGATGTCATCGCCTATTTCGCCAAAGAGGGCAGGGGCGGCAACGGTAAGGCGATCGTCGAACCGCTGCTGAAGTCCGGCGTGACGCTGCTGCCGCTCTATTATCCCGTCACCACCGAGATCGACAAGAACGACGAACGCTACCAGAGCCTGATTACTCAGTTCTACGACCGATCCGCCAGCGCCGTCGCCGACCATCTCGATGCCGGGCTGACGGTCGCCGTCCTCAGCGAAGGCGATCCGCTCTTCTACGGCTCCTATATGCACCTGCATGTCAGGCTTTCCCAGCGCTACCCGACGGAAGTGATCCCCGGCATCAGCGCCATGTCGGGTTGCTGGTCTCTGGCCGGCCTGCCGATCGTCCAGGGCGACGACGTGCTTTCCGTACTGCCCGGTACGATGGCCGAGGCCGAGCTGACACGCCGCCTTGCCGACACGCAGGCTGCCGTCATCATGAAGGTCGGCCGCAATCTGCCGAAGATCCGCCGGGCGCTTTCGGCGGCCGGCCGGCTTGCGGAAGCCGTTTATGTCGAACGCGGCACCATGGCGAATGCGGCGATGGAAAAACTCGCCGACCGGAGCGACAGCGATGCGCCCTATTTTTCCCTGGTGCTGGTGCCGGGCTGGGAGGGCAGCCGATGAGTGGCAGGCTTTTCGTGATCGGCACCGGCCCCGGCAATCCCGAGCAAATGACGCCGGAAGCGCTGGCCGCCATCGATGCGGCGACGGATTTCTTCGGTTACGGACCTTATCTCGACAGGCTGCAGCTCCGCCACGATCAGCTACGGCATGCCTCGGACAATCGCGAGGAGCTCGACAGGGCAGGGGCCGCACTCGCCATGGCGGCGGATGGCGCCAGGGTTTGCGTCGTGTCTGGCGGCGACCCCGGTGTCTTCGCCATGGCGGCCGCCGTCTGCGAGGCGATCGAGAATGGGCCGGCGGCCTGGCGCGCGGTCGATCTTACCATCCTGCCCGGCATCACCGCGATGCTGGCCGTGGCGGCAAGAGCAGGCGCCCCGCTTGGCCACGATTTCTGCGCCATATCGCTATCCGACAACCTAAAACCTTGGGATATCATTGAAAATCGCCTTGAAGCGGCGGCAAAGGCAGGCTTTGTCATCGCCCTCTACAATCCGATCAGCCGGGCGCGACCCTGGCAGCTCGGCGACGCCTTCAAACTGTTGCGCGGTCATCTGCCCGCAGCGACGCCGGTTATTTTCGGGCGGGCGGCCGGGCGTCCGGACGAGCGCATCGCCGTACAGCCGCTGTCGGAAGCCGATGCTTCGATCGCCGATATGGCGACCTGCGTCATCATCGGCTCGGCCGAGACACGAATCGTCAAGCGGCCTGGCAGGCTTGACCTCGTCTATACGCCACGTTTCATGGCCGGGGGGAACAGGTGATCGATTGCCACCAGCGCCGCCGCGACAGTTTGGACCGCCTTCATATCGGTGGCCGGCGCGCGCTCGACCATCATCACTTCAATGCCGAGCAGGCGTGCCGCCTCGATCTTGGCATAGGTGGCGGCGCCGCCGCTGTTCTTGGCAATGACGGCATCGATATTGTGCCGCGTCAGCAAGGCGCATTCACTCTCCAGCGTGAACGGACCGCGATCCAGGACATAATCGGCATTGGCAAGCGCAAGCGGCGGTTCGACGGGGTCGACGCTGCGGATGAGATAGCGGTGTTGGGGCGCGTCTTCGGCATGATGCGCGCCCTGCCGGCCGGTCGCCAGGAAGACATGGCGGGGGGAGGGACCGAGCGCCTCGATGGCAGCTGGAATGCTCTGCACCTCGCGCCAACGATCGCCCGGCAGTCGCTGCCATTCGGGACGGCGCAGCGCGATCGCGGCAATGCCGGCAGTTTCGGCGGCCAGGGCGGCATTGGCGGAAATGCGCTCGGCAAAGGGATGGGTGGCGTCGATCAAGAGGCGATAATCGCCGGCCTTGAGGAAGTCGGCCAGCGCCGCCGCGCCGCCGAAACCGCCGATGCGAACCGGAACCGGCTGCGCGGCCGGTTTTTCCGTGCGCCCGGCGAGCGACAGCAGCACATCGCAATCATCCCGCAGCGCCAGCGCTTCGGCGAGCAGGCGCGCCTCGCTGGTGCCGCCAAGGATCAGGATGCGGGGTCGTCCCATGGCTGATGTCTCTCCCGCCGATAAGCGCTGGCTGACTATTATCGGGATCGGCGAAGATGGTCCAGACGGGCTGGGCGAAGAGGCGCGGAGGCTGATTGCGACCGCACCCGCCGTCTTCGGCGGAGAACGGCATCATGCGCTTGCCGCATCGCTGATTTCAGGCGAAAAGCTTTCCTGGCAGAGCCCGTTCGAACGCTCGATCGATGCTATCCTCGAAAGACGCGGCACGCCGGTCGTCGTGCTCGCCTCCGGCGATCCGTTTCTCTACGGCGTCGGCGCAACGCTTTCCCGTCGCGTCGCGGCACACGAGATGCGCACCATCCCCGCGCCATCGGCCTTCAGCCTTGCCGCCTCCCGCCTCGGCTGGCCACTGCAGGAGGTTGCGACGCTCTCGCTGCTTGGAAAGCCGATCGACCTGATCCGGCCGCATCTGCACCCCGGACGGCGCGTGCTGGCGCTGACCTCCGATGAGAAGGGGCCAGGTGAGGTGGCTGCCCTGGTGACCGCAAGCGGCTTCGGTCAGTCGCGGCTTACCGTGCTGGAAGCGCTTGGCGGCCGCCGGGAACGACAGCGAAGCACTGCGGCGGCGGATTTCGCCTTCCGCGACATCGATCCCCTGAATATCTGCGCGCTCGACATCGCGGCAGGGGAGGGGGCACGCATCCTGCCTTTCGCCGCGGGCATCGAAGACGCGCTCTTCGAGCATGACGGGCAGATCACCAAGCGCGAAATCAGGGCGATGAGCCTGTCGGCGCTGTCGCCCCGTCATGGAGAACTGCTCTGGGATATCGGCGCGGGGTCGGGATCGATCGGCATCGAATGGATGCTCGCCGATCCCAGCCTGAAGACGATCGCCATCGAGCAATCGGTCGAACGGGCGGCGCGGATCGCCCGCAACGCCTCGGCTTTCGGCGTGCCGCATCTGGCCGTCGTCGAAGGCGTGGCGCCGGGCGCGTTGCGGGGTCTGCCGGCGCCCGATGCGATCTTTCTCGGCGGCGGCGGCAGCGAACCTGGCGTGATCGAGGCCGCGCTTGCGGCGCTGAAGCCAGGGGGCCGGCTTGTCGCCAATGCCGTGACCCTGGAGATGGAGGCTATGCTGATCTGCGAACATGCGAAGCGCGGCGGCTTCCTCACGCGGATCGAAATATCGCGCGCTGGAGCCCTCGGAGACATGAGCGGCTGGCGGCCGGCCATGCCTGTGACGCAGTGGCGCTGGACGAAAGGATAACGGAATGACGGTGCATTTCATCGGTGCGGGGCCGGGTGCTGCGGATCTGATCACGGTGCGCGGCCGCGATCTGATCGCCCGATGCCCGGTCTGCCTCTATGCCGGTTCGATCGTCTCGCCCGAACTGCTGCAATATTGCCCGCCTGGCGCGCGCATCGTCGACACGGCGCCGATGTCGCTCGACGACATCGAGGCGGAATATCTGCGCGCCGCAGCCGCCGGACAGGATGTCGCCCGCCTGCATTCCGGTGACCTTTCGGTCTGGAGTGCGGTGGCCGAGCAGGTGCGCCGGCTGCAAAAGCACGGCATCGCCTTCACGATGACACCGGGCGTCCCGGCCTTTGCCGCAGCGGCCTCAGCACTTGGGCGTGAACTGACGATCCCTGCCGTAGCGCAAAGCCTGGTCCTCACTCGCGTTTCCGGGCGGGCTTCACCGATGCCGAACGAAGAGACGCTCGCCAAGTTCGGCGCGACGGGCGCCACGTTGGCGATCCATCTGGCGATCCACGCCCTGAAGCAGGTGGTCGACGAATTGACGCCGCTCTACGGCGCGGACTGCCCGGTCGTTATCGTCGTCAAGGCCTCCTGGGCGGACGAACGCATCCTGCGCGGCACGCTCTCGGATATCGAGGCGAAGGTTGCGGCCGAACCGATCGAACGCACGGCGATCATCTTCGTCGGTCCATCGCTCGCGGCGGAAGATTTCCGCGAGAGTTCGCTCTATGATCCGGCCTATCAGCGCCGGTTCAGGGGCAGGGAATAGGCTAAAAAATGGCCGCGCTGGCGGCGCGGCCTCTCGGAAAGAACAGCAGGGCGTGTTGGCTCGGCTCTCAGACCCGCACGTTGAGATAATCCATGCTGGCGCGAAGCGCAGCGGCCGGATCCTTGACCGCATGGACTTCCGCCGCGAAGGGTTCGAAGGAGAACGGTCCCTTATAGCCCGCCTGCAGCAGCGCCTTGATCTGCCCGACATTGTCGAGGCGGTCGTCGCCGTCCACGAGCACGCGATGGGAATCGCGCATGTCGGCAACGGAAACGGAAGGATCGCTGACGCCCGAGATGTGCACGAGACCAGCGAGATCAGGGAAGGTCGCCGTCTCGCCGGCAAGGTGATGGTGGAAGGTGTCGTGGACGAGCTTGAAGGTCGATTGCGCGCCGAGCTCCGTGATCGCCTCAGCGGCCTCGGTCTTCGAGCGTAACGAGCAGATCTCGAAACCGAGCGGTTCGACGAGGCCGATGATGCCGGCTTTATCAAGCATCGGCTTGAGGGCTGTCAGGGACTGGCGCAGATTGGCCTGCCGTTCGCCGTCGGCGCAGCCGGTGCCGTCGTTCTTCGGAACGAGGACGAGCGCCTTGGCGCCGCAGGCGGCGGCATAATCGATCAGCTCCTGCGCTTCCCCAGCGCGCGTCTCATTCCATTCGTTGAAGCGCTGCAGGGCGTTGATCGAAATGATCGTCAGGGCGTGACGGGCGGCCGCTTGCCTGATCGCCTCGGGTTTGGCGCCGTCAAGAATAGCGTTGCCGGAAAGGTCGTTGCGAATCTCAACCGAATCGATGCCGAGTGACTTTGCCAGCGCAAAGAAATCATCGACGGCAAGCGATGGCGCCGCCATGTGGTTGAGCGCAAAGCGAATCGAAGTCATGATTGATATATCCTCCTCATCTCCGCGTCGCGGCGGAGCAGTTCCTCGTCGATGGGCGAGCGAATCTGTATCCGAATTCCCCCGGCAATCCATCTGTCAACGTCGGCTCCGACCTTCATTTCTGAAAGAATTTCCAACGGCATGATAGAATTCCATCATTTCTCAAATATTCTCTGAAATGTGAATGTCGAAAGGCAGGAAGAACTGTCCGGGAGCAACCGTTTCGCAGTTCTTGATAGCGCCCGTCATCAGAACCATCAGTTCCTTGCAGAGTGTGGGCAGGGGTGTGCCGATCGCCATGGCGACGATATCGTCGGCGAGACCAGCTTTGCTGTCGGGCGTCAGCTCATTAACCACGAGAACAATCCTTCCGCCGAGGTTCTCTTCACGGATCGCGGAAATCGCACCTTCCATGCCCCCGCCGCAGACATAAATGCCGACGAGATCGGGATGTTTCTGCAGCAGCGTCAGTGTGGCCTCGTGCGTGATCTCGGGCGTATCCAGGTTGATCAGCGTGTCGACGACGTCGAACTCCGGTGCGTTTTCGCGAAAGTAGGAGCGAAAACCGATCTCGCGCAACTCATGCCCGTGGAAGCGGTGGCTGCCGACGAAACAGGCGACTTTGCCGGGCACGCGCGCTGTCTTGGCGATCGCCCAGGCGGCAGTGCGGCCGACCTTACGGTTGTTGACGCCGATATAGGCATTGCGCACGCCCGACGCAAAATCGGAGAGCAGCGAGAAGACCGGAATGCCCTTCTCCTTCAGTTCCTCAATGGCGGTCGTCACTGCAGGGTAATCTGGAGCGACGAGAGCAATGGCCTGATTGCGAGCACCAAGCGCCCTGAGCTTCTCCACGATCGCGGCCGGTGTCGAGGCTGACGGGAAGTCGATCTGCGCCTGGATCCGTGCGCTCGTCACCGCGCGCGCTGCGGTTTCGATCTCGCGCGCAAAGGCCTGGTAGAAGGGCTGCATCGGCTTCTGCAGCAGAAAGGCGAGCCTGTATTGCGGCAGATCCTCGAAGACCCGCTGCCTGATCAAGCCGACGGCGTGATAGCCGATCGACTGGGCCGCATCATAGACCCGCCGCGCCGTTTCCTCCCGCACGCGGTGGCGGCCGTTGAGAACACGGTCGACGGTGGCAATGCTGACGCCTGAGGCGCGGGCGAGATCGGATATGGTAGGTCGGCGCATCGATGCTCCTGACGGACTTCGATCATGAATGCAAGCCATTCATGAGGGTTTCTGATAGATTATATCAAGCCTGCATTGAGCGCTATCGGAAGTCAACCTATTCTCCCGGCCAAGGCATAGCGGGAGGCGGATAATGGCGACCCAGACAAAGAAACGTGACTACGACCTGCTCGGCGAAAGCGGCCGCGCCGCTGTCGAAAATGGGCTGGCGGCAGCCGAATGGTATCACACCGACATCCCCCGCAAGGAGATGAAGGCGCTGATGCAGCGCTCCGATGCGCCGGCGATCCGTGACACGGTGATCTGGCTCGGCAGCATGCTGGTCTTTGCCGGGCTCGGCATCTATTTCTGGGGTTCCTGGATCGCGCTGCCCTTCTTCCTCGCCTATGGCGTGCTCTACGGCTCGGCTTCCGACAGCCGCTGGCACGAATGCGGCCACGGCACCGCCTTCAAGACACGCTGGATGAACGACGTCGTCTACCAGATCGCCTGCTTCATGATCATGCGAAATCCGGTCACCTGGCGTTGGAGCCATGCGCGCCACCACACCGATACGGTGATCGTCGGCCGCGATCCCGAGATCGCCGTCATGCGGCCGCCGGATCTCTTCCGGCTGGTGCTCAATTTCTTCGGCATTCTCGATGTCTGGTTTGCGATGGTGGACATGTTGCGCAACGCCTTCGGCGTCATCAGCGCGGCGGAAAAGACCTTCATTCCGGAAATGGAGCAGCCGAAGGCGATCCGCATCGCCCGAATCTGGCTGGCGATTTACGTCGTCACGATCGTAGCTGCCATCGCCATGGGTTCAATCCTGCCACTGATACTGATCGGCCTGCCGCGCCTCTACGGCGCCTGGCACCATGTGCTGACCGGGCTCCTGCAGCATGGCGGCCTTGCCGACAATGTGATCGACCACCGGCTGAACAGCCGCACGGTCTACATGAACCCGATCAGCCGCTTCATCTACTGGAACATGAATTACCATGTCGAACATCACATGTTCCCGATGGTGCCTTATCACGCCCTGCCCAGACTGCACGCGATGATCAAGCACGACCTGCCGGCGCCGAATCCGTCGATCTGGTCGGGATACCGCGAGATGCTCCCGGCTTTCCTGCGCCAGTTGCGCAACGAGGATTATTTCCTGAATCGGGAACTGCCGGCGACCGCGCGGCCCTATCGCGAGGAATTTCACAACGAACTGGCCCCGGCGGCGCAATAATCACAATCGAGGGAGGATAAGATGAGCGGAAACTGGATCGAAGTCTGCGGCAAGGACGAGATCGACGAAGAGGATGTCATCCGCTTCGATCATGGCGGGCGCACGTTTGCGGTCTACCGCAGCCCGGACGACGAATATTTTGCGACCGACGGGCTCTGCACGCATGAACATATCCATCTCGCCGACGGGCTTGTCATGGATGAAATCATCGAATGTCCGAAACATAACGGCCGCTTCAACTACAAGACGGGCGAAGCCAAGGGCGCTCCGGTCTGCGTCAATCTCAAGACCTATCCGGTGAGGATCGAAGGCGACACCGTCTTTATCGCGGTCTGAGGGAGGCTGATGTGGCTCACTTCGTCATCCTGGGTGCCGGTGAATGCGGTGCACGCGCCGCTTTCGCCTTGCGGGAAAAGGGCTTTGACGGCGAAATAACGCTTGTCGGCGCCGAGACGCTTCATCCCTACGAGCGGCCGCCGCTTTCGAAGGCCGCCGCCGCCGATGCGAGCGACCCGAAATTCATCGCTGCGGCGGAAAAATACGCCGAAAGCGGCATCCGGCTGATGACCGGCCTGGAGGCGAAGAATTTCGACACGGCATCGAGGACCGTCACACTTTCCGACGGCACGGCGCTCTCCTATGACAAGCTTCTGCTGGCGACGGGTGCGAGCGCCCGATCTTTTCCCGGCGCGCCGGCGAACAGCCCGCATATCCGCTCGCTGAGGACGCATCACGACGCGGCAGCGCTGCGCGATGTGATGAAGCCGGGGCGGCACATCGCCATCATCGGCGGCGGGTTCATCGGACTCGAACTTGCCGCAACGGCGCGCCTGCACGGCGCCGACGTCATCGTCATCGAGGGACTCGAACGGGTGCTGAAGCGCGGCGTGCCGGAGGAGATCGCCTATCTCCTGACTGAGCGCCACCGCGCCGAGGGCGTCGATATCCGCTGCGGCGTCTCCATCGAGACCCTGACCGAAGAAGGCGGCAAGGCCGTCATCAAACTGTCGACAGGCGAAGCGATTGCGGCCGATCTCGCTCTCGTCGGCATCGGCGCGCGGCCGAATGTCGACATTGCCGAAAGGGCTGGGCTTGCGATCGACAACGGCATCGCCGTCGACAGCCATCTGCAGACGTCGGCACCTGATGTTTTTGCCGCCGGCGACTGCTGCTCCTTTCCGCTCTCGATCTATGGCGGCCGGCGGGTGCGGCTCGAATCCTGGCGCAATGCCCAGGAGCAAGGCACATTGGCCGCGGCCAACATGCTCGTTCTCGATGAAGCCGTTTCATCCGTGCCGTGGTTCTGGTCGGATCAATATGACCTGACGCTGCAGATATCAGGCCTTGCCGAGGGCGCCGTCACCCATCAGCGCCGGGAACTCGGCGCCGGCGCCTTTATTCTTTTCCACCTGGACGCCGGCGGACGGTTGATCGCCGCGAGCGGCATCGGGCCGGGCAATGCGGTGGCGCGCGACATCCGTCTCGCCGAAATGCTGATCGCCGCCGGCGCCCGTCCGGATCCGGCGGCGCTGGCAGCCAGCGACATCAAGCTGAAATCGCTGTTGGCCGCCTGAGCCGCACCGACATTTTAAAGGAATTGATGATGAAGAAACATAAGCGTGCGACCGTCGCCGATCTGCTTGCGGAAAAGGGCAAGCGCCAGTTCACCATGCTGCGCGTCACCTCGCTCGAGGAGGCGGAAGCCGCCGAAAAGGCAGGGATCGACATCGTTTCGGTGCCGCCATCGCTGCTCGGCCCGCTGTTTCGTGAGATCGCGCCCACGCCCTTTGCCATTCCCGGGCTCGAATATGGCGACCACGTCTCGGCGGAGGACTATCTGCGCGCCGCCTTCGCGGCGCTGAAGGCCGGCGGCGATGCGGTCTATTGCGCCGCCAGCCTGCAGATAATCCGGCGCCTCCGAGATGAGGGCATCCCGGTCTGCGGCCATCTCGGGCTGATCCCGTCGAAGGCGACCTGGACGGGCGGCTTCCGCGCCGTCGGCAAGACGGCGGCGAGCGCGGCCGAGATCTGGCGGCAGACCAAGGCGCTGGAAGAGGCCGGCGCCTTCGCCGCGGAAATCGAAGTCGTGCCGGGGGACGTCGCAGCCGCCATCAGCCGCAACACCTCGATGCTGATGATCTCCATGGGGGCGGGCGGCGGCTGCGATGCTCAATATCTCTTCGCCGACGACGTGCTCGGCGCCAATCGCGACCACTATCCGCGTCACGCCAAGGTCTATCGCAACTTCGCCGCCGAACATGACCGGCTGCAGCGCGAACGCATCGCCGCCTTCACCGAATTCGCCGCGGACGTCAGGACCGGCGCCTATCCGGAAAGGCGCCACTGCGTCGGTATCGACGAGGCCGAGTTGAAGACTTTTCTGGATCGACTGAAAAGCGAAACGGCCCATGGCTGAAGGTCGGCTGGTTAGCGCTTTTTCTTCTCCCCGCCGGCTTTCCCCCTTCTCCCCGGCGAGAAGGGAACCGCCTGCGTTCTGGCAAATCTTTACCCATCTTTACGGTCTCTTTGCGCTGCTTAACGCAATCGGCGGTACGGTTTTCCGGGGTCGGGCGATTCGCCGGATATCCTCCGTAGAGAGGAAAATGTTTCAGGTGACGATTACTTGGGAAAATCGAAATCAAATCAAGAATCTCGTTGAGCGAATACGAGAAAACGTGGATGAACTCGGCAACAGGTTGCGTGAGGTGCAGAGGCGTGAGCGCCTGACCCAGGAAGATGTTGACGAGTGCGTCAGGCTCCTGACGCTCGGCGGCGTGCTGCTTGCTGAATTCCAGCAAATAGACGCGGTTTGTCCGCAGACTATTGCCTCCGCCGTGAAGGCAGCCCATCCGTGTTCGTGGCTGGCCCTGCAATACCTCTGACGCCGCCGAACAAAGCGGTCCTATCGCGCATCTGACGAGCCAATATCGGGCGTGCATAGATTGGCTTCCACCCCGGCCTGTGTCAGGAATGATCCGTTCGACTCATTTGGAACGGAGTATTCGGCCCCCTGTGACGATCGGCTTTGCGCATGCGGAATTGATTGCGGTGCTCGTCGCGGTGACGGGGGACGAGCCGCGCGTCATGACCATCCGCTCCGGCAACGCGCTGCCGTCGGGGCCTTTCGAAATGGGCCATCGCACCCTGCAATCCGGCCTGCGCGAATGGGTGCAGGAGCAGACGGAGCACCCGGTCGGTTATCTCGAGCAGCTGTATACCTTCGCCGATCGTGACCGAAATAACGAAATCCTCGGCGGGCGGACGATCTCGATCAGTTATCTCGGGCTCGTCAACGAGCAGTCGGGCGCCGGTCGGCCCGGGTGGCATGGCTGGTATGAGTATTTTCCCTGGGAGGACCACCGGCAGGGCCGGCCAGCGGTGCTCGACGAGATCGTCCGGCGTCTGAAGGACTGGGCGGACAACGATCCGGCCCGGCGCGACTACCGCCATCGCCGCGCCGATTTCACCTTCGGCCTCGACGGCGGCGGCTGGAACGAGGACCTGGCGCTGCAGCGCTACGAACTGCTTTACGAAGCCGGGCTTGTCGCCGAAGCGGGCTGCGCGGGTGAAGCCAATCTCGGCCGGGCGATGTTTGCCGACCACCGCCGCATTCTCGCAACCGGCATCGCAAGACTGCGCGCCAAGATCAAATACCGCCCCGTCGTCTTCGAGTTGATGCCCGACAGTTTTACCTTGCTGCGGCTTCAGCGCACCATTGAGGCCTTGGCGGGACTGACGCTGCACAAGCAGAATTTTCGCCGTCTCATCGAGCAGCAGGAACTGGTCGAGGAAACCGGGGGAACCGAAAGCGAAACCGGTGGTCGGCCGGCGAAGCTCTTCCGCTTCCGCCACACCGTGCTCGAAGAACGGGCGCTCGCAGGAACGAAATTACCGCTCTCCCGCAATTGACATATGCTCATTATGAGAATATCTCTTTGCCCGTAATATGCTCAAATCGAGCATAATTAGGAGCCGGTCATGAATCACCCTGTTTCCGCATCCTCGCTCTACGATCGCGTCAGCCGCGTCATTCCCAAAGCCGAGTGGATGTCGTTCGAAAACGACGTGGACGCCATCCTTGAGCTCAAGCGCCGCCGCAACGCCGTCATTCTCGCCCACAATTATCAGACACCCGAGATCTTTCACGGCGTGGCCGATATTGTCGGCGACAGCCTGGCGCTTGCCCGCAAGGCGATCGAGGTTGATGCCGAGGTGATCGTGCTGGCCGGCGTGCATTTCATGGCGGAGACCGCCAAGCTGCTGAACCCTGAGAAAACCGTGCTGATCCCGGATCTCGGCGCCGGCTGTTCGCTGGCCGATTCCATCACGCCCGCGGATATTGCGCTGCTGCGCCAGGCTCATCCCGGTGTGCCCGTCGTCACCTATGTCAATACCTCGGCCGCGGTGAAGGCTGCCTCCGATATCTGCTGCACCTCGGGCAACGCCAAACAGGTGGTGGAGTCGCTCGGCGCGCCGAAGGTGCTGATGATCCCGGACGAATATCTTGCCCGCAATGTCGCCCGCGAAACCGACGTCGAGATCATCGCCTGGCACGGCCATTGCGAAGTGCATGAACTCTTCAGCGCCGACGATGTGCGCCAGCTGCGCGAGAACCATCCGGGCGTGACGGTGCTTGCCCATCCGGAATGCCCGCCTGATGTCGTGGCCGAGGCCGATTTTGCCGGCTCCACCGCCGTCATGTCGGACTATGTCGGCCGGCTGAAGCCGGCCCGGGTCGTGCTGCTCACCGAATGCTCGATGAGCGACAATGTCGCGGTACACCATCCTGATGTCGAGTTCATTCGGCCCTGCAATCTCTGCCCGCATATGAAGCGGATCACCCTTGGCAATATCCGCGCCGCGCTCGAGGAAAACCGCCATGAAGTGACGGTCGATCCGGCGATTGCAGTGGCAGCACGCCGCGCCGTCGAGAGGATGCTCGCGATATGACCGATATCCTCGACCAGTTGGCCGGACGCACCGTCATCGTCGGCAGCGGCCTTGCCGGGCTGATGACGGCGCTGACGCTGGCGCCGGAACCTTCCGTCATCGTGACCCGCGCCGCCCTCGGCGCCGAGACATCGAGCGCCTGGGCGCAGGGCGGCATTGCCGCCAGCATCGGCGCCGACGACAGCGCCGCCTTCCATCTTGCCGATACGCTGGCAGCCGGCGACGGACTTTGCGATCCGATCCTGGCGGCCGGCATCGTCGCCGAGGCCCCGGCGGCAATCGCGGCACTTCAGCGCGCCGGCGTGCGTTTCGACAGCAATGGCGCGGGTGAACTTTCGCTTGGGCTGGAGGCCGCCCATAGCCGCCGCCGGATCGTCCATGCCGAAGGCGACGGCTCGGGCGCAGCGATCATTGCCGCGCTGGTACGGGCGGCGATGCAAACGCCTGCCATATCAGTGCTCGAAGGCTTCGAGGCGCGGCGGATTCTGATGGACGGCGAGTGCGTCTCCGGCCTGCTCTGCGCCACCACAAACGGCGCCGCCATCCTGCCGACCTCCAGGCTGGTGCTCGCCACCGGCGGCATTGGCGGGCTTTATGAGGCGACCACCAATCCGATGTGCAATTTCGGTCAAGGGATCGCGCTCGCCGCAAGGGCGGGTGCTGCGCTCGCCGATATGGAATTCGTGCAGTTCCATCCAACGGCGCTCGATTCCAGCCGCAGGCCCCTGGCGCTGGTCAGCGAGGCGGTGCGCGGCGAGGGGGCCTTGCTCGTCAACGAACGGCGCGAACGGTTCATGGCCCGCATCCCGGGGGCCGAGCTTGCGCCGCGTGACGTGGTGGCGCGAGCGATCAGCGCCGAAATCGCCCGCGGCGGCCGTGTCTTCCTCGATGGCCGCACGGCGCTCGGCAGCCGCTTCGCCACACGTTTTCCGGTGATCGCCGCCCTTTGCGGCGAGGCTGGCATCGATCCGGCGAAAGACCTCATTCCGGTGCGGCCGGCCGTTCACTATCACATGGGCGGCGTTGCCACGGATGCCAACGGCCGCAGCTCGGTTGCCGGCCTCTGGGTCGTCGGCGAAGCTGCCTCGACCGGCCTGCACGGCGCAAACCGGCTTGCCAGCAATTCGCTGCTGGAGGCAGCGGTGACGGGCATGCGGGCAGCGCGCGACATTTCTGGCGTGCCGGCGGGCAACACCGGCGCCACATTCACAGAAAAACTGCCACCGCCCCCCGATGCCTCGCTCGTCCGACCGATCGTCTCGCGCCATCTCGGCGTGCTGCGCAACGGGGGGGCCGTGCATGGCGCCATCGCTGCCTTGCTGCCGCTCGCTGAGAGCAACGGCCCTGCCGCCGATCCGGCCATCGTCGCGCTTTTGATCGCCGTCTTTGCCGGCCTTCGGATGGAATCGCGCGGCGCCCATGCCCGCACCGATTTTCCGCTGAAGCCCGCCCATGCAAGCCGGTGCCGGATGCACCTTTCGGAAGCGCTGGCGATCGCCAGCGCCACACCACCCTATTTGCTGGCCAGGAGTGCCTGAAATGAGCCTCGTCCCCCTTCCGCGTCTGATCGTCGAACCCATGGTGCGGGCAACCCTTCTCGAAGATCTGGGCCTTGCCGGCGACATTACTTCGGCAGCGGTCATCCCCGCCGAGCACCGCTCGACGGTGGTGATGGCCGCCCGGCAGCCGGGTGTCATCGCCGGTCTCGATGCGGCCGACCTTGCTTTTACTCTGGTTGATCCCGCTATCGTCATGCACCGCCATCTCGATGACGGTCAGGCCGTCAAGCCGGGCGACGTCATCGCCACCATCGAGGGGCCGTCGCGCGGCCTGCTGACCGCCGAGCGCACTGCACTGAATTTCCTCGGCCATCTCTCGGGCATCGCGACCGTCACGGCTGCGATCGCCGCCGCCATCAGCGGCACCAAGGCTTCCGTCGCCTGCACGCGCAAGACGACGCCGGGACTGCGGGCGCTGGAGAAATATGCAGTGCGGGCCGGCGGCGGCATGAACCATCGCTTCGCGCTCTATGACGCGGTGCTGATCAAGGACAATCACGTGGCCATCGCCGGCGGCGTTGCCGAGGCGATCCGTCGGGCGCGGGCCGGCGTCGGCCATATGATAAAGATCGAGGTCGAGGTCGATAGGCTCGATCAGCTGCAGGAAGCGATGGCGGTCGGCGTCGATGCGGTTCTGCTTGACAATATGACGCCGGATCAGCTGCGCGAGGCGGTCGGCATCGTCGCCGGTCGGGCGATCACCGAAGCGTCCGGCCGGGTCACGCCGCAGACGGCCGCTGCCATCGCAGCTTCTGGTGTCGACCTCATTTCCGTCGGCTGGCTGACGCACAGCGCGCCGGTCCTGGATATCGGCCTCGATTTCGTCGAGGCCGCGGCCACTGCGGAAAAAGGCCGGAAACAGGTCGCGCAGATGCGTTGATCCTTCAGGCGGCGTGCTGATATTTGCCGGCTACGGAGGGCCCGCCGACTGAAATAACGGAACGCAAACCGCGTCGCCCTGAAAGGTGTCGGTAAGAAATTCCTGTCGGTGCGCGCGAGAAAATGCAAATATTCGAGGAAAATTCTACTTTTTGATAGCAAAAAGCCTATGCGCGGACTGTTTATCGCTCTAACATGTCGCTGAGTGGCAGGTGTGCGTGCGCGCCTGGCTTTCAGGGGTGAGAAGCGGGATGCAACGGACATCCGGACAGATGTCGACGAACAGGCTCTGCCTGCTCGGAAGACCGCGATTGCTGGCAGCGGGGAGGGAACTCCCCTTGCCGGAGAAGTCGTATTTTCTCCTCGCCATGCTCGCCGCCGAAGCCGATCTCGAACTCGACCGCGAAACCGTCAGGCGGCAGCTCTGGCAATCTGAATTGCCGGAGAAACGCGCCGGCAGCCTGCGCCAGCTGCTGGCGCGTATCGAACAAAGCATTCCCGCCGACCTTCCGCCGCTGCTGGCAACGACCCGAACCCATATCGGACTTGCCGATGGCTGGGAGGTTGACGTCCATCTCCTGAAGCAGAAAGGGCCGCTCGCAGCCGAGGATGGCGACATCCTGAATGGCGAACTGCTCGAAGGCGCCAAATCACCGACGCAGGGCGCCGAGGACTGGCTTACCTTCGAGCGCCAGCGTGTCGACGAATTGCGCGCCGCCCATCTCACCCGGCTGGTCGAATCCGCGGAAAACGGGTCGGACGAAGAGCAGGTGGCCTTTGCCCGTCGCCTGCTGGAGCTCGACCCGGCCAGCGAGACCGCCTATCGCGCCCTGATGCGCGCTTATGTCAGGATGAACGATCCCGCAGCGGCCCGCCAGTCCTATCTGAAGTGCAAGTTCCAGCTTAAGGACGAGTTCGACACCGAGCCGGAGGAAAGCACCACCGCTCTTGCCCGCGAGCTCGGCCTGATCCCGGCAGCTCACGCGGCGGCGGCCGACCGCCCGCCAGCAGCGCCCGGCGGCTTCCTCGACCCGCTCGGCCAGCCGCGGATCATCATCCTGCCGCCAGAAAGCATTTTCACCGATCCGCTGATGGAGCGCGTCGGCAGGGCCCTTCTCGAAGACGTCACCATCGGCCTCAGCCAGCAGCGCGGCTTCAAGGTGATCGCGGCCCATACCAGCCTCGAAATCCTCAGCCGCTCGGTCGATCCGGCGCGCGCCGTACCCGGCCCCCTTGATCTCAGCTTCGACTATGCGGTCTACGTGACCATCCAGGGTCGTGACGAAGACGTCTACGCGACCTGCCGGCTGACGCGGACGACGACATCGGAGGTGATCTGGGCCCTCGAACTGCCGTTGGTCATGCAGAAGATCAGCGAATCCTTCGCGCATCTGACGCGGCGGATCGTCTCCTCGCTCGCCGATACGGTCGAACGCCACGAACTGGCGATGCCGATCGGCGACGCGCCGCCGTCGGCTTACCGTCTCTATCTGGAAGGCAAGAGGCTCATCGCCCAAACCGACCTGCAGCATCTGCGCCAGGCGCGCAAATGGTTCAAATCTTCGCTCAATCGTTACGAGAATTTCTCGGCCGCCCATGCCGGAGTGTCGCGCGCGCTCGGCATGGAATGGCTGATCCGCGGCATGCAGGATACTGAATTGCTCGACGAGGCGAATGGCGCCGCCCGGCTGGCGCAGCAGTCCGACCCGAACAGCGGCCGGGCTTACCGCGAACTCGGCTTTGTGGCGCTCTATCGCCGCCGCTTCGACGAAAGCCTGGAATATTTCCAGCAGGCCCAGGATCTCAATCCCAACGACGCCGACATCCTTGCCGATTATGCAGACGCGCTCTGCCATAACGGCGATTTTGACAAGGCGCTGGATCTGAACAAGGCGGCTTTCAGGCTCAATCCGCTGCCGCCGGATTACTACTACTGGAATCGTGGCGGCATTCACTTCGATCGCGGCGAATACCGAGAGACGATCGAGGCACTTGAGCCGGTGAAGTCCAAGCAGGCGACCGCCCGACTCCTCGCAGCCGCCCACGCCATGGCGGGCGATATGAAAAAGGCCGGCGGCTATGCTGACCTCGTTCTGGAAAATTTCCCGGATTTCCGCAGCGAGGACATCCGCCATTTCGTTCCCGACCGTGATCCTCGCTACACGGAAAAGCTGATTCATGGCCTGCATCTGGCAGGACTTCCCTGAATGCATCGCCTTTTAACGAAGCCTGTAACGCTTAAATGACGCAGGCAGTGTTCCCATCCAATGGTTAACGGCAGTCCGGCTGCCTAGCCATTGGAGATGGACGATGAAAACCAGTGTTGAAGTCAATGCCGCAATGCCTTCCCAGCCGCGCTTCTCGGCTGCAGCCAAGGCTGCGATGAAGCAGGACGAGCTCAACGTGGCTGCAAACGCTCTCGAAAACCTGACACATGCGCTGAAGTTCCGCTAAGGACGAAATCGTATGTCCGCCTTCGCCGACCTCGAAACGCTAGCCGGTGATCTCGAGCGATCATCGGCCGGCATCAGCGACTATCATGACCGCGCCGTCACGCCGGCGCAGACACTTGCAGCCATCAGACCCCATCTGCGCGAATTCGGCATCACCCGCGTCGGTCTGCTGACCGCGCTTGACGTGCTGAACATCCCCGTCGCCTTCGCGACAAGGCCGAACAGCCACACGCTTTCGGTCTTTCAAGGCAAAGGCATCGACAACGATGCCGCCATGGCTTCGGCCGCCATGGAGGCGATCGAGACGCGGATCGCGGAAATTGCGCCTGCCGACCTGACGCAGGCGACGGTCGGGAGCATGTGCGCGGAAGGCGCCGCCATGATCGATCTCGACAATGTCGCACGCTGCGCGCCCGACGAAATCGGCGGCGGTCCCATCCCCTGGTGCTCCGGGCTTGATATCCTGTCCGGCAACAGCGTCTTCGTCCCCTGGTGGCTCGTCGGCCTCGACCATCGCGGCGAGCGGCCACCGGGCTTCGAGCAGTCGAGCGACGGGCTCGCCTCCGGCAACACGCCGTCCGAAGCGGTCCTGCACGGACTTTGCGAGCTGGTGGAGCGCGATGCCTGGGCTCTGACCCAGCTGAAATCGCCGCAGCGTCTCAAGGAGAGCCGCATCGACCCCGCCTCCTTCGGCGACGCGGTCATCGACGTCATGACCGACCGGATCACGCGCGCTGGCATGCGGCTGCTGCTGCTCGATATGACCACGGATATCGGCATCCCGGCTTTTCTGGCCATCATCATGCCGGGCAATCTTTCCGGCCGCGTCGACGCGCGCTGGTCGCATGTATGCGGCGGCTGCGGCTGCCACCCCGATCCTGTGCGCGCCGCGCTGCGCGCCATCACCGAGGCGGCGCAGAGCCGGCTGACGGCGATCGCCGGCAGCCGCGACGATTTCTCACCGCGCATCTATCAGCGGCTCGATCGGAGTGCGGCGATGCAGCAGGTGGTCGAACTCTGCGAGGGCGACGGCCGGATGCGCGCCTTCCAGAGCCGCCATCGCCGTTCGGCGACGATCCAGGAGACCATCGGGCAGATAGCCGACCGGTTGGCGGCGACCGGTATCGAGCAGATCGTCGTCGTGCCGATTGACCATCGGGCTTTGCCGGTCTCCGTCGTCAGGGTGATCGTGCCGGGCCTGGAGGTCGACATATCAGGTCAGTACATCCAGCTCGGCATGCGCGCCGTCAACACCATGAGAGGAGCCCAATCATGAAGGTTCTGTTCGTCGGTCCGAGCCTTGGCGGCGGCCTTGCCGCAGCGAGAAACATGTCTCCCTGCATCGATTTCCGGCCGCCCGCCGCCTGCGGCGACATCCTGAAGGCGGTGGAGGACGGCGCCACGGCGATCGGCCTCGTCGACGGCTATTTCGGCGATCTGCCTTCTGTCTGGCACAAGGAAATTCTCTACGCGCTCGAACACGATGTCGCCGTCGCCGGCGGCGCCAGCATGGGCGCCTTGCGGGCCGCCGAATGCGCTCCTTTCGGCATGGTCGGGCTCGGCTCGATCTTCGAGGATTACGAGTCCGGACGGCTGCTCGACGATGAGGCGGTCGCACTGGTGCATGCGCCGGAGGCGCTTGGCTGGCTGCCGCTTTCGGTACCCTGGGTCGATTTCGAGCCGACCATCGAAGCGCTTCACGCCGGCGGCGAGATTTCGTCGGCCGAGCGCAAGAAACTGCTGCTCTCCGGCCGCTTCCTCCATTTTTCCGAGCGCACCTATGCGAGGGTGGTCGACGAGTGCCATTTCCGCAAGCCGCGCCGTGACCACCTTCTCGCCGCGCTCCGCAAGAACCGGGTCGAACGCAAGCGCGACGACGCACGACTGGTGCTGGAATGGCTGCTGCGTGAGGAATTCGTGCCCGCCAACCGTGACTGGCACTTTGCCGCAACCTCACATTGGGAGCTTTTGCACGCCGAAATCACCCGCAGTGTGACTCCTGTAACGCTTGAATAACGGTCGCGGCTAAAAGATGCAGTGGTGATGGATCTGAGGCCTCCACGGCCAAAGGGGCGGGAACAATGTTTGAACAACATAACGAAGGTACAGGCAGCGAATACGCAAGGATCTTCCGGCTGCTGTCGGCAGCCAAGGACGAGGCTGAAAAGCTTCAGCTGCGTAATCTGACGCACCTGACGAACATGGCGCTGCTGCAGGTCGTGATCGATTGGGACGGCATAGATCCCGACAGGGAGCTTGACGTCAACCTCGAAAAACTGCTCGGCAGCAAGGCCAAGATCGCAATGAAGGACGCCAGCGAGAATCTGATCCTGATCGATCGCCATTGAGCTTCATGCAGTGCGCAGGGATCGCGTGAAGGAGATCCGGCCTACTCGGCCGCTTCACCGTCCATTTGTTCGGTGTGGGCGATTGCCTGAACAAGCTTCAGGATCTTCTTGCGAAGCGATTCGTTCTTGATCGAGAAGAACGCTGCGTTCAGAAGGACGCCCTCGCGCGATATGACGAACTCCTCGCTGGGAGCGGGATTGTCGTTCGCTGTCTCAGGGGTCGACAAATCGTCGAAGAACGTCCTGACGTCGACATTCAGCGCTCCAGCGATTTCAACCAGCATGCTGGCGGAAACGCGGTTGGAGCCTTTTTCGTATTTCTGGATCTGCTGGAACGTTACGCCGACACGATCGCCCAATTCCGTCTGCGAAACTTTACGCAGCAGACGCTGGATGCGGATCGTCTTTCCGACATGAACATCCACTGCGTGCGGTTCTTCTTTCATTTTGTTTTCCCTCCTGAGGACACGGAGATGAGGTTATTCGCCATATCCGTGTCTGACAACTTTTAACTGAGATACACAAAGCTAGCAATTGTCCGGCTGTAAGTCGTCCCAAACCGAAACATTGCGTCGCTCCATATTAGCAGCAGCAAAAAACATGCCAAAGTAGCACTTTTGGGGAGTACATCATCCAATTTCATGGGTCGCCGTGCATGGTGCACAGACCTCCGAGGCGGATTTCCGGGCAAACGGTCGGGAACGGCGTAAACCGAACGTTATAATGACCAGAGGCGCTGGGCATTGGCGAAGAGCAGCTTCGCCCGTTCCGCCTCGCTGCTGCCGGAGAGCACCGCATGGGTTGCCGCGACCCAGGTGGAAAGGCCGCCGCCAAGCGTGCAGACCGGCCAGTCGCTTCCCCAGACGACACGATCCCAGCCGAAGCTCGCGATGACGTGTTCGATATAAGGCGTCAGCGTCTGTGCCGTCCATGTCTCGGCCTCGGCATAGGCGACGACGCCGGAAATCTTGCAGATCACGTTCGGCCGCCGGGCGATCTCCGAAATGCCGGCTTTCCACGGTTGGAAGGCATCGGAACGGATATCGGGCACGCCGCAATGGTCGAGGACGAACTGCACATCGGGGGCGAGATCGACGAGAGCGGCGACGCGCCTGGCCTGATGCGGCAATGTGCAGAGATCGAAGGTCAGGCCGCTGCCGCCGAGGCGTCGGATGTTTTCGCGAAACAGGGCGCCTTCGGAGACGTCATCGGGCACGACGTGCAGCACGCGGCGGAAGCCCTTGACGAAAGGATCGGCCCTCTGCCGCTCAAGATAGGCGGCAAAACCCTCCTCTTCCGGCCGGCAGGAAACAATGGCCCCGGCAATCAGGCTGCCTTCCGTTCTGGCGATGCTGGCGACGTGATCGGTCTCGGCCTGCATGACGGCAGGATCGACATCGACCTCCATATGCAGCACCGTCGTGATGCCGCAGCGCCGGGCCTCGGCCGCATAGGTCTCATAGAGGAAATCATGATCGAGAGCCGGCACGCCGGAGAGCCAGGGATAGGAAAGCGCCGACCGGTCGATGATGTGCAGGTGGGTGTCGATCAACACGCGCTTTCTTCCTCCCCAGATTAGTTCCCGACAACCTATCCCTGGTGAATGAATTGTTCAAATAGAAATTCTCACTCAGGCGGGGTTGGCCACATCGGCGCCGGCCAGCAGCGAAAGCTGGGCGGCGGTCTTCTGCACCAGCATGATCGTCTGTGTGATGTCTGGAGCAGACGGCGCGTTGACAAGGGCGATGAAGGGGCACGTGAGGGCGGCGATGCAACGCTGATCCGGCCCGAGAACTGGCGCCGACAGATTGTAGACGCCCGATGTCTGGGCGCTCGCCATCATCTCGTAGCCGCGCTCGCGGATCTGATCGAGACGATCGTAGAATTCGGCGCCGAGTTCGGTCTCTGCGCGGTTGCGCACATGTTCCGATATCATCATCTCACGCTCCTCGCCGCTGCGGAAGGCGAGCAGCACATGCCCCGAACCGGTGTCGAACAGACTGATATGGGCGCCGATGCGGATCGAGAAACCCCAATAGTCCGGCGCCTCCTGCTGGGCGATAACAACGGCTTCGCCGCGATCGAAGACAGCGAGATGATTGGCTTGGCGCGTGCGCTGGGCGAGGTCGCGCATCAGCGGCGTGGCGTAGGAGGCGAGCCGGCGCACCGGCGCATGCAGTTGCGCAAGCCCGAAAAGTTTCAGCGTCAGCGAGTAGCGGTCGCCGTCCAGCCGGGTGACGTAGCCGCGACGCACCAGCCGATCGAGCATGCGATAGAATTCATTGGGGCTGCGGTCGAGCCGCTTGGCGATCTCCGCCTGGGTGAGGCCGCTGTCGACGCCTGCGAGCAGTTCCAGGATATCGAGGCCCTTGTCGAGGGCAGGAGCGCGGTAGCGGTCTGACTCGTCGGTCTCCATTCCTTCCTCCTGTGAATATTCTTCTGCATATACGCAGAACTGCACCCGGAAAAGGAAAACTTCACGCTTGACCCCTTGGCCAATCGTCTGTTTGTCTATAAACAGACGAATTATCATTGAAGACAGCCGATCGGCGGAAACAACGAGAGGCCGGGCCTCATGTCTTGCCGCCGGCCGAAACGCGCAAAGAGGGAAAATGGCAGGCTCTGATGGACCATCCTATTCCATCACCGCGCGGCCTTCGGCAAGATATGAACCGCACGCATCGTCTCGCGTAGACAACTCCAGAAGAGGCCCGTGACATGACAAACAGACTTTCCGGCAAGACCGTTCTCATTACCGCCGCCGGCCAGGGCATCGGCCGGGCGACGGCGGCAGCCTTTGCCGCGGCCGGCGCCAAGGTGCACGCGACCGATATCAACACCGACGCGCTGGCGACGCTGGCGGCCGAAACCGGCGTTGCGACCCACAAGCTGAATGTACTCGAAGACAATGCGGTCAAGGCGCTCGTCGCCGAGATCGGCGCCGTCGATGTGCTGTTCAACTGCGCCGGCTTCGTGCATGCGGGCTCGATCCTCGAGATGCAGGATTCCGATCTCGAATTCGCTTTCGACCTCAACGTCAAGGCGATGATCCGCACCATCCGGGCGGTGCTGCCCGGCATGCTCGAGCGGAAGGATGGAGCGATCATCAACATGGCCTCCGTCGCCTCCAGCATCAAAGGCGTGCCGAACCGCTTCGCCTACGGTGTCACCAAGGCGGCGGTCATCGGGCTCACCAAATCCGTCGCCGCCGACTACGTCTCCGACGGCATCCGCTGCAACGCCATCTGCCCCGGCACGGTCGAAAGTCCGTCGCTGCAGGACCGCATGCGCGCCCAGGGCGATTATGATGCGGCGCGCGCCGCCTTCATCGCCCGCCAGCCGATGGGCCGGCTCGGCTCGCCGCAAGAGATAGCCGATCTCGCCGTCTATCTCGCCGGCGCCACCTACACGTCGGGTCAGGCGATCGCCATCGACGGCGGCTGGACGATCTGACGCCAGCCGATGACGCGGCCGGCAGACTGCCTGGCCGACCCGGCTATCGCAATTGGGAGGAACAACATGACCCGCATCACCGACCTTCGTGTCTTCGATCTCCGTTTTCCTACCTCGCAAAGCCTGGATGGGTCCGATGCGATGAATCCCGATCCGGACTATTCGGCCGCCTATGTCATTCTCGATACAGACGCGCCCGACCTTGCCGGCCACGGCCTGACCTTCACCATCGGCCGCGGCAATGACATTTGCTGCATGGCGATCGAAGCGATGCGCCATCTCGTCGTCGGCGCCGATCTGGCGGAGGTTCTCGCCCATCCCGGCAAATTCTGGCGGCATCTGACGAGCGACAGCCAGCTGCGCTGGATCGGCCCGGAAAAAGGGGCCATTCACCTGGCGACCGGCGCCGTCGTCAACGCCATCTGGGATCTGCTCGCCAAACAGGCCGGCAAACCCGTCTGGCGGCTCGTCGCCGAGATGTCGCCCGAAGAAATCGCCGATATCGTCGACTACCGTTATCTCACCGACGTGCTGACGCGCGACGAGGCGGTCGAGATCCTCGAGCGCGCCGCCGCAGGCAAGGTGGAGCGCATCGCCCTCCTCGAGAAGGAAGGCTATGCCTGCTACACGACCTCGGCCGGCTGGCTGGGCTATGAAGACGAAAAACTGCGCCGGCTCTGCCAGGAGGCGATCGACGCCGGCTTCAACCATATCAAGATGAAGGTCGGCCGCGATCTGCAAGACGATATCCGGCGCCTCCGAATCGCCCGCGAGGTGATCGGTCCCGATCGCTACCTGATGATTGACGCCAACCAGGTCTGGGACGTCGGTCAGGCGATCGACTGGGTCAAGGCGCTTTCTTTCGCCAAGCCCTTCTTCATCGAGGAGCCCACAAGTCCCGACGACATTGCCGGCCACCGCAAGATCCGGCAGGCGATAGGCCCGGTGAAGGTCGCAACCGGCGAGATGTGCCAGAACCGCATCATGTTCAAGCAGTTCATCGCCGAAGGCGCGATCGACATCGTCCAGATCGATTCCTGCCGCATGGGCGGGCTGAACGAGGTCCTCTCCGTGTTGCTGATCGCCGCCAAATTCGGGCTGCCGGTCTGGCCGCATGCCGGCGGCGTCGGTCTCTGCGAATATGTGCAGCACCTGTCGATGATCGATTACATCGCCGTGTCGGGCACCAAGCAGGGGCGCGTCATCGAATATGTCGATCACCTGCACGAACACTTTCTCGACCCCTGCCGGATCGAGAATGCCGCCTATATGCCGCCGACCATGCCGGGCTTTTCGATCGAAATGAAACCGGCGTCGATCAGCAACTATACGTTTTGAGGATAAAGCATGTCGCCCGGAACTGTATGAATCGAATTTGATGCGACGCACTTAGCGTGTCGGCCGACGCGGGTTGGAAGCGCTACAGCATCCGCCTGAAAAAACATGCAGTGCTGCAGCTCATCTTATGCCTCATCCTTTACGGCGCTCGCCGCCATATGCCTGAGATCGTCCCAGAGGGTTTCGGCAAAGCTGCGCAGAACCGTTAGCTCGAAACTGTCCTCCCCGGTGCGGACGATCTGCACGGAGATGTGACTGACCATCGTCATCACCGATCTGCCTTCCGCAAAGACGGCGGGATCGAGATCGACGGCCGTGCCCTTCGAAAGCAAAGCCCGCGAAGATCGGCCTGAGATACCGATGCGGACGCGCCCGTGGCTCTGGTCCGTGACGAAGGCTTTTCCGGCAAGCGCGGCAGCAAGAGCGTCGAGACTTGCGGGGACAATCGGCTCGCCGCCGGCGACGAACCATTGCCGGAAGCCCGCCTGACGGATCGAACTTGTGGCGAGGCCTACTTTCGCCAATTCCGCGGCGAGCGCGGACGGCTCGGTCGCGCCAAGCACATGCAGCAGGTGGCCTTCCGGCAGGGCTTCCAGCCGGATGCCTGCCTCTGAAATACCGGTATATGCAGCCTCGGCCAGAACCGGCTTGTGTTGCGGAAGATCAGGCATGGAGCTTCTCGTTTTCGGGATCGATGAAGACGGGATGGCAGAGCACCGCATCGGTGAATTCGTTGCGAAGGCCGTTCCAGACCGTCACCTTTTCGCCGATGCGCTCCGGCCCGCGCTTCACGAGCGCCAGGCCAATCGTATGGCCGAGCGTCGGCGAGAAGGCGCTCGATGTGACGTAGCCCTGATCGTTTTCGAGCGCCGCCGCAGCGCCCTCGGCCAGGATATGCGAGCCGGTGCGGAAGCTGCTCGCCGGATTGAGCGGCATGACGCCGACGAGGCGCGGGCGCTCGGGATCCTGCAGGCCGTCGCGGGCGAGCATCGCCTTGCCGATGAAATCCGGCTTGGTCGATGAAACCATGCGGCCGAAGCCGAGATCGCCTGGTGTGACCGTGCCATTGATCTCGGCATGGGTGACGTGGCCTTTCTCGATGCGCATGACGCCGAGCGCTTCGGCGCCGTAGGCGCAGATGCCATGTTTTTCGCCTGATGCCATGATCGCGTCGGCAACGCCTTCGCCGTAACCGGCCGGCACTGCCAGCTCGTAGGCGAGTTCGCCGGAGAAGGAGATGCGGAAAAGCCGGCCTTGGAGCCGGCCGCCGAACAGCGAAACCTTGCGGGCGGTCATGAAGGGGAAGGCCGCATCCGACAGATCCTCATCGACGATCTCCGACAGGATGGCGCGGGACTTCGGCCCGGCAACGGCCATCTGCGCCCATTGGTCGGTCGAGGAGGCGAAGCAGACGTCGAGCTCCGGCCAGAGCGCCTGGGCACAGAATTCGAGATGGCTCAGTACGCCGGCGGCAAGTGCGGTGGTCGTCGTCATGAAGAAATGGTCGTCGCTGAAACGGCTGGTGGTGCCGTCGTCATAGATGAAGCCGTCCTCGCGCAGCATGATGCCGTAACGCGCCTTGCCGACGGCGAGCTTGGCGAAGCCGTTGCAGTAGACGCGGTCGAGAAAGGTCGCGGCGTCGCGGCCGAAGATTTCGATCTTGCCGAGCGTCGAGACGTCGCAAAGGCCGGCATTCTTCCTGATATTCAGCACCTCGCGGTCGACGCTTTCGCGCCATGTCGTCTCGCCGGCGCGCGGGAACCAGGAAGAACGATACCAGAGGCCGGTTTCGACGAAGACCGCACCGTTCTTCGCGGCCCAGCCATGCAGCGGCGATTTGCGTGCCGGTTGGAAATGCTTGCCGCGCGACGCCCCGGTCAACGCGCCGAACGAGACTGGCGTATAGAAGGGCCGAAAGGTCGTCGTGCCCACTTCGGCGGGCGAAACACCGCGCGCCTTGGCAAGGATGCCGATGGCGTTGATGTTGGAAAGCTTGCCCTGGTCGGTTGCCATGCCCGATGTGGTGTAACGCTTGGCGAGTTCGACATGGCCGTAGCCTTCGCGGACGGCGAGACCGAGGTCCTTCAGATGCACGTCGTTCTGATAATCGACGAAAGCCTTTCCCTTCGAACCGTTGACCGACCAGAGGGGCTTGTCACGCCAAGCCGCCTCGGTGGCCGAAGCAAAGGCCGGCTCCGCGGCGAAGCCGATCGCCTGCAGTGCGGCTGATGCCTTTGCGGCACCATCGCCGAGGCAGGCCGCGATTTGCGCAAGGCCGGCGGCCGCCCCGGCAACGGCAAGACCGTCCTGCGCGGCCGGCGCCAGAAACGCCGAGGCCTCGTCCGACCATTGCGGCTTGCCGCCGCGATGGCAGGCGAGATGGATGATCGGGCTCCAGCCGCCCGACATGGCAAGCGCATCGGCTTCGATCCGGCGAAGACCCTCTTCGGTTTTGACGCTGACGCCGCGCAGGCGCTTGCCGCCATGGGCATCGATGATGCGGGCGCCCTTCAGCACCTCGGCCCGGCCTTGCCAGCCTTCGGCTGCATCCGGGCGGCTGTCGACGATCGCGGCGACGGCAAGGCCGGCAGCTTCGAGGTCGGCGGCAGTGCGATAACCGGCATCATTGGTGGTGAAGATCACCGTGCTTTGGCCTGGCGCGACCGCCTGCCGGTTGAGGTAGCTGCGCATGGCGCCCGCCATCATCACACCGGGAATATCGTTGCCGCCGAAGACGAGCGGCCGTTCTTCGGCCCCCGTCGCGAGGATCGCCTGCCGGGCAATGATGCGCCACAACCGTTCGACCGGACGTTCCGGATCGGGCGTCGCCACATGCTTCTGCACGCGTTCGACCGCGCCGAAAACATTGTCGTCGTACCAGCCGAAAACCGTCGTGCGTGGCAGGCGACGAACGTTCTCCAGTTCCTCCAGCTGGGTAAGCAGCTCGTTGAGAAGAGCGTCCGCCGGCTTGCCGTCAACTGCACCGCTTTCGGAAAGCAGGCTGCCGCCGAGTTCGGCACCCTCGTCGGCGAGGATGACACGCGCGCCGGCGCGGCCGGCGGTGAGTGCCGCGGCAAGGCCGGCGGCGCCGGCGCCGATCACCAGCAGATCGCAATGCGCCCAGCATTTCTCGTAGGAATCGGGATCAGCGTCATAGGAGGCTTTGCCGAGGCCCGCGGCCTTGCGGATCACCGGCTCGTAGAGTTTTTCCCAGAGGGCTGCCGGCCACATGAAGGTCTTGTAGTAGAAGCCGGCGCTGAGGAAGGGCGACAGCAGCCCGTTGACCGCGCCAACGTCGAAGCCGAGCGAAGGCCAGCGGTTCTGGCTCCTTGCCGCCAGTCCCTGATAGAGCTCGATCATCGTCGCGCGCGTATTCGGTTCGGTGCGCCCGCCGCTGCCCGTCGTCACCAGCGCGTTCGGCTCGGCAGCACCCGCCGTTAGAATGCCGCGCGGGCGGTGATACTTAAAGCTGCGCCCGACGAGCTTGATACCGTTGGCAAGCAGCGCCGAGGCGAGCGTGTCGCCCGGATAGCCTTCAAACGCCCGGCCGTCGAAGGTGAAGCCGAGTGAAGTGGAACGGTCGATGCGGCCGCCGGAGGAAAGACGGAAACTCGTCATGCCGGGTCCCCACCGAGCTTGTATAACGCGGCATCCCGAACCCCGTGAACCGCATGGGTGACGGTATCGCGTTCGACGATCAGCCAGCGGCGGCATCCCGAGGAATGGTGCCAGTATTCGCTATGCCGGCCTCTCGGATTGTCGCGCAGATAGACATAGTCGAACCAGGCGTCCTGCCCGGCATCCGGCGCCGGTCTGACAAGCCGAGCATCGCCGCGAATCGAGAATTCCTCCTTCGGCCTCGCGCCGCAATGGGGACAGGAAATCAGGCTTGCCATGGTCAAATGTCCTCAGTGCAGATTGGGCTGGGCGCCGACGCCCTTTTCATCGATCTGGTAGCCGCGCGCGAAACGGTCGAGCCGGAAGGCGCGGGCCGTCTGATGCGGCGTGTTGCGGGCGATCAGATGGGCGTAGCACAAGCCGGAGGCAGGCGTGGCCTTGAAGCCGCCGTAACACCAGCCGGCGTTGAGATAGAGATTGTCGATATGGGTGCGGTCGATGATCGGCGAGCCGTCCATGCTCATATCCATGATACCGCCCCAGGAGCGCAGATAACGCACGCGCGACAGCGACGGGATCATTGCAAGGCCGGCCTCGGCGACATGCTCGACGGTCGCCAGATTGCCGCGCTGGGCATAGGAATTGTAGCCGTCGATATCGCCGCCGAAGACCAGGCCGCCCTTGTCGGACTGGGACACGTAGAAATGGCCGGCGCCGAAGGTGACGACATTGTCGATGAAAGGTTTCAACCCTTCGGAGACAAAGGCCTGCAGCACATGGCTTTCGATCGGCAGGCGAAGGCCCGCCATATCGGCGACGACGGTGGAATTGCCGGCCGCCGCAAGCGCCAGTTTGCCGCAGCCGATGAAGCCCCTGCTGGTCTCCACGCCGGTGACCTCACCATTCTCCGTGCGGATTCCGGTCACCTCGCACTGGGTGATGATGTCGACGCCGCGGCTGTCGGCGCCGCGGGCATAGCCCCAGGCCACCGCGTCGTGGCGCACTGTGCCACCGCGCGGCTGGAAGAGACCGCCCATGACCGGGAAACGGGCATTGTCGAAATCGAGGAAGGGCAGTTTTCGGCGCACCGCCTGCCGGTCAAGGAGCTCGGCGTCGACGCCATGAAGTCGCATGGCGTTGCCGCGGCGCGTGTAGGCGTCGCGCTGCGCGTCGGAATGAAAGAGGTTGAGCACGCCGCGCTGCGAGACCATTGCGTTGAAGTTGAAGTCCTGCTCCAATCCCTCCCAGAGCTTCATCGACAGCTCGTAGAAGGGGTTGTTGCCGGGCAGCAGGTAATTGGAGCGAATGATCGTCGTGTTCCTCCCGATATTGCCGGAGCCGAGATAGCCCTTTTCGAGGACGGCGACATTGGTGACGCCGAATTCCTTGGCAAGATAATAGGCGGTGGCAAGACCATGACCGCCGCCGCCGACGATGACGACGTCGTAACGCGGCTTCGGCGCGGGGTCGCGCCAGGCAGGCTTCCAGCCCTTGTTGCCGCGAAGGCCGCTGAGGAAAATCGAAAGAGCCGAATAGCGCATGGATCAATCCGAGAAGAACGAGCGCATGATGCCAGAACGGTCGCGATCGACTTGCGCAATTGGGACGTCAACCATTAGAAAAGAGACATGTCCGCAGTTGAACCTAAACCCGACAGCAGAATTGTCCAGGAGATCGGCTTCATCCTGATCCCGGGATTCGCGCTGATGTCTTACGCTTCGGCGACGGAGCCGCTCAGGGCAGCCAATCTTCTGGCCGGCCGCGAGATTTATCGCCTGTCGATCTTCTCGCCCGATGGTGCGCCGGCGCTTTCGTCCTCCGGCGTCAGCGTGCCGGCCGAACCTCTTCCCGTCAGGGGTTCAGGCCTCGGCACGGCCTTCGTCTGCGCCGGCGGCTCGCCGCGTGACTGGCGATATCCGGGCGTGCTTGCCTGCATCAGGCAGCTATCGCGCGAAGGTGTCAGGATCGGCGGCATATCGGGCGGTCCCTATCTGATGGCCGCCGCCGGGCTGCTTGGCGGCCGCGACTTCACCATCCATTGGGAACATGCCGCCGCCCTTCTCGAATCCTTCCCGGATCTGACGCCGCGCCAGGCGCGGTTCGTGATCGACGGCAACCGCATCACCTGCGGCGGCGGCATTGCGCCGCTCGATATGATGCATGTGCTGATCGCCGAGCGCATGGGGCCGGATTTCGCCCGCCGCGTCAGCGACTGGTATCTCCACACCGAAGTCAACGAGCCCGCCGCGCCGCAGCGCGCGTCGCTCGCCGAGCGCTACGGCGTCCATCATCCCGGCCTTCTTAGCGTTCTCGAGCGGATGGAGGAGACGATCGAGATGCCGCTCGGTCGCGCCGCCATGGCGCGCATCGCTGGTGTCACCCCCCGTCACCTCGACCGGCTCTTTTCAACCCATCTCGGCACGACCTTTCTCAATCAGTATCACCGGATCAGGCTTCAGCATGCCCAACGCCTGCTGAGGCAGAGCCCGCTTTCCATCTCGGAAATCGCGGTCGCCACCGGTTTTTCCAGTCCGAGCCATTTTTCCCGCATGTTCCGATCCGTCTACGGCACGGCTCCGAGTGAGGCGCGGCGCGATTGAGTTTTCTTCAAGGTTGAGGAAATTTCACTACCACGATAGGATTGCCCTCCGACAAAAAAACAAGGCGACAGCGGAAAATCCATGAAATCCAAACATGAAGCGGAAAAGCAACCGGAACCGGCGCATGGCGGACGCGCTGCTTTTTCGCAGGATCCGCACGCTGTCCGGGAGCCGAAGGAAAACAACCTCGAAATGGCGATCGGCCATGAGGTGCGCGCCTACCGCAAGAAACTCGGCATTACGGTGACCGATCTCGCGGCCGCCACCGGCATTTCGCTCGGCATGCTGTCGAAGATCGAGAACGGCAACATCTCGCCGTCGCTGACGACGCTGCAATCGCTGTCGCGGGCGCTCGGCGTTCCGCTGACAGCTTTTTTTCGCCGCTACGAGGAGCCGCGCAATGCCGTCTTCGTAAAAGCGGGGCAGGGCATCGAGCTGGAGCGGCGCGGCACCCGCGCTGGCCATCAGTATAATCTGCTCGGCCATATCGACAACAACACCAGCGGCGTCATCGTCGAGCCCTACCTGATCACGCTGACGGCCGATTCCGATGTTTTCCCTACCTTTCAGCATGAGGGCATGGAGTTTCTCTACATGCTCGAAGGCGAGGTCATCTACCGCCACGGCGACCAGCTTTTCCAGATGCAGCCGGGCGACAGCCTGTTCTTCGACGCCGATGCGCCGCATGGGCCGGAGGAACTGGTAAAACTGCCGAGCAGGTACCTCTCCATCATCAGCTATCCCCAGCAGAATTCGCGAAGCTGACTTGCCTTAGAAGAAAAGTTTATTCCTACCAGTTGAAGTCCTTACATAGACCTGCTAGTCCTTTCTCAACATGAAAGGAGGCACAGCCTATGTGCGGCATTGTTGGATTGTTCCTCAAGGACAAGAGCCTTGAGCCTCAGCTGGGAAACCTGCTCTCGGATATGCTGATCACCATGACGGATCGCGGGCCGGACTCGGCCGGTATAGCGATTTATGGCGGCTCCGCAGAGGGCAAGGCGAAAATCACTATCCAGTCCAGCAATCCAGGCGCGGACTTCGACAGCCTGGCCGCTGACCTCGAGGAAGCCGGCATCAAGGCGCATGTGTGGATCAAGAGCACGCACGCGGTCATTGAGCTTGATGCCTCCAAGCTTGGAGCAGTGCGCGAGGCGCTCGAACGGATTCGCCCGGCAGTCCGCCTTATGGGCTCGGGTGAGAGCGTCGAAATCTACAAGGAAATCGGTCTCCCAAAAGATGTTGTGGCGCGGTTTGGCGTCCGCGCGATGAGCGGGACCCACGGCATCGGCCATACCCGCATGGCGACGGAATCCGCCGTCACCACCCTCGGCGCCCATCCATTCTCGACCGGCGCCGACCAGTGCCTCGTGCACAATGGCTCGCTGTCCAACCATAACAACCTGCGGCGCGAGTTGGTTCGCGAGGGCATGACTTTCGAAACGCAGAACGATTCCGAAGTCGCCGCCGCCTATCTGACGGCCGAAATGGCCAAGGGCAAGGATCTCGGCCAGGCGCTGACCGGCGCGCTCGACGACCTCGACGGCTTCTTCACCTTTGTCGTCGGCACCAAATCCGGCTTCGGCGTGGTGCGCGACCCGATCGCCTGCAAGCCCGCCGTCATGGCCGAGACGGAGCAATATGTCGCCTTCGGTTCGGAATACCGCGCGCTGGTCAATCTTCCCGGCATTGAGAACGCCCGCGTCTGGGAGCCGGAGCCGGCAACGGTCTACTTCTGGGATCACGACAAGGCGGCCTGAGGCGCGCTAAAAGCCAAGAGGCGGCGCGGACCGTCTCCCGGACCAACGAGGATTCAATGCCGACATTCGATCTTTCCAACACGCCTCTTCGCGAATTGAACAGCGCGCTGCACGCTCTTTCCAAAGGCGCCAACGACACTGAATTCGAGGTCATCAACCCGCGCGGCAGCCATGCCGTCGCCGTCGGGATCGACAGCCCGGTGACGGTCGCTGTCAGGGGATCTGTCGGCTATTACTGCGCCGGCATGAATGACGGCGGCAAGGTGACGGTTCATGGCTCGGCCGGTCCGGGTGTTGCCGAAAACATGATGTCGGGCACCGTCGTCATCGAGGGCGACGCCAGCCAATATGCCGGGGCCACCGGCCGCGGCGGCCTGCTCGTCATCAAGGGCAATGCCGCTTCGCGCTGCGGCATTTCGATGAAGGGCATCGACATCGTCGTCCACGGCAGCATCGGCCACATGTCGGCCTTCATGGGCCAGTCCGGGCATCTCGTCGTCCTTGGCGACGCCGGCGATGCGCTTGGGGATTCGCTCTACGAAGCCAAGCTGTTCGTCCGCGGCGAGGTGAAGAGCCTCGGCTCCGACTGCATCGAGAAAGAGATGCGGCCGGAGCATCTGGAGAAGCTGGCCGAACTGCTCGGCAAGGCAGGCGTGACGGACGTCAGACCCGAAGAGTTCAAGCGCTACGGCTCCGCCCGCAAGCTCTACAATTTCAACATCGACAACGCAGATGCGTACTGAGGCGAGGGACACTCATGAGCTATCACAACCCCTATACCCCGCCACGCAAGTCCGCGACTTTCGACGACTATACGCTCGCCGAAATCCGCCGCGCGGCCGCCACCGGCATCTATGACATCCGCGGCGCCGGCACCAAGCGCAAGGTTCCGCATTTCGACGATCTGCTGTTCCTCGGCGCCTCGATCTCACGCTATCCGCTCGAAGGCTACCGCGAGAAGTGCGATACGACGGTGGTGCTCGGCTCCCGCTTCGCCAAGAAGCCGATCACGCTCAAGACGCCGATTACCATCGCCGGCATGAGTTTCGGTGCGCTTTCCGGCAACGCCAAGGAAGCGCTCGGCCGGGGTGCGACGATCGCGGGCACGTCGACCACGACAGGCGATGGCGGCATGACGGATGAGGAACGCGGGCATTCGCAGACTCTGGTCTATCAATATCTGCCGTCGCGCTATGGCATGAACCCGAAGGACCTGCGCCGCGCCGACGCGATCGAAGTCGTCGTCGGTCAGGGCGCCAAGCCCGGCGGCGGCGGCATGCTGCTCGGCCAGAAGATTTCCGACCGCGTCGCCAATATGCGCAACCTGCCGAAGGGCATCGACCAGCGCTCGGCCTGCCGCCATCCCGACTGGACAGGCCCCGATGATCTGGAAATCAAGATCATGGAGCTGCGCGAGATCACTGACTGGGAAAAGCCGATCTTCGTCAAAGTCGGCGGAGCGCGTCCATACTACGACACCGCTCTTGCCGTGAAGGCTGGCGCCGACGTAGTGGTGCTCGACGGCATGCAGGGCGGCACGGCGGCGACCCAGGACGTCTTCATCGAGAATGTCGGCATGCCGACGCTCGCCTGCATTCGTCCGGCCGTCCAGGCGCTGCAGGATCTCGGCATGCACCGAAAGGTGCAGCTGATCATCTCGGGCGGTATCCGCTCGGGCGCCGACGTGGCGAAGGCGCTGGCGCTCGGCGCCGACGCGGTCGCGATCGGAACGGCGGCGCTCGTCGCCATCGGCGACAACGATCCGCGCTGGGAAGAGGAATATCAGAAGCTAGGCACGACGGCCGGCGCCTATGACGATTGGCATGAAGGCAAGGATCCGGCGGGCATCACCACACAGGACCCGGAGCTGGCAAAACGCCTCGACCCGGTTGCGGCCGGCCGCCGCCTCGCCAACTACCTCAAGGTCATGACGCTCGAAGCTCAGACGATTGCACGCGCCTGCGGTAAGAACCACCTGCACAATCTCGAACCGGAAGACCTTGTCGCACTGACAATCGAGGCATCGGCCATGGCGCAGGTGCCGCTCGCCGGCACCAACTGGATCCCCGGCAAGGGAGGCTTCTGATTTCTACCGGCCGGGCAATATCCCGGCCGTCTCATATCCATAACCAAAGTGTCTCGAAGAAATCCAAAGGGGAACGAGAATGACACTGGACCTTGCTGCTTTTGCGAGAGACAAAGGCATCAAATATTTCATGATCAGCTATACCGACCTGTTCGGCGGCCAACGCGCCAAGCTGGTCCCCGCGGAATCCATCGCCGACATGCAGAAGGATGGCGCCGGTTTTGCGGGCTTTGCAACCTGGCTCGATCTGACGCCGGCCCATCCGGACCTGTTTGCGGTTCCCGATGCTTCCTCCGTCATCCAATTGCCCTGGAAGAAAGACGTCGCATGGGTCGCCGCCGACTGCGTCATGGACGAACGGCCTGTCGAACAGGCGCCGCGTGTCGTGCTGAGAAGACTGGTGGCTGAAGCTGCGAAGGAAGGGCTGCGGGTGAAGACCGGCGTGGAGCCCGAGTTCTTTCTCATCTCTGCTGATGGTTCGGTGATTTCAGACCAGTTCGATACCGCCGAGAAGCCTTGCTACGACCAGCAGGCCGTGATGCGTCGGTACGATGTCATCGCCGAGATCTGCGACTATATGCTGGAACTCGGCTGGAAGCCCTATCAGAACGACCACGAGGATGCGAACGGCCAGTTCGAGATGAACTGGGAATATGACGATGTCCTGCAGACCGCCGACAAGCATTCCTTCTTCAAGTTCATGGTCAAGTCGGTCGCCGAAAAGCACGGCCTTCGCGCCACCTTCATGCCGAAGCCCTTCAAGGGCCTGACCGGCAACGGGTGCCATGCGCACATCTCGGTCTGGGACGTCGATGGCAGGGTAAACGCCTTTGCGGACAAGGAAATGGCCTTTGGGCTCTCGGCCCAGGGGAAAACCTTCCTCGGCGGCATCATGAAGCATGCCTCCGCGCTGGCCGCGATCACCAATCCGACGGTCAATTCCTACAAGCGCATCAACGCGCCGCGCACGACCTCGGGCGCGACATGGTCGCCGAACACAGTGACATGGACGGGCAACAACCGCACTCACATGGTGCGCGTGCCGGGACCGGGGCGCTTCGAGCTGCGCCTGCCGGACGGCGCGGTCAATCCATACCTCCTACAGGCGATCATCATCGCGGCCGGCCTCGACGGCATCCGCAGCCAGGCCGACCCCGGCCAGCACTACGATATCGATATGTATGCCGAGGGCCACCTGGTGAAGGACGCGCCGCGCCTACCGCTCAACCTGCTCGATGCGCTGCGCGCCTTTGATGCCGACGAAGGCTTGAAGGCGGCAATCGGGGCTGAGTTTTCCTCTGCCTATCTCAAGCTCAAGCACCTGGAATGGAATGCCTACTGCTCGCATTTCACCCAGTGGGAACGCGACAGCACGCTCGACATCTGAGCAGCCGGACCGACGTCTTCGCCATGCCGGGTTGGACAGCTCGGCATGACCGGACTCTTGTACCTGAAAGGGCGAAGGAAGAGACAGCATGAAGAGCTTCATACTAACCGTATCCTGCAAGTCGACGCGCGGCATCGTTGCGGCGATTTCGAGCTATCTGGCGGAGAAGGGCTGCAACATCATCGACTCCAGCCAGTTCGACGATCTCGATACCGGCAGGTTCTTCATGCGCGTCAGCTTCATTTCCGAGGAGGGTCTGTCCGGCTCGGCGATCAGCGCTGATTTCGCTGCCGTCGCCGCGCCCTTCGAGATGGATTACGAATTCCACGATAGTGAGAGCCGCATGAAGGTGCTGCTGATGGTGTCGCGCTTCGGCCATTGTCTCAACGACCTGCTCTACCGCTGGAAGATCGGCGCCCTGCCGATCGACATTGTCGGCGTCGTCTCCAACCATTTCGATTACCAGAAGGTGGTCGTCAATCATGACATCCCCTTCCATCACATCAAGGTGACCAAGGAGAACAAGCCGCAGGCCGAAGCCCAGCTCGTCGATCTCGTCGAGCAGACCGGCACCGAGCTGATCGTGCTCGCCCGCTACATGCAGGTCCTCTCCGACCAGCTCTGCAAGCAGATGTCGGGCAGGATCATCAATATTCACCACTCCTTCCTGCCGAGCTTCAAGGGTGCCAACCCCTACAAGCAGGCCTACAGCCGAGGCGTCAAGCTGATCGGCGCGACCGCCCATTACGTGACCGCCGACCTCGACGAAGGCCCGATCATCGAGCAGGACACCGCGCGCATCACCCATGCGCAGTCACCCGACGACTATGTCTCGATCGGCCGCGACGTCGAAAGCCAGGTGCTGGCGCGCGCCATCCACGCCCATATCCATCACCGCACCTTCATCAACGGCAACCGCACCGTCGTCTTCCCGGCCAGCCCCGGAAGCTACGCCTCCGAACGCATGGGCTGAGAGATGGTCGAGGTCATCGACGGCAACCTTGTTGCTGCATCGGTCATTCAGACGGTGAAGAGCACGGCGGCGGCGCTGGAAAAGATGAGCGGCGTCACCATAGGCCTTGCGGTCATCATCGTCGGCGACGATCCGGCAAGCCACGCCTATGTCGGTTCGAAGAGCCGCATGGCCAAGGAATGCGGCTTCAAGTCCGTTCAGCACACGCTGCCGGCCGAGACGAAGCAGGAGGAGCTGGCGGCCCTCGTTGCCACGCTGAATGCCGACCCGTCGATCCACGGCATCCTGGTGCAATTGCCCTTGCCGAAGCCGCTCGACAGCGAACCGATCATCCAGTCGATCCTGCCGGAAAAGGATGTCGACGGCCTGAGCGTCGTCAATGCCGGCAAGCTTGCCACCGGCGATCTGAAGACCGGGCTCGTCTCCTGCACGCCGGCCGGCGCCATGGTCTTCGTCCGCCGCACCCATGGCGAGGATCTGTCCGGCCTCAACGCCGTCGTCATCGGCCGCTCCAACCTGTTCGGCAAGCCGATGGCGCAATTGCTGCTCAACGCCAATGCGACGGTGACGATCGCCCATTCGAGGACGAAGAACCTCGCCGAGGTCTGCCGCAATGCCGATATTCTGGTCGCCGCCGTCGGGCGGCCGGAAATGGTCAAGGCCGATTGGGTCAAGCCGGGCGCGACCGTGATCGACGTCGGCATCAATCGCGTGCCGGCTCCTGAGAAGGGCGAGGGCAAGACCCGGCTCGTCGGCGACGTTGCCTTCGCTGAAGTCTCAGAAGTCGCCAGCACCATCACCCCGGTTCCCGGCGGCGTCGGCCCGATGACCATCGCCATGCTGATGGCCAACACCGTCATCGCCGCTCATCGGGCTGCCGGACAGGTGCCGCCGAAGTTTTGAGTGGAATGCCGCCTGGCGGGCTTGCCATGGCGCGAAAGATTTATATAGTCAGGAAACAAATATTCCGTAGAGGAAATAAGAGGGAACGGAAATGGCTCTATCATGGCGTTTCTCCGCCTTGGCGGATCGGCATCGCGCTCTGGGATCGAAGCTCGAAGACTGGAGCGGTATGGGAACCGCCTGGACCTACGAGAAGGACATGTCGGAAGAACATGTCGCGGTCCGCACCAAGGCCGGCATCATGGATGTCTCGGGACTGAAGAAGGTGCATCTGGTCGGCCCGCACGCCATCGCCGTCCTCGACTACATCACCACCCGCGACCTGACGAAGATCTATCCCGGCCGCTCGGTTTACGCGACCATGCTGAACGACCGCGGCCACTTCACCGACGATTGCATCGTCTATCGCACCGGCCCGAATTCCTGGATGCTGGTGCATGGCTCCGGCTCCGGCCACGAGGAAGTCGTCAAGCAGGCGGCGGGCCGCAATTGCGCGGTGCTCTTCGACGACGACCTGCATGACCTGTCGCTTCAGGGTCCGCTTGCGGTCGACTACCTCGCCAAATATGTGCCCGGCATCCGCGACCTCAAATATTTCCACCACATGCAGACGACGCTGTTCGGCGCACCCGTGATGATTTCGCGCACCGGCTATACCGGCGAACGCGGCTACGAGATCTTCGTACGCGGCCAGGACGCCGTCATGGTCTGGGACAGGATCGTCTGGGAAGGCAAGGAGATGGGCATCATCCCCTGCTGCTTCTCGGTCCTCGACATGCTGCGCGTTGAAAGCTACCTGCTGTTCTACCCCTACGACAATTCACAAATGTATCCCTTCGCCGACCAGCCGCCCGGCGACAGTCTCTGGGAACTCGGCCTTGACTTCACCGTCAGCCCCGGCAAGACGGGCTTCCGCGGCGCCGAGGAACACGCTCGTCTCAAGGGCAAGGAGCGCTTCAAGATCTTCGGCATGCTGATCGATGCCGACGGACCGGCTGACCTCGGCGACGAGGTCTTTGCCGACGGCAAAAAGGTCGGCGTCATCACCTGCCCGAGCTATTCGTCGCTGACGAAGAAATCCATGGCGATCGCCCGCCTCGACGTTGACAAAGCGGTGCACGGGACGAACCTCGAAGTCCGCGGCAAGACCGTCAGGGCAGGCGCCACCGCCCACACGCTCCCCTTCGACGATCCGGAGAAGAAGAAGAGGACTGCCGTAGGTTAAGGAGCACGCCAATGCTCGTTGCAGGCATCAAGAGCCGACCAGTCTATTCAGGCCTGACCATCCAGCCGCGCGCCCGGCGGCACATTTTCGCGCTCGAAGGGGAGGGCGCCAAGGCTCTCCTCGATCAGCAGCCCGCGCTTGACGAGACCGTTCTTTCCCGCAGCGAGATTCTCTATGTCGCCCGCGGCTCCCATGGAACCGGCCTCGGCGAGGCGTTGCGCCGCCTCGGTGCCGACATGTTTTTCACGGCGCCGACCATCGCGACACTGCTCTTCCGGTTGAAAGGCTCGCTCGCCACCGCCCATATGGGCACCCGGCTTTATCTCTCGGGCACGGAAGGCTTCATCGGCCAGGCGATGCTCGTGGCGCTCGACTACGGCATGGACCACGCCTCCATCATCACCGAGCATCGCGGCTCGCTGGCCAGGCGGGTGCAATGTGTCCATTGCAAGGGCATCACAGACGACGTTACCACCAGCCCCTTCGCCTGCAGTCATTGCGGACTCTCGCTTCTGGTGCGCGATCATTATTCCCGGCGGCTCGCCGCCTTCCAGGGCGTCAATATCGACGCGGAAGAGCCCGGCAGCGGGCCCGATCCGGAGGAGTTGTTTCTTTGAGCGGTGGCACTGAAATTCCCGTCCGCGTGGCGCGGATCACGCCGATCGCCGAGCGCGTCAAGCGTTTCCGCTTCGAACGCCTCGATGGCAAGCCGATGCCCTATTTTTCCGGCGGCGCCCATATCATCGTCTCGATGAACGACGGCGGCCATACGCGCCGCAATGCCTATTCGCTGATGTCGCCGCCGCATGATTGCGCGGCCTATGAGATCAGCGTGCTGCATGTCGAGGATTCACGCGGCGGCTCCACCTTCATGCATGAGAAGGTCAGCGAAGGCGACGAGCTGAAGGTCAGCTATCCCGTCAACCTCTTCCAGCCCGACTGGCGCGGGCGCAAGCATCTTCTGATCGCCGGCGGCATCGGCATTACCCCCTTCATCGCGATGATGGAGCAGTTTACCCGCGAAGGTGCCAATTTCGAACTGCATTACGCCATCCGCACGCGCGACCGCGGCGCCTACTGGCGGGAACTCCTGGAGCGCTACGGTCCCCATCGCATCAAGATCTATTGCGACGCCGAGGGGGGCTCCATCCCATTGACGCGCCTGCTCGACTGTCAGCCGCTCGGCACACATCTCTATGTCTGCGGCCCCTCCGGCATGATCGATGGCGTGATGAAAGCGGGGCTCGACGCCGGCTGGCCGGAGCAGAACCTGCATTCGGAACGGTTCCTGTCGTCGCTGCCTGGCAAGCCTTTCACGATGGAGCTGATCCGTTCCGGCAAGACCGTGAAGGTCGGCCATCATGAAAGCATGCTGGAGGCAATCGAGGCGGCGGGCGTCGACGCGCCCTTCCTCTGTCGCGGCGGCGCCTGCGGTCAATGCGAGACCGGTGTCGTCACCTGCGACGGCAAACTGCTGCACAACGACGTCTATCTGACGAACGAAGAAAAGGCATCCGGCAGCAAGGTGATGATCTGTGTTTCCCGCTTCGAGGGCAACACGCTGCATCTTGATCTCTGACGGCATCGGAAAAGGAGACCGGACATGGCAATCGCCTTCAAGCAAGAAACATTCCGGGACGATTTCAGTTATCGGAACAGCCCCGGAAACATCCGCCGTTTCCCGTTTCCGTTCGACCGCGACGAATACATGTATTCGGTCAACATGGAGCCGCATGTGCGCGGCCGGGCGGGCACCGTCTACGAAAACCTGATTGATGTTGACGAGCATTACGTCGCCGAGATGCACGATCGGGCGCTGGTGCTGAAGGAAGATCCGCTGCGCTATCAGGCGCTGCCGCATATGATGAGCGCGCAATGGGACACGCTCGAACTTTTGATGGAAGAGCAGGCGGCGGGTTACCCCGATCACTTCACATTGATCCGCAACGGCGACCAGTGGCGCTGGATCAACCGGCCGCTCGGGATAGACGACAGCTTCACCTTCGGCGATGCTTCGACGCTGCCCTATGAGCCCTTCGAATATATCACCCGCCAGGCCCAGGGCGATTTCTGCATCGTCGATCAGCGCGACGGCAATCTGTGGATGGATGCCGGCATGGTGACGACGCAGGCCGACTGGTCGCTCGATTTCGATATCGGCATGAATTTCATGGAGTGGCATGGGCCGGTGCCGCTCGCCCATCAGATCGGCGTCTTCGACCGAGCACTGAAATTCCTCCTGAACCTGCAGCAGGGCAAGCCGACACGACGTTTCAACTGGACGATGACAATTAATCCGCGGCTCGACACCAGCCCCGAAAATTATCACAAATGGGGCCCCGACCGCACGACGGTGACGCCGGACAATGTCGGCGAGAAAGTGCATCTGCGGGTCGAGCTGCAAAGCCTCTGGCGTCTGCCGCGCTCCAACGCCATCCTCTTCGTCATCCGCTGCTACCTGATGAACATGGAAGAGCTCGTCACCGTGCCGAAATGGGCGCGGCGGTTCCCGCGGGTGCTGAAGACGCTGCCGCCGGAACTGATCGACTACAAGGGGCTCACCCGTTACCGCGAGACGACGATCGACTGGCTTTCCAAATATGACGACGGGGCTCCGACCAGCCCCGGTATTTATCCGGACTGACAGAAATGCCGTAAGACTTTGAATTTCTGGATAATTTTATTTTCTTCGATTCAGTTCGAGGGGTTATCCAGGAGACGATGCCATATCATCAAGAGGGGAATGCTTCATGACAAGAGTAGCCGTCATCGGTGCCGGTCCTTCCGGGCTTGCGCAACTGCGCGCCTTTCAATCGGCTGCCCAGAAGGGCGCCGAAATCCCGGAGATCGTCTGCTTCGAAAAGCAGTCGGACTGGGGCGGGCTCTGGAACTATACATGGCGCACCGGCCTCGACGAATATGGCGAACCGGTCCATGGCAGCATGTATCGCTACCTCTGGTCGAACGGTCCGAAGGAATGCCTCGAATTCGCCGATTATTCCTTCGAGGAACATTTCGGCAAGCCGATCGCCTCCTACCCGCCGCGCGCTGTGCTCTGGGACTATATCAAGGGCCGCGTCGAGAAAGCGAATGTCCGCCACTGGGTGCGCTTCAGCACGCCGGTGCGCATGGTCCGCTTCGATGAGGCCACGAAGAAATTCACGGTGACGGCGCATAACCGGATCGAGGACCGGATGTATGACGAGGAATTCGATTATGTCGTCGTTGCGACCGGTCACTTCTCGACGCCGAATGTGCCCTATTTCGAGGGCGTGAAGACCTTTAACGGCCGCGTCCTGCACGCCCATGATTTCCGCGACGCGCTTGAATTCAAGGGCAAGGACATTCTGATCGTCGGCCGCAGCTATTCGGCCGAAGATATCGGTTCCCAATGCTGGAAATACGGCGCGAAATCAGTGACGACGAGCTATCGCTCGAAGCCGATGGGCTTCAAATGGCCGGAGAATTTCGAAGAGCGGCCGCTGCTGACCAAGCTCGAAAACCGCACGGCGCATTTCCTCGACGGCTCGACCAAGGAGGTCGATGCCCTGATCCTCTGCACCGGATACCAGCACCATTTTCCCTTCCTGCCCGACGATCTCCGGCTGAAGACGGCCAACCGACTGTGGGCCGACAGCCTCTACAAGGGCGTGATCTTCGACAAGAATCCGCAGCTGTTCTATATCGGCATGCAGGACCAGTTCTATACCTTCAACATGTTCGACGTGCAGGCCTGGTGGGCGCGCGACGTGATGATGGGCCGCATCACCCTGCCGCCGGAAGAAGAGCTGAAGGCGAATTTCGACATGTGGCGGGCCCGCGAGGAGACGCTCGAGGATGCCGAGCAGATGATCTGGTATCAGGGCGACTATGTGAAGGAACTGCTCGCCGAGACCGATTATCCCTCCTTCGACATCGAAGGCACCAACCGGACCTTCATGGAGTGGGAACATCACAAGGCCGAGAACATCATGGGCTTCCGCGACCATGCCTACCGCTCGCTGATGACCGGCAACATGTCGCCGACGCATCACACGCCTTGGGTCGAGGCGCTCGACGATTCCATGGAGGAATATCTGCGCAACTGACGGTGGGCCTCCATTGTGGGAGGAGGGTATCCATGCACTCTCCGCCCGCATTATGACCCGGTCCTTTACGCATCTCGCGCAAAATATGCAGCGGTTTTGCGATCACCGGATGCGTTGACACAACGAGACGGCATCAATCGCTTTGCAATCTTCTCTTCGGATGTGGCCTTCATGGATTTTCAAACGAGCATTCTCGGGCGCATGAACGGTTTTCTCTACCGCTGCCGCGCCGACGAAAACTACACGATGCTCGAGATGACCAACGGCATCGAGCGCATTTTCGGTTACCCCGCCGACGAGATCATCGGCAATCGCGCGCGGACCTTCACCTCGATCATGTACGAGGAAGACGTGCCTTTGATGGACGAGGTGGTCGGGCAGGCGCTTGAGCAGCGGACGGACTGGACGATGGAATACCGCATCCGCCACGCCAAGGGCCATCTCACCTGGGTGACCGAAACCGGTGGCGGCATCTGGGACGAGAAGGGCGAGCTTCTCTATCTCGAGGGCAGCATCATCAATATCGAATCGCTTTATCAGCGAATCGACGAACAGACCGCCGACATGCGCGTCACCGCCTCGAAGACCAACGAGATCCTGCAGTCGCTGCGCTACCTCAAGCTGCTCGCCGTCAATGCCGGTATCGAGGCGGCCCGTGCCGGCACGGCAGGGTCAGGCTTTGCCGTGCTTGCAGCCGAGATGCGCACCCTCGCCAACTCCTCGGAGGAGGCCGCACGCGCCATTTCCAACGCGCAACGCAAGCCAGAAGGCTGAGCGCTACGCGAGCAGCGGCAGATTCGCGGCTCACGTCGATAGCCCGCATTGTTAACCGTCCCGCGCGAACTGCAATATCGTGGTTTTCCAATGATTTGCAGAAATCCTGCGGGTGAAGAACCTCATCGCATTATCGGTAATGTTAGGGCCGCGTTAACTTTTTGTTAACCATACTAGCGGTAGACATGGTCAACGATTTCTTCACACAGATGACCAAAGTGCTAACAGACGCTCGCTCTATCCGAATCAAGGGCCGCTCTTTCCTGGCGGTCATGCTGTCCCCGGACCTGCCGATCGATGATTGGTTGACCAGATTGGACGATCTGGCTGCCCGTTCGGCCGGCTTCTTCCTGGGGCGGCCTGTCGTTCTCGATTTGACGGACCTGCAAATCGACCGGCCGCAGCTGAAGGACCTCATCGCCGAACTTGCCAAGCGCAATGTTAGCATCATGGGTATCGAGGGCGCGCGCCCTTCGATCCTCGGCGCGGGCATGCCTCCGGCACTGAAAGGCGGCCGCTCCGCTTCCGACATCGAGGTTCAGGCGAACGAGCCTGCCGATCCGGTGGCCAAGCCAACAGCGACCGAGACCCGCCCGGTAACGACAACGCAATCCATCGTCATCAGGGAACCGGTGCGCTCGGGGCAGTCGGTGATCTTCCCGGAAGGCGACGTCACCATCGTCGGCTCGGTCGCCTCGGGCGCGGAAGTGATCGCCGGCGGCTCCGTCCATATCTACGGCGCGTTGCGCGGCCGGGCCATGGCAGGCTCCATCGGAAACGCATCGGCGCGGATCTTTTGCCGCAAGCTCGAGGCCGAGCTGGTGGCGATCGACGGCATCTACAAAATGGCGGAAGACATGGCCCCCAATCTTCGCGGACAGGCTGTCCAGCTCTGGCTCGAAGAGGACGCGATCATGGCGGAAAAACTGATCTGACTCGGCTGCGGCCACGACAAAGGAGAGAGAAATGGGGAAAGTGATCGTCGTCACGTCAGGCAAGGGCGGGGTCGGAAAGACGACCTCGACCGCCGCATTGGGAGCGGCGCTGGCGCAACGCAATGAAAAGGTCGTCGTCGTCGATTTCGACGTCGGCTTGCGCAATCTCGACCTCGTGATGGGCGCAGAGCGGAGGGTCGTCTACGACCTGATCAACGTCATCCAGGGCGACGCCAAGCTCACCCAGGCGCTGATCCGCGACAAGCGGCTGGAGACGCTGTTCCTGCTGCCGGCCTCTCAAACCCGCGACAAGGACAATCTGACGGCCGAGGGTGTCGAGCGCGTCATCAACGATCTGAAGCGCTACTTCGACTGGATCATCTGCGACAGCCCCGCCGGGATCGAGCGCGGCGCGACACTTGCCATGCGCCATGCCGATGTCGCCGTGGTCGTCACCAATCCGGAAGTCTCGTCTGTACGCGATTCAGACCGGATCATCGGCCTGCTCGACGCCAAGACCGCCAAGGCCGAACGCGGCGAGCGGATGGAAAAGCATCTGCTGCTCACCCGCTATGACGCCAACCGCGCCGAACGCGGCGACATGTTGAAGGTCGACGACGTCCTCGAGATCCTCTCCATCCCGCTCCTCGGCATCGTGCCGGAGAGCATGGATGTGCTGCGCGCCTCCAACATCGGTGCGCCGGTCACGCTGGCGGAAAGCCGCAGCGCGGCTGCGATGGCTTATTTCGATGCCGCGCGCCGGCTCGCCGGCGAAACCTTGCCGATCACGATCCCCGAGGAAAAGCGCAATCTATTCGGCAAGATCTTCGGACGGAGGGCAGCATGAATATCTTCCGTCTTTTCAACAAGCAGAGAACGGCACCCGCCGCCCGCGAACGCTTGCAGGTGCTCCTTGCGCACGAACGCTCATCGGCAGGATCGGACCTTGTTTCGCTGCTGCGCGAGGAAATCCTTGCGGTCATAGCAAAACATGTCGAGCTCGACCACGACAAGGTGCAGGTGACGATCGACCGCAACGAGTTTGTCTCCACTCTTGAGATCGACGTCGAAATCCCGCTGAACGCAGCCGTACAGGCCGCTTGAGGGCAATATCCGGGGGACGACGGACGGAACCGATCGTCGTCTCCCGAACACGAAGTGGGTTACGATCGCGGGCGCGTCTTCTGCGGATCGTAATGCGAAAGCGGCACGATCGTCGCCGGCAAACGCTTCTGGTGGCCGTCGAGCTTGCCGATCTCGACCTCGGTGCCCGGGCTCGCATGCATCACGTCTATGCGGGCGAGCGCGATCGTCTTGCCGAGAACAGGCGAGCGCGTGGCGCTGGTGACGACGCCGATCTGGGCCCGGCCGATATGGACGCAATCGCCATGGCCGACCGCCTCGTTCGCCTGGATATCAAGGCCGACGAGCAGATGGCGCGGATGTTCCTTGCGCCGGATCAGCGCCTCGCGGCCGATGAAATCGTCCTGTTTGGATTTCAGCGGCACGGTAAAGCCGATGCCGGCCTCGAACGGATCCGTCTGGTCGGTGAATTCGTGGTGGGCAAAGATCAGGCCCGCCTCGATGCGGACCATGTCGAGTGCCTCCAGCCCCATCGGCTTCAGCCCGTGCGGTTGGCCTGCCTCCCAGACGGCATCGAACACCCCCAGCGCATCCTTCGGATGACAGAAGATCTCGTAGCCGAGCTCGCCGGTATAGCCCGTGCGCGAGATCACGACCGGCGCCCCCTCGAAGCCGCCGATGCGGCCGACGGTGAAGCGGAACCATTCGAGCTCGCCGATCGCGGGCTGGCGCGGCGCCGTCCAGATAATCTCCTTCAGGATGTCGCGGCTCCGCGGCCCTTGCAGCGCGATATTGTGCAACTGATCGGTCGATGAGCGAACCCAGGCCTTGAAACCCTTCTTCTCGGCCTGCTGACGCAGCCATATGCCGCTGAAATCATCGCCGCCGATCCAGCGGAAGTTCTTGTCGCCGAGTCTGAAGAGGGTGCCGTCGTCGATCATGCCGCCGTTTTCGTAGCACATCGCGGAATAGACGACCTGGCCGGTCGAGAGTTTTCGCACGTCGCGCGTCAGGCAGTATTGCAGCAGTTCCTCGGCGTCCGGACCCGTCACTTCGAACTTCCGCAAGGGCGAGAGATCGATGACGGCGGCGCGCTCGCGGCAGGCCCAGTATTCCTCGACCGGTCCTTCGGACGAGAAGCGGTTCGGCAACCAGTAGCCGCGATATTCCGTATAGTCTCGCGTCAACGCCGAAAGGCGGGGATGGAAGGCGGTTTCGCGCGTCAGTTCGGCTTCGGCATCTGGGGTCATGCGATAGGCTACCGCTCGTGAGAATTTCTCTTTTCCGGAAAAGGTGCGGACGTGGATATCCGTCGGATCCCAGCCGTTCGCCGCATCGATATCGTCAGGGCAGGACGATGAGACGCAGACGAGATCCGTCAGCGCACGCATCAGCACGTAATCGCCGGGACGCGACCAGGGCTCGTCGAGATAGAGCTGGTTGTTGTGGTCGATATTGGTATTGTAGAAATAGTTCAGCGCTTCCCAGCCCTTGCGCCCGGCAATGCCATAAGGCGCCAGCGCCGCGTTGAAATTGTCCGTGCAGTTGACGTGGCCGGGATAACCCATGTCGTCGTAATAGCGTGAATTGCAGGCAGTCGCGAAAGCGTCGTGGCGGCCGACCGTATCCTGGACGATCTCGACCAGCGGCTCGAAGTCGCGGTCGAAAGCCTTGGACGGCAGGCCGGGCGTGGGATAGCTGCGGCCGAGCAGCGTGCGGGTGACGGTCGAATCGAGCGCGAGATCGAGGCCCTTGTCGACCTTGCGGGCGGCAAAGGCCTGGAAATCGGTGCACTGGCGCCCATAGACGTCGATGATCTGAATGAATTCGCCGGCGCGCACGAAATAGGCGGCTGCGCTCGCCGCCCGGATGCGGATATCCTCGATCGGATCGGCCGCCGGCTCCGGCAGGGCGGAGGCATAGTCGCGGACCAGCAGGCTGCGCTTGATCCGGATCTCGATCGGCGTCGCCGTGTCCTGCGCCTCCGGCGACATGGCGCCGGCGGGTGCCGCAACGATCAGCAGACCCTTCACGGCAATCGTGAACTCCGCCCGGCTGCCCGGCGTCGATCCTGCCCCGAAGACGCGGAGCGCGCCGGCCGCTGCGAGATCGGCGCCGCGCCGCTGAAGTGCCGCGCGCGTGCGGGCAGCACTCTCATCCTCCGCCTGAAGAATGGCCTTCAAGCCCTCGGCTGAATTGCTGAATGCCGTTCCGAGACCGGCTGCCTGGAAGCGCCCTTTTTCGTCAAGGAAGGAGAGCTCACAAATCTGCCCGCCTTCGCTGTCGATGACGCTCACGCGGTCGCCCGGCTCCACGCGCACGACGACCGATCCGCCACCCTTTGCCCGGTAGCGTTCACTGCCCGCCGGCAGGGCGGGAATACCGGGGTAATGGACGAGGCTCGGAACGATCGTTCGGGGGCCCGGCATGACAGGATGAAGTTCTCGCATTCTACCCTCATGGGGGATCGGCATGCCCTTCAGCATACGCCCATACAGGTTACAAAATGCCTATGGAAAGTAAAGTCATATTGACTAAAAAGAAAATATCTTCACTATGCATCAAGAGTTCAGGCTCGGAGAATCCGTCGGGAGCGCGGATCGCCAAAATCATCCGAGCGCGCTCGAGACCGTCAGGGAGACACGTTCAGGGAGACGTACAGAGATACGTCCGGAACAATCGAATGGGGAATTTCGCCGATGACAGATATTGTGGAGGCCGGAATTGCATCCGGCACCGAAGGTAAGCTTATACGCGCGCTCGACTGGAAGGGCGCATTCTGGGTGGCCGCGGGCGTGCCGCCGCTCGTTCTCTTCTCCATCGGCGGCATCGCAGGCACGACGGGCAAGCTCGCCTTCGTCGTCTGGATCATCTCGATGGTGATGGGTTTCCTGCAATCCTTCACCTATGCCGAGATCGCCGGCATGTTCGGCAACAAATCCGGCGGGGCCTCCGTCTACGGCGCCACCGCCTGGCTGCGCTATTCGAAATTCATCGCGCCGCTGTCGGTCTGGTGCAACTGGTTTGCCTGGTCGCCGGTGCTTTCACTCGGCTGTGCCATCGCCGCCGGCTACATTCTCAATGCATTTTTCCCGATTCCGGCAGCCGATTCGCAAATGGTCCTCGACTGGATCGCCGCGCATGCCGCTTCCGTCACGGCCGACAGCCCCCGCGTCGCCGAATATATCGCAGCCCACGCCGGCACGACGCCTGACGATGCCGTCAAGGCGCTGCTCGGCGCCGACGGTGCTGCCGCTCTGACGCCGGCGATCCGCAACTGGTCGCTGGCAAGCTTCAGCATTCCCTACCTCGCCACCGCCAACATCAACGCCACCTTCTTCATCGGCGGCATCCTGATGCTGATCATCTTCGCGATCCAGCATCGCGGCATCTCGGAAACGGCTAGCGTGCAGAAATGGCTGGCGATCATCGTGCTGGTGCCGCTGCTGATCATCGGCCTTTATCCGATCGTCAGCGGCCAGATCGTTTCCGCAAATGTCACCGGCCTCGTCCCGCCGACGGCGGCCTATGCCGCCAGCGACGGCAGCTGGAGCAATGGCGGCTGGACGCTGTTTCTCGGCGGCCTGTATATCGCCGCCTGGTCGACCTACGGCTTCGAGACGGCGGTCTGCTACACCCGCGAACTGAAGAATCCGAAGACAGACACCTTCAAGGCGATCTTCTATTCCGGCCTGGCCTGCTGCCTGTTCTTCTTCCTGGTGCCCTTCGCCTTCCAGGGCGTACTCGGCCACGCCGGCATGCTGGCCCCCGGCATCGTCGATGGCACGGGCGTTGCCGAAGCGCTTGGCGGCCTGATCGGCGCCGGCCGGGTGATCACCCAACTGCTCGTGATATTGATGATCCTGGCGCTCTTCCTCGCCATCATGACGGCAATGGCCGGTTCCTCACGTACGCTCTATCAGGGTTCGAAAGACGGCTGGCTGCCGAAATATCTCGACCACGCCAACGAGCATGGCGCCCCGACACGGGCGATGTGGACCGATTTCGCCTTCAATCTCTTCCTTCTGGCGATCGCATCGGACGTCGGCGGCTACTTCTTCGTACTCGCCGTCTCGAATGTCGGCTACATCATCTTCAACTTCCTGAACCTCAATTCCGGCTGGATCCACCGGGTGGATTCCGGCCATATCGAACGGCCCTGGAAGGCGCCGAGCTGGCTGATCGGCCTCAACACCGTGCTCGCCTTCGTCAACGCGCTCTTCCTCGGCGCCGGCGCCAAGGTCTGGGGTTATTCCAACGCACTCTGGGTCGGATTCATCTTCGCCGCACTGATCCTGCCCGTCTTCGCCTATCGCCACTATGTGCGCGACGGCGGCAAGTTCCCGGCCGGCGCGATGGAGGATCTCGGCCTCATCGGCCAGGATCTCGGCGTCAGGAAAGCCGGCATGCTCCCTTATCTTGCACTTGTCGGCGGCCTCGCGATCGTACTGATCGCCAACTGGTTCTTCCAGCTCCCGGCTTGAATAGCCTCCCAAGCAGAAAAGCCGCAAGCCGCCATGGAAACATGGCGGCTTTTTCATGCCCTGATTCTGGGATTTGATCTGGATGAGGGTTGACCTAGTAGGGGGCAAACCATTCCACCACCGTCAAACAATGGTCTCGCCGCCGTCGACGACGAGAATCTGACCGGTCATGTAGGACGAACGGTCCGAGACCAGGAAGAGAATGGGCTCGGCGATTTCGGAAACATCGGCCCAGCGTCCGAGCGGCACCTTCTCAGCGACATAGGCCTCGATCGCGCCACGGCCGCCCATCTGGGCGATGAAGGGTTCGTTGAACGGCGTATCCACCCAGCCCGGGCAGAGCGCGTTGACGCGGATGCCGAACCTGGCGTAGTCGCCGGCCATCTGCCGGGTCATCGCGATGACCGCATGTTTCGTCGTCGTATAGGCGATCATCTCGCGATCGTAGAGTACGCCCGACGAGGAAGAGGTGTTGAGGATGACGCCGCGGCCCGCCTTCTTCATCAGCGGCATGACGAAGCGGGCCGCCATGAAATGCGCTCGGACATTCAGGCTCCAGGACCTGTCGAAACCCTCGACAGCCACCTGTTCCAGATCGCCCGCCACCTGTGCGCCGGCATGATTGTGGAGGATGTCGATTCGGCCATGACGTTCGGCGACCGCAGCGATGCCCGCTTCGAGCGCCCTGTCGTCGGTGACGTCGAGAACTAGGCACTCAGCCCTGCCGCCGGCGGCCTCAATCCGGTCGACGGTTTCGGCGGCACTGGCGGCATTCAGGTCGGCCACGACGACGAAAGCACCTTCTCCTGCCATGATCAGCGCGCCGGCCTGGCCGATGCCCGAGCCCGCTCCGGTGATGATCGCGACGCGATTTTCAAGAATCATTGGTGTTTCCCGTTCAGTTTGTTGTTTTCTCGCGCATCAGAAAGCGCGCGATGAGGATCAGTCCCAGCGATGCGACAAGCACCATCGTGGCGATGGCGTTGATCTCCGGCGTCACGCCACGACGGATCGAGGCGAAGACATAGATCGGCAGTGTCGTGTTCGAACCTGCGACGAAAAAGGCGATGATGAAATCGTCGAAGGAGAAGGTGAAGGCGAGCAGGAACCCGGCCAGGATTGACGGCAGGATCTGCGGCAGCACAATCTGGCGAAAAGTGGTGAAAGGCGTGGCGTAAAGGTCGCTCGACGCTTCGACGATGTCACGGCCGAGGCTGGCGATGCGTGCTTTGACGATCATTGTCACCAGCGCCATGGTGAAGAGGCCGTGGGCGGCGATGATCGAGCCATAGCCGAGTGATAGCTTCGGCGCCTGTTCGCCTGGCCAGACGGCGGCGATCAGCGGATTGACGAAGCCGAAGACCTCGACCAGCGCCACCAGCGTCGCAATGCCGATGACGACGCCGGGAACGACGATCGCCGCAGCGAACAGCCCGTCGAAGACCGCTCGCGCCCGGGCGCCGAGCCGCTCCATGCCGATCGCCGCCATCGTGCCGAAAATGGCCGCCAGCCCGGCACTGGTAAAGGCGATGGTCAGGCTGTTCTGCAGCGCTTCCATCAGGAAAGTGTTCGCAATCGCCCTGCCATACCATTGCGTCGAGAAGCCGGTGAAATCGCTGGCATTACGGCCGGCATTAAAGGAGAACAGCACGACAAGCGCGATCGGCGTGTAGAGGAACAGGTAGACTGCGGTGACCAGCGCGCGCATCAGACGAGATCCACTTGGCGGGTACCGGCAACACGCCAGGCGATGCGCATGGCGATCAACAGCACGATGACGACGACAACGACGAGAGTGACAGCGATTGCAGAGCCGAACGGCCAGTTGCGCGACTGCAGGAAGAGATCGACCAGCGCATTGCCGATGAAGAAGACTTTGCCGCCGCCAAGCAACTGCGGGATCAAATATTCGCCGAGCAGCAGGATGGTGACGAGGGCGATGCCGGTCATCACACCCGGAAGCGACAGAGGCAGCGTAATGCCGAAAAAGGTCGAAAGCGGCCGCGCGCCGAGATCGGCGGAGGCCTCCAGAAGGCGGCGGTCGAGCTTTTCGAGGCTGACATAGATCGGCATGATCATAAGCGGCAGGTAGCCGTAGACGATGCCGAGCAGCACGGCGCCCGGTGTGTTCAGCAGCCTGACGTCTTCGATGCCGACCATCTCCAAGAGATGCGGAATGCCGCGCGCGCCCAAGATGTACATCCAGGCGTAGGTGCGCACGAGAAGGCTCGTCCAGAAGGGCACGACGACGAGGGAGACCAGCAGCAGCCGGTATTTGGCGCTCGCCTTGACGGCCAGGTAATAAGCAACCGGATAGGCGACGAGCAGGCAGGCGAAGGCGCCGATCGGCGCAAGAATCAGCGTGTTCTTGAAGGCTGCGGCGCGCGAGCCTAGATTGGCAAACTGCGCAAAGGTAAAAGCCGCCTGATAACCACCTTCTGGCGCCCGCTCTCCGAAGGCAAAGACGATGATGGCGATGAAGGGCAGCACCAAGAACACGAACAGCCAGATGCTGGCCGGACCGACAAGAGCCGCGGTGACAAGGCGCCGATTTGTGGCAGGAGTAAAAGGCATCGAAAGGTTCTTTATCCGCCGATTCTAAGCACGAGACCGGCCCCTCGCGCCAAGGCGGCGGGGCCGGAGTTGGGCACGGCGATCAAGCCGACTTGAAACGCGCCATCAGCTCCGCCCGGCCGGGATCGGTCAACGTCACCGCCGCGCCGAATTCCAGCGGCGTCAATGAGGCCTCGTCCGGATAGACGATCTTGTTCGCGGTGATCTCCTTCGGCAGCAGTGCGATGACCCGGCTGTCGGTCGTCGGTGCGCCGTTGGCGACGTGCTCCTTGACGGCATTGGCCGGATCCATGAGGTAGTTGAGCAGCGCGTAACCCGCCGCCTTATTCGGCGCGTCCTTCGGGATGGCGTAATAGTCGGTCCAGATCTCACCGCCGTCGGTGCCGAGCACATAGGCGATCTCGGGAACGTCACGGTTGAGCTGCGCCCCGTCATTGGTCCAGCACATGGTGAGCCAGGCGTCGGTGGCGCGCATGGCCGGTTGGTAGTCGCTGTTGATGGCGAAAAGATGCGGTTTGACTTTAATCAGCAGTTCCTCGGCTTTTGCGAGTTCGTCTGCCTTGATCGAATTAAAATCGTAGCCGAGCGACACCAGCGCGCTGCCGATCGTCGTTAACTGATAGTCGTGCACCATGGCGCGGCCGTCGGCTTCAGTCTGGGCGATATCAAAGAAATCCTTCCAGCTCGAAAGCTTGGTCTTGATCTTCGCTGTGTTGACCGAGAACCCGGTGGTACCCCAGTTCTTCGGCACCGCGTAGGTCTTGCCGTCGATCATGCCTTCCCTGGTGAAGCGCGGATTTTCCGTCGCCGGGCTGAAATTCGGGATCTTGGAGAGATCGAGTTCGTCGATCAGGCCGAGCTTGTGGTGGGTGGAGATCGTGTAGTTGGTCGGCACGAAGAGCGACCAGCCGGAGGCGCCCGCCTGGAGCTTGGCCAGCATTTCCTCGTTAGAGCCGAAGACGTTGACCTCGACGGCAACGCCGGTCGCCGCCTTGAAATTCTCGAAGGTCGCAGGGTCGTGATAATTGGGCCAGGTGGCGATCGACATCTGGGTACCGAGGTCCTCGGCGTAAGCGGGCGTCGACAGCGCACCGGGGAAACGCGACAGCACGGCGGTCGCAAGTCCGAGGCCGGTGACGCCGAGGAAGTGGCGGCGGCTGACGGAGCCGCGTTTCAGGCGCATGAACTCGTCCATGAAGCCTTCAGGGGTAATAGGCAGATGATCCTTGTAGTCCTTGCTCATGATGCTGTTCCCTTGTTCTGGTTTTTGCATTCGATGCTGAAGAAACTTGGGGCGAAGAAGCCTCGCCTGGAAAAATGTGGGCCATATCGGGATCGAAGCTGAGGAAGACCGCTTCACCTGGCTCGACCAGATCGCTCTCATTCATGCCGCGCCGGTCGGCGGTGACGAGGAAATCGCCGAGACCTGGAACAGTCACGGCATATTCGGCCGAGGAGCCGAGGAAGATGCGGTGCGTGACCGTCCCGGCAAAGGACGTGCTGCCGACCGCAGCCCGCGTAAGCCGGATTGCCTCGGGACGGATCGCAACGATGACGTCGCCCATCGTAAGGCCAGGGCGGGCGATGGCTGCAAGCGCCGAACCGTCGCCAAGGCGCAGCGTGCCACCGGCTTCCAGCGTCGCATCGATCCGGTTGGTCTTGCCGACGAAATCGGCGACGAAAAGATCGGCCGGGCGGTCATAGACCTCTTGCGGCGTGCCGAGCTGACGAATGCGGCCGGCGCTCATGACGCAGACGACGTCCGCCATCGACAGCGCTTCTTCCTGATCGTGGGTGACGAGCACGAAGGTGATGCCGAGCTCGCGCTGCAGCGTCTGCAATTCGATCTGCATGGCCGAGCGCAGTTTCTTGTCGAGCGCGGCCAGCGGCTCGTCAAGCAGCAGTACCGAAGGCCGGTTGACGATCGCGCGCGCCAGCGCCACCCGCTGCTGTTGGCCGCCGGACATCTCGTGGATGCGCCGCTTGGCGAACCCGCCGAGACGCACCATCTCGAGCGCCTCTGCCGCGCGGCGATTGATCTCGGCCTCCGCAAGCCTTGGTCGCATCTGCCGCAAGCCATAGGCGACGTTCTGTTCGACGTTGAAATGCGGAAACAGAGCATAATGCTGGAAGACCATGTTGACGGGGCGGCGATAGGCCGGAACGCCGTTCATCTGCCGCCCGTTGATCAGCACGGAGCCCTCGCTCGGCTGCTCGAAGCCGCCGATCATGCGCAGACACGTGGTCTTGCCACAGCCGGACGGGCCGAGCAGAGCGAGGAAAGCGCCCTTCGGTACATTCAGGTTTATGTCGGTCACGGCGGTCACCGCGCCATAATTCTTGGTGACCGAACGGAATTCGATATCGTTCGTCGAAGCGGATGCCACGCGTCTGTTCCCTGCGGTTGGTTGGGATGGGCAGTCTAGCGCTGCCTTTTTGCCACCGTCGTTGGACAAAGAGTAAGCCCGGGCCCTCGGCGCGGTATATACCCCGAAAGAGGTATTCTGCCTCACATCTCTTCGTGGAAGGTGTATATGAAACTCAGAGTATTCCTGCAGAGCGGTTTTGGGGAGGCTATCGATGAGCATCGATCTCGAGGCGCTGTTTCAGGCTTTCGACGTCACCGTCGGAAAGGCCGCCATGGCGGATGCGGAGTTTGGAGAGACGTTCCGCCGGATGATGGCGGCGCTGGTGCGCTTCGATTATGTCGTGGTTTTTGCCTATCGCGGCAAGGAGCGACCGATCGATCTCTATAGCACCTTCGATCCAGACGAAAACGTCGTTTTCGTCACCCTCTATCAGGTCGGTCCCTACCTGCTCGATCCATTTTACCATACCGCCCGCGCACGCCGTCCGGGGGTCTTCCGCATGCGCGAACTCGCGCCCGACCGCTTCTTCTCCAGCGAATATTACCGGAGCTACTATGTCCAGACGGGACTTGCCGAGGAGATCGGCTTCTTCGTGACACTCGACGACGACATCACCGTCGTGCTGTCGCTGATGCGCCGGGAAAAGACCGGCCCGTTTCCACCGGCTGAATTCGCGCTTCTGAAAAAGGCCGAACCTTTGGTGGCGAGCCTTGTCCGGCATTTCTGGCCGGGGCTCGGCGTCCGCTTCGACGCGCAACGCGATGCCGGCTTGAGAAAGGGGAGGAAAAGCGGTGCGGCGGCGCAGGCGCTGCAGCCGGCCGACACTGTCTGGCGTGACCTCAAGTTGACGAGCCGCGAAACCGCGATCGTCGATCTGGTATTGCAGGGACATTCCTCGGAATCGATCGGCCTCAGGCTCAACATCTCGACGGGCACGGTGAAGGTCCATCGCCGCAACGTCTACCGCAAGCTCGGCATTTCCTCGCAGACGCAGCTTTTATCGATCTACCTGAAGACAATCGGCAGCACGGGCAACCGACCAGCAGCCCAAAGCACGAGTCGATAAGGCTCGGCCCGGACGGCCTGTCCGCTTCGGCATGAAGCAGACAGGCTTCGTTCAGTTGCGGCCGGAAGCTTCAGCGGCCGCCTTCGATCTTGCGGTGTCGCTGGTTGGTGCCGCCCTTGCCGTAGGGATAGTCCATCGGTTGAGGGGCGCTCACCTCATTGAGCTTCGCCATCTCCTCCTGTGATAGCTCGACCTTCATGGCTCCGAGATTGTCGGCGAGCTGTTCGGAGGTGCGGGCGCCGAGAATGACCGAGGTGACGGCCGGTTGTGCCGCAGTCCAGGCGAGCGCCACCTGCGCCATGCTGATGCCGCGGGCTTTGGCGATCTCCTCGACCGCGCCAATGATCGCCCACGTGCGTTCCTGCGCGTTGCGCGGCGCATAGGATTCGCTGCCGCGGTTGGGGTTCTCGCCGAGGCGGGTTGCGCCGGTCGGCATCTCGTCGCGCTTGTATTTGCCGGTCAGCCAGCCGCCGCCGAGCGGCGACCAGGGCAAGAGGCCCATGCCGGCATCCTGGCAGGCCGCGACGATTTCGAGTTCGATGTCGCGCGCCAGCAGGCTGTATTGCGGCTGCAGCGTCACCGGACGCGTATAGCCCCGCGCCTTGGCGATCTCCGAAGCCTTGGCGATGTGCCAGCCGACATAGTTGGAGAAGCCGTAATAGCCGATCTTGCCTGACGACACCGCATCGTCGAGGAAACGCAGCGTCTCCTCGATCGGCGTCAGCGCGTCCCAGGCATGCATCTGGTAGAGGTCGATCTGCTCAAGGCCGAGGCGGCGCAGCGAATCGTCGAGCGCCTGCCCGAGATGGCGGCGCGACAGCCCGATATCGTTCGGACCGTTGCCCATCGGAAAACGCCCCTTGGTGGCGACGATCGCCTGGCGGGCCTCGGTCGGGCGCGCCTTCAGCCAGCGTCCGATGATCTCCTCCGACTTGCCGGCGCTATAGACGTCGGCGGTATCGATGAAGTTGCCGCCCCAGGCGAAATAATCGTCGAGCAGCTTGTGCGAAGCGGCCTCGTCGGCCTCCGCGCCGAAGGTCATGGTGCCCAGGCAATAGGCGGTGACGACGGTCCCGCTCGGACCGAGCTTGCGATAATCCATTTCTTCCTCCTCATGCGGACGCCCGCAGCCGACGCGCAAACGCTCGTGGGTAGAAGCCGGGGCTCCCGCAATCCAATGACAATATCGTGCTTGAAGCGGCCTCTGCCGCCAAATGAGGTATAGCGTCCCAGGCTTGGGTAGCGCGGGGCGAGGGCAGAATAACCAATCCCGCCCGTGCTACAAGTGGGAAAAAATATTCCCGCCTGCCGTCGCAGCCGGCAGCGGTTATCGATTTCTCGAAAACGAGCCAGAGATTCGATCGGCAGCGGCGACACCGGTCTCATAGGCGCCGTGCGCCGTCGAATAACGCGCGCGGGAACAGGCTTCGCCGGCGAAGAAAATCCGCTCGTCATGCGGTGCGGCGAGGACCGCGCGCAGATCGGAGGCGCCCGGTTCGGCATAGGAATAGGAACCGCCGATATGAGGCGTCGCGGCCCAGGCCGAAATCGCCGCGACCGACAACTGCTTGCGGATATCAGCGCCGAATTGTGCCGCCAATTCATCCGCCGCGAAAGAAAAGGCAGCTTCCTCCCCCGCCCGCTCCAGATCATGCGCGAGATCGCCGGCAAAATAGGCCTCGACGACGGCAGCGCCGAATGGCCGAAGCTGGTAGGTGCCGGTCGCGGCGCGACGGGTCGAGCCGAGCATATGTGTATCCGCCGGCAGCGCCTGCGCATCGGCGAGGCTGAGGAAGAGCTTATCGGCAAGCCCCAGCGGCAGACGTGCGGCCGCCTCGTTCTTCTCCCGCAGAGGAGGGTCGAATACGATCCTTTCGGCAGCAAGCACGTTGGTCGAAACGGTCACAAGCACGGCGCGCGCCCGGAGCACGCCTTGATCAGTCGCGATGCCGATATGGTCGGCACCACGGTGCTCGATACGTCTGACTTCGACGCCAAGCCTTGCCGGAATCGGCCGGCCATAGAGGGATAGTAGGGTTCCATAGCCTTCGCGCACCCGCCAGTCCGGGCCGGGGCCGGGGTCGTATCTATTGTAGTCGACGATCGAAGACTGCTCCAGTTCTGCGCCGGTGATGTAAGTGCCGATCGCCCGGATCTGGCCGTTCCAATGATTGCCGGGCTCGAGCTTTGCGGCCAAATCGGTGTCTTTGCCTTCATGGCTTTCGAGGCGTTCGAAGTAGGTGCCGATCGCCCCCTGCGCGTCATGAACATCCTGGGCATTCCCCAGAAGCTGCCGTCCGCCATTCCAGGGGGCTGGGCTGCGGTCGACCGCCAAACCGACTTCGCTGGCTATTTCCGTCCAGGCATTGGTCCGCGCGCCATGCAGCCAGCCGCAGCCGAGGTCGAGCCCGACATCAGCGTCGCCCGGCAACCCGACTGTCCAGGCTCTGCCGCCGAGTCGATCTCCGGCTTCGAGCAGGAGGATGGAAAGATCAGGGCGGATTGCCTGCAGACGGCGGCCGGCGGCAATGCCCGCGGCGCCGGCGCCGATGATGATGACGTCCTGGTCGGCTTTCTTGCTGGTGTCACCGTGCATGCATTCTCCTTCGGCCGCTCATCGTGCATACCGCTTTAATCGACAAAGAGCTTGGGAGGAAAGCTGGAGGTCTCGCCCTCGTGCAGCAGCGTGACAGACTGTCGCAATGTTGGACCGCTTCATAGGTGAGATCAACAGCCAATGTGAAGGTTCCATGTCACGTCTCGATAAACGACGCTTTCTTCTCGCCTGGCTTCGCGCACCTCTGCGCATCGCCTCGATCACGCCGTCAGGTACCCGTCTTGCGAGCCTGATGACCAAGGAAATTTCTCCCGCCGCCGGGCCGGTTCTCGAACTCGGCCCGGGCACCGGCGTCTTCACCGGAGCGCTTCTCAAGCGAGGAATCGCCGAAAGCGATCTGACGCTTGTCGAATACGAGGCGGATTTCGCCGCGTTGCTCCAAGGCCGCTTCCCCAGCGCCAAAGTCCTGCAGCTTGATGTCCGGGAGATGTGGAGCGGGCCGCTATCGGGGCGCTTTTTCGGTAGCGTTGTCAGCGGACTTCCGCTTCTCTCCATGAAGCCGGACGACGTCTATGCGCTGCTAGAAGGCTGTTTTTCTAACCTTAGGCCGTACGGCGCCTTTTATCAGTTCACCTATGGGCCTAAGTGCCCGGTCCCCGCCGAAATCCTCGACTCCCTCGGTCTCGTCGCCGCGAAAATCGGTCGGACGTTGCGCAACATCCCGCCCGCCGCGGTCTATCGCATCAGCCGCAGATATCAGCCGCTGCTCCAGATCGAGCAGCGCCACGCATCATGACAGGCGCGATCTTTGCTTCGAGGCAGGGAACCGGCATTCGATGCGTCTCAGACGTGCCTGAAGTGTTATGGTTCCACCAATCGATGGACGCCGACAGGATATGAAATGCGCGTATTGCTGATTGAAGACGAACCTCGGATGGCCGCGGCGCTGAGGGTCGCCCTGACGAAACACGACATGGTGATCGACCACGTCTCGACGCTATGCGACGCCGAGCTGGTAATCGGCGACGGTGCTTATGACGCCCTTCTCCTGGATCGACAGCTGCCCGATGGCGATGGCCTGGATCTCGTCCCGAAAATCCGCAGGAGGGGGCTGACCCTGCCGATCATCGTCATTACTGCAAAGGGGGAAGTCCCGGACAGGATCACTGGGCTTGAAACCGGCGCGGACGACTATCTCGCCAAGCCTTTCGTCTTCGACGAGCTCCTGGCGCGGCTGCGCGCCGTCATGCGCCGGTCGGAGACCCTGCGTCCGGCACTGATTTCGATCGGCCGGCTCTCCTTCGACCCGACCTATTGCGACGTCAGCGTTTCCGGCAAGCGGCTGGATATCCCGCGCCGGGAGGCGCTGGTGCTGGAATGCCTCGTACGCCGGGCCGGGCGCATGGTGCCGCGGCCAACCCTGATGGAAGCAGTTTTCGGCTTCGACGACGAGATCCAGTCCAACGCACTCGATTCCCACATATCGCGACTGCGGCGCAAACTGGCTGCGTCGGAGGCGGGCGTGGTCATAAACGTCATCAGGGGTGTCGGTTACCTGCTGCGTGAAGCGCCATGAACAAAGCCTGCTCCTATTCACTGCGTAAGCGTCTGTTCTGGCGACTTCTGGCGGTGCAGTCGGTCGTCCTGATCCTGGTCGTCATCCTACTGATCTCGGTGGGAAAGATATTCTATTTCAGATCCACCGAGGGCACGATCGAAATTCTGCGCCGAGCCGTCTTCCGTCAGCCTTCGGGAGAACTGAGCCTAAGGGAGACGGAGGACCTGCGGCAGCTTCGAAAGGACGCGCCCGATCTCTGGTTCACCATTCGGGACAGGCAGGGACATAGCTTGAACGAGGGCCAGGTTCCGGAAGGATATGCCGACGTCGGCAATAGGCTCGATCATATCGGTGAGGCCGAGTTCGGCTGGAATCTCAGCGATCACGCCCCTCCAGCCGCGCGGATGAAATGGATCGCCATGGATTGGGCAGAGGTGCAGTTCCTGACCGGCACCGACGGTCCTATTCCCCTTACATCCATCCTGTTCGGCGCCTCACTCGTCGTTGCAAAACTGGTCATTCCGATCGTTGCCGTGATGGCGTTGGGCGCGTTGATCGCGACGCCGATCGTGGTGAGAAGATCTCTGATCGGCATCAACCGTGCCGCGCTCGAAGCCGATATGATCGATGTCGGCCAGCGCGGCGGCCGGCTTTCGGCAGACGAAATTCCAGACGAGATCGCACCTCTGGTGCGCGCCGTAAACCGCGCGCTTGGCCGCCTCGACGAGGGTTATGAGCGGCAGGAGCGGTTTCTGACCGACGCCGCCCATGAATTGCGCACGCCGATCGCAATTCTGAACACCAGACTTGGATCCCTGCCGCACGGTCCGGTCAAGACCGACCTGCTCGAAGATGCCGCCAGGCTTGCCATACTCACCGAACAGATGCTCGATCTTCAGCGACTGAAACAGGGCAAGATCCAATTTACCAAAGTCGATCTTGGGCAACTGGCACGGAAGGTGATCATCGAAATGGCGCCGCTCGCCTTTGCCGCCGGTTATACGGTGCAGTTCGATGTCGACCGCGCCGGGGAGATCGAGGGCGACCCGCTGGCGCTGCAGCGCGCTCTGATGAATATCCTGCAAAACGCGATCAATCACGGCGGCAGGAAAGGCATCATCTCGCTGACCGCCGGCCGCAACTGGATCGAGGTCAGCGACGAGGGGCCAGGCATTCCCGCCGATTTGCAGGAGCGCATATTCGAGCCATTCTTCAAGCGCCATCACGACGGACTCGGCGCCGGCCTAGGCCTCAACCTGGTTCGCGATATCATGTACATGCACCGTGGCGAGGTAACGATCGGCAACCGCAATCCCGGCGCGGTCTGCCGCCTGAGTTTCCCCTCGGGATAAGCTGCATGCCCGATGGATTAAGCTGCGTCTCCGTGACATATGAGTTGAATGAGCGTGCACAGAGATTCGCAACTCGACATGTTTGCCAAGGCAGCGCCCGCAATTGCCGAAGCACGTAGTCTGTCGCGCCGGCGGCCGTCACCGCCTGCAGCCCGCTCCGATGAAGACATGGCGCGCGCGCTTGAAGAGAGCGGCAACTATCGCATCCTGAGGAAACTCGCAGCGCGGCCGGTCGCCGCAGCGCGACAGCCGGGCTTTCCGCGGCTCGGCGTCGTCCTCGATACCGAGACGACGGGTCTCAACCACCGCAGCGACGAAATCATCGAAATCGGCGCCGTCGCCTTCACTTTCGACGATACCGGTGCGATCGGCGATGTCGTCGGCATCTATGGCGGCCTGCAGCAGCCGTCCCGGCCGATCCCAGCCGACATCACCAAGCTGACCGGGATTACCGACGGCATGGTCGAAGGTCAGGTCATCGACATCAGATCGCTGAGCGCCCTGATCGAACCGGCAGACCTGATTATTGCCCATAATGCCGGTTTCGACCGGCCGTTCTGCGAAGCATTCTCGCCCCTCTTCGCCGGTAAGGCCTGGGCGTGCTCGGTCTCGGAGATCGACTGGAGCGCCCGCGGCTTTGAGGGCACGAAGCTCGGCTATCTCGTCGGCCAGGCCGGTTACTTCCATGAGGGGCATCGTGCGGTAGACGATTGCCATGCGTTGCTGGAGATCCTCGATCGCCAACACGGCCACGGAGACAGCGCCTTCGCCGAGCTCTACCGCGCCAGCCAGCGCAGCCGTATCCGCATCTTTGCCGAACATAGCCCATTCGAGATGAAGGATCATCTGAAGGCGAGAGGCTACCGCTGGTCGGACGGAAGCGACGGCCGGCTGAAGTCCTGGTGGATCGAAGTCGGCGAAGAGGATCTCGGCGACGAGCTTTCCTATCTGAGGTCGGAAATCTACCGGTGGAAGGAGGCGGATCCGCCGATCGTCCGGCTGACCGCCTTCGATCGCTTCAAACTCTGACCGCGAAGCGGTTCGGACACCCTAGCAACCCATGCAGATTTCGCATAGGTGCACTGATGCATTGGCGCTGCAACATCCGAAGGTCCCGTATTATATACAGCTCATCGAAGCGAACGAAGCGCCAAGGACTGGCAGCTAGGCTTCGAAAGCCCACGGAAAGGGGATCATCATGAACGTAGCACGCTCTTTCAACAATTGGCGCAAGTACCGTCAGACGGTCGCTGAACTGGGCCGTATGTCCAATCGCGAACTTGATGACCTCGGCATCGGCCGCGGCGACATTGGCAACGTAGCGCGCGCCGCCATCGCCCGCTAACGGCCCACGCAGACACTATTTTTCGAGACTTGCCCAGCGCCTGCTTCCTCCCGAGCGGGCGCTTTGCTTTTGCGCATGCCGGCCGGAAGAGAGTCGCCCGCTTTTCGCATAACGCATAGCTGCCCTGCAAAGAAATGCCTATCAACTGAGCAGAAAATAAGTATGATTATATCAATCGAAGCGATGCACCTCCTCCCGCATCCCTTCGGTGGTGCAGGCGCCTCATCCTCCTCCCAGAGTCGCCTGTGGGAACGACAGCACTCCTCCTCCCAGCTGTCGTTCGGTTTTTCCGAAAGCCTGCCGCACCTCCTCCCGCGGCAGGCTTTTTTCGTTTTGGCGACGGAAATACCCGAGCGCGCCTGGAACGGCCGCTTGGAAATGGCGCCATCGTCTTCCGGCAGGTTTCTCCGCCCGACGCCAATTTGTTTTGGTGCTCTCGCGGCATTGCGTCGCCTCAAGCGAGACCGGACAAAGCTGTTGACACCAAACTTGTCGTACAACTATCTAACCGGACGGATACCGCCGCATCGGAAAACGCCCGACGAACCGCGAGCGACAACGTTGACGACAACGAAGCTGAAGGAAAATTGACATGCAGATCGACGTGAGGCACGCCTCCCATCCCGAGGCCGTGCGCAATTTCGACACGGAGACGCTGCGGCGTCACTTTCTGGTGGAAACCATCTTTGAAGGCGGCGAGATCCGGCTCACCTATTCCCACTACGACCGCATGGTCATTGGCGGCGCCACACCGCTTACCAGCGCGCTGACGCTGACGGCGCCGACGGCAATCGGCCAGGAAACCTTCCTCGCCGAGCGTGAACTCGGTGCGCTCAACATCGGCGGCGCCGGCCGCATCTTTGTCGACGGCACAAGCTACGACCTCGCCAAGTATGATTGCCTCTATGCCGGCAAGGGTGCCAGGGACATTCGGTTCGAGAGCGCCGATGCCGCCAATCCGGCAAAATTCTATCTGGTCTCGACGCCGGCGCATCAGGCGCATCCGACCGTATTGCTCACCCGCGAAAAGGCTCGCCACCTGACGCCGGGCGAAGCCGCGACCGCCAACAAGCGGTCGATCTATCAGTTCATCCACCCTGATGTCTGCCAGTCCTGCCAGCTCACGCTGGGCTTCACCATGATCGAGCCGGGCAGCGTGTGGAACACCATGCCGGCCCACACGCATGACCGCCGCATGGAAGCCTATCTCTATTTCGATCTCGAAGCCGAGCAGCGCGTCTTCCACTTCATGGGCGAGCCGCAGCAGACCCGCCATATGCTCGTCGCCAACGAACAGGCGGTCATCTCGCCGCCCTGGTCGATCCATTCCGGCGCCGGCACCAAGAACTACAGCTTCATCTGGGCGATGGCCGGCGACAATAAGAGCTTTACCGACATGGATCATATCGCCATCGCGGATCTGAGGTGAGCACCGTGGCAAATCCCTTCGACCTTTCCGGCAGGACCGCCGTCGTCACCGGTGCCAATACCGGGATCGGCCAGGCCATCGCGGCCGCCCTGGCCAAGGCCGGTGCGTCGATCGTTGCCGTCGGCCGCTCCTCGATGGACGAAACCGAGGCGCTCGTGAAGCAGGCGGGAAGCCGCTTCCACGTCATCAAGGCTGATCTCGGCACCATCGAGCCAGTCAAGGGGATCGTCGCCGATACCATAGAGACCTTCGGCGGCCTCGACATTCTCGTCAACAATGCCGGCATCATCCGCCGTGCCGATGCGCTCGACTTCACGGAAGAAGATTGGGACGCCGTGATCGACGTCAACCTGAAGACGGCCTTCTTCCTGTCGCAGGCGGCCGGCCGCCACATGGTCGACAAGGGCAGGGGCAAGATCATCAACATCGCCTCGCTGCTCTCCTTCCAGGGCGGCATCCGCATCCCGTCCTATACCGCCTCGAAAAGCGGGCTTGCCGGACTCACCAAGCTGCTCGCCTGCGAATGGGCCGGCAAGGGCGTCAACGTCAATGCCATCGCGCCGGGTTATTTCGTCACCAACAACACGACGGCGCTGCGCGAGGATCCGGACCGCAACGCCGCCATCCTCGCCCGTATTCCGGCGGGGCGCTGGGGAACGCCGGCCGAACTTGGAGGTGCGGCCGTGTTTCTGGCGTCGCCTGCATCCGATTACGTGCACGGAACGGTGCTGCCCGTCGATGGCGGTTGGCTGGCGCGGTGATCCGCCGCGCCGCCTGACCGGGCACGTGGCCGTCGTCGCTCATCGTCGTTTTTGCCTTTCCGGCCGGCATGCGCTAGCAACAGGAGAACAGCCGGCGCAGCCGCCTCGACACGCAGGACTTCGACACGGGATGACGGACAAGGACAAGGCGGTCTTCAATACCGGCCGGAAGCCGCAGAACCTGCGCAGCGGCCTTGCCGATACGTTGATGGCACAGATCGAATCCGGCGATCTCAAGCCCGGTCAGCGGCTGCCGACCGAACAGGCGATCATGGCGGCAACCGGTGTCAGCCGGACGATCGTGCGCGAGGCGCTCGCCACCCTGCGCGCCAAAGGGCTGATTACCACGCGGCAAGGTCTTGGCGCTTTCGTCACGAATGATCCCAACCCGAGATCCTTCTCCATCATTCCCAACGACCTGCAGTCGATCGACGAGGTTCTGCGCGTGCTGGAACTGCGCATGGGGATCGAATATGAAGCCGCCGGTCTTGCCGCGCTGCGGCGCACGCCTGAAGATATCGAGCGCATGCAGGATCGCCTCGATGCCCTGGACAGGGCGCTCGAGGGCGGCGGATACGGGGCGCAGGAGGATTATGCCTTCCACAGATCCATCCTGGTCGCCACGCAGAATTCCTATTACAGCCGCCTCTTCGACACGTTCGGCGACATCATGGTACCGAGGCAATGGGCGCGCCTCGACCAGATGACGGCAGCCGAGCGCAAGCGCCATGCGGCGCGCATGCGCAGGGAACACCACGCCATATTCGCGGCGATCCGCGACGGAGAGGAGGCGGCCGCGCGCCGCGCCATCCGGACCCACCTGTCGAAAAGCAGCGCGCGCTTCGAAGAACTGCGTGATGTGACCAACGCGCGTTGAACGTTCACATCTTCGGTTTCGGCTTCATCAACCGCTGCCAAGCGGCGTGATCCGTCTGCAATTCGACGGCGGCGTGCGCCGCAGGCAGAAGCGGTTTGGGCCTTCGCCGGCCGAAGCGCCGTTTGAAGCCCAGGATATTTTCGACGAAGCTCCTGGTGTAGAGGCCAGGTCCGCTCGAATAGATGCGCCATCCGCCGTCGACGGCGACCTTTCCGGTCTTGGTACGCGCCCATTGCGCCGCCGCCTGATAGCGATCATGGAAAGCCGCGTCGCTGCTGCTGAAATAGCTATTGCGCTGGCGCAGTGAAGCATGCGGCAAGGCTGTCGTGACGGCGATCGGATTGACGACGGAGATTGCCTTCCAGAGTTCCTCGGCCTGGCCCTCCAGGGCGAGCGTTTCGCAATAGCGCAGATGCGCATGCACATACATCAGCCCGATCTCCCGGCCGAAGAAGGAGGCGGATTCGGCCCGGCGAAACAGGGTTTCGAGCCCGCCGGCATAGGTCGCGGGCTTTTCCATCAGCCGCACGCCATCGGGGAAGAGCAGATGCTCTTCGATCAGCCGCATGTGGTCCCGTCTCTGCGCCGGCGTGAACAGGCGACCGAGCATGGCCTGCGTCATCGAGATCAGCGAGAAGGAGAGGCCAGTGCGTTTGTCACTCGGATGCAGCAGCAATTCGACGCCGTCATGGGCGGGATCGAAGATACCATAGCCGGCGACGACGCCGTCACGCACGAGATGGCGGTTGAAATCCCGGCGCATCGCCGTTGCGATCTTCCTCAGAGCCTTGGCCCTGTCGCTATGGCCGCGACGGCGCAGGATGGCGGAATAACGGACGATCTGTTCATAGAGCAGCGCGACGGTCCAGCTGCTGACCATCCAGTCGCGCAGATGCGGATCGGCCGGCTGCAGGGAATCGTTCCAGTCTCCCTCGCCGTATCGGATCAGATGTGTTCCCGGAATGAACTGTTCGCCGATGGTCTCGAGCAGCTTTTCGACATGAATGGCAATGGCGTCGGCATGGGGCGCCTTCTGCATGGTCTTTTCGTCACGCCAGGAAACCTTCTCGTCGAGGATGGCGAGATCCCCCGTCGCTTCGATATAGTCGCACAGCGCCTTCAGCGGCCAGATGATGACGTCGCCGTGACTGTCGCCCGCCCGGATGTTGGCATAGGGTTCCAGCATGAACCATTGCGCCCAGTCGCCTTTCTCCAGATATTGTTCGCTGAAGACGGTCTTCACCACCTCCCGGGCTTCGCGGTCGTGCTCGTAGGCGAGCAGGAATTCGATCGGTCCCTGGCAGGCGTCGCGCGTGCCCCAGGCGGCACCCGTATATTGTTCCAGGCCGTGCGGTACGCTCAGATGGACGATGGCGTCATGCGCAAGCCAGGGCAGGAGCGTCGCCTGGGCGGCCAGATCGGGCGAAGCGCTGTCGATCCTCATGCCGCGCACGGCATGGCGCCAGAATGTCAAAGCCGGCGCGAGCATGGCCTGATCGGAGAGGCCGGCTTCATACCGTTGCGCCAGCCGCTCGGCGGCATCGGCATCTGTCATCGAGCCGACGACGGCAAAGGAGAGCGCCCGCGTCGGCCGGGACCTGAGCGCGACGAAAGCGCCGTTGCGCGCAACGCCATCGGTATAGAGCAGTTCGTCGCCGCCGATTTCCTCGATGGCATCGGGCGTGGAACTGACCAGCCAATAGACGGCATCGGGATAACGCTCGCCCCAGAGCCAAGCCGGATCCGGCCGGAAGGAGATGCGTTTGCGCGCAGAATCGAATTCGATCTGCCCGCCGGCTTCATATTCGCGCTCGCCGAGCACGACATGGCCAAACACGAGGAAGCGGCACGGCTTTCCCTCGACGGAAACACTCCACTGCATCGCCGCACCCTCGCCGGAAGCGACCGCGCTGACGAAGATCGAGCGCCCGGGGCACCGATAGATCCAACGGCAGTCACTCAGTCCCATCTCGAAAGCCGACGGCACCGCCAGAAGCTGCCAGCCAGAGCCGAGATCGGCCATGATGCGCAGTCCACTGGCGCGCGTCAGATTGTAGGGATCGCGGGAGACGGAAAAGAGCTTGTGAAAGGAGGTATTGCCGATCGTCAGCTGCGCCGCGAAAATCCCTTGCATCCAGCAGGTGGCGGCAAGCGTGGACTCATCGAGCAGCATGTTTTGACCGCTTCGCACGATCGCGCCATGGCGCCGCGCGACGATCAGCTCCTTGTCGCGCAGGACGACGTGGCGGTTGAGGACGCCGTCCGGCACGAAAAACGAAAGAAGCTTTCCATGGGCGCGCTCGTCCAGGCTGCGCTCGGGATAGAGCTGCTGGATCGCCCTTTTATCCAGCGCCTCGGCTTCCAGCAGCGGAGCGTCCTGGAGAAGGCTGCGAACCGGCGGCGCGGTCTCCGGATCGGCGGCGACCTTGTCCGGAAGCTCGATCCCGTCGAGCCGCGAAAGGTCGGCGTCGGTTGAGGCCTCGGGATGATCGGCGGAAAACAGGGCAAAGAAGGTCGCCGTCGCGCCATCTGCCGGGACAGAGAACGACCTCGATTGAATGGCAGGGCAGGCTGTTTCCTGCTGTCGCCGTTCGTTCGGAAGATTCGTCCCGAAGGAGCCGACCAGAAGGTCGTCCTGGCGGTGCTGCGCGTGCGCCAACTGGATCGCATCCGTGGCATAGGCGACCGCACCATCGAAGCAACCTTGCACGAGCCAGGGATTGCGGGCGCCCGACTGCTTGAGATTTTGCCGGTTCATGACAACGGGGCCGTATGTCCCATGATCGGCGATGTGGTGATCGACATATTGCGAAGCATAGGCTTCGCTGTTCATCAGGAAACCGCGATCGCCGAGACCGACATCCTGGACGAGCACGAGATCGACCGGCAGCGTTCCCTTCTTCGGATGCCTGAGCGAGACGCGCCAGAACCAGGCCGTTTTGGAATCATGAAGCTCGAGGCGGACATTGTAGCGGATATCGCCGGCCTTGCCGCTCCAGGAAAAGCTCGTCGCATCCTGCCCGAAGCGGCCATCGGCGAGTGGGCCGACGATCTCGACGACATCAGGCTTGGCGCCGCCGATGCGCAGGTAAAGGCGGCTGATGCCGCCGTAGAGCGGCGAGCCCTGGATCTGATTGATCTGCACCGCCCCCTTGTCGTCGGCATATTCGATGGCAAACAGCGTGCCGTTCGGCAAGACCGATATCGACAGACCGGAACCATTGCTGATCGCAAGGAGACCCAGATCTTCGCGTCGCGGCATTTGCAAATTGCGCATGAGGTCCAGGGCCATGAAGAACTCGCCGATTGATATCAGAGGGGAATCAGAGGATGGCGCAAAAAGATTGAGAGAAATCTTACCGGTGATGGGAAGATCGACAAGCTGCCGCGACTGGTGAGCTCACATCAGAGCGCTAATGACATCAGCCTGGAACTGCGGTTGCACGATGTGCGATCCAAAGGGAACCGAAATTCAATCCCGGTCGCGCTGCGCAAATGACGACCGCCACTTTTCGACGAGAAATCCCGACGGTCCCTCAACGGGATCCGTATCGGGGAGGGGTACTGACGAGATTTTCGCCAGCATTTCGTTTGACGCAGCCGACGTCTGAATGTCGGCATGCTGCCCCTTGGGATAAGCCCCGATCACCTCGAAGTCCGCCGTGCAGCCGAGGTTCTGGTGGCCGGTTCCGGCCGGAAGCACCAGACAGTCTCCGGCCGTGACCTGCAAAGCTTGACCGCCGGGACCGCCGATCAGCAGCGCGGCGCTGCCATGTGCAATTCCGAGCACCTCATGGGCGCCCGAATGGTAGTGCTGATAATCGAAGACACCGTTCGTCCAGATACCGGTCCAACCGTTTTCTGCGAAGCGACGCTCGAAATCGACAGGACCACCATCAGCAAAGAGCCCCCTGTAAATCAGTATAGGAAGACGCGGGTGGTTAGGGACCCAGCCGCTCGGCGGGAAAATTAGCGTCTCAACATCCATGCTGACCTCCCATCGGTCGATTGACATGACGTAACGGCCGCCAAGCCATCGATGCTGTTCACCCAGTTCTTTCGACGGTCTTGCCTTGAGTTTATTTCCGCTGGCGGCTTCATACAGACAACTTTGGAGACCAGCCAGCGGTTCCTTGATGTGTATAGCGTTGTCGGACCGCATCGTGGTCGCGATCGACCAATAGACAACGTTGCCGGATGCGGTGTCGAGTCGATAGCCGATAGAAAACGTGTGTCGAGTCGAGACCGGAATTGATGGTGCGCAACGCCTGAAGGGCTGCCATCGCCGAATTGTTTGTATTGATGCTCGTCATTGGAAATACGCCTGTTTCGGAAGTTGGATGTGGTGCATGCCGGGACATTCCGGGCCGTGGCGAGCAGCCTATGCTTTGACCCCTATTTGGGCAGGTCAATTCGCCATCGCTGGCCATCGCCTGCTCGCCGAAATCGCGCGTGCTGAGGGCGGTCCGCACGTCTCGGCGAAAAAGTGGGACCGCCGATTGACGGGCCGAGAAGAAACTGACTATCAATATTAAATCAATTTGATTGACTCTACTCTGCGATCTTCTGCCGGATGCCGGCAGAAATTCCCAACAACCTGGCATTCCCAAGGAAGAAGCACCATGTCCACACTGCGACCGAACGCCCTGCGGCTTGAAACCCTTTGGAATCCACCGGCCAACGGCAAGGAGTTCTCCTACGTCCTGCGCCTTAAGAACCTGGGCGTCGAGCCGCTGTCGACGTTTTCGCTCTGCGTCAGCGGACCGGGCCGCGTCGATCCCGCCGGCCGCGTCGAAGGCGCCACGGTGTCGCAACGGCTTTCGAATTTCACCGAATTCCAGCCGCCGGCCGGCTTCGTTCTCGGCGCCGGAGAGACGTGGACGATATCGGTCTATGCGCTAAGCTGGCAGTTCCGCCATTGGACGGACGGCGCGACAAGCGGTTATGTCGCGCTTGCCGATGGCAGCACGATCGTGCTCAGCATCGAGCCTACGCGGTCTTCGGTCAGCAACGCGCCGCTGAAACGTGGCGCCGAGGTCTATCCGGTTCCGGTCAACGCTCCGGTCCATGTATCGATTATCCCCTGGCCGAACCGCGTTGCGGTCGCATCGCGCCGGCCGCTGCCGGCGGGTTTTGCTCCACAGGCACAGAGCCCTGAAGGGGAGGCGGCGGCAAAAGGCTTCGCGGCGCTGGTGAACCACCTCTTCGCCGTCGAAGGCATCGTGCGGACGGAGGCCGAAGGCGCGGTTCGTGTCGACCTGAAGGACGCCGCCAGCTTCGGGCCGGAGGCCTACCGGTTAAGCTTCGAGGAAGAGGCGATCACGATCGAGGCAAGCAGCCGGACCGGCTTCCTCTACGGTCTCGTCACGCTCGGCCAGATCTGGCGCGGCGTCAGGCTGCATCCCGGCACCTTCCAGTTTCCGGCATCCGGCGAGATCGTCGATGAGCCGTCGATGGGCTGGCGCGGCCTGCATCTCGATGTCGCCCGCCAGTTCTACGGCGCGGCCGAAGTCAAGAAGCTGTTGGCGGTGCTTGCCTGGAACAAGCTCAACCGCTTCCACTGGCACCTTTCCGACGACGAGGCCTGGCGCGTCGAGATCGACGCCTATCCCGCGCTGACCGAGATCGGCGCCTGGCGCGGTCACGGGCTTGCCGTGCCGCCGCTCCTGGGTTCAAGCCCGACCCGCACGGGCGGCTATTATACCAAGGCCGTCATCCGCGAGATCGTCGCTCTCGCGAAGAGTTTCGGCATCGAAATCGTGCCGGAGATCGATATGCCGGGACATTGTTATGCCATGCAGCAGGCCATCCCGGAGCTGCGCGATCCGGCCGAACAAGGCAGCTACTATTCGGTTCAGGGTTTTCCCGATAACTGCATCAATCCGGCGCGCGAGCAGACCTACGAGATCGTCGAGACCATTCTTTCGGAACTCATCGAGCTTTTCCCGTTCAAGACGATCCACCTCGGCGCCGACGAGGTCCCCCTCGGCGCATGGTCCGGCTCGCCGGAAGCGCTGGCGCGCCTGCGCGCCGTCGCCGGCGACGAGGTTGCCGATGCCCATGCAAAGCGGCTGAACGTCGTCACCAACACGCATGGCGCCGACGACATTCACGGCTCGGGCGCCGCCATCCTGCAGGCGGAATTCCTTGAGCGCGTCCAGCGCTTCCTGGCGAGCAGGGGCTGCATCACCGGCGGCTGGGAAGAAGCGGCTCATGGCGACGTCATCGACAAGTCGAAAAGTTATCTCTGCAGCTGGCGCAATGTCGAGGTTTCGGCCGAGCTCGCAGAACGCGGCTATCAAATGGTCGTCTGCCCCGGTCAGGTCTATTATCTCGACATGGCGCTGAGGCCGGACTGGGATGAGCCCGGCGCCAGCTGGGCAGGAAATTCGGACGCGGAAAAGCTCTACAATTTCGATCCGGTCGGCGGCTGGACAGCACGCCAGAAACAGCAGCTGCTCGGCATCCAGGCCTGCATCTGGTCGGAACCGATGACGGACCGCGCCGTCTTCGACCGTCTCGTCTTCCCACGCCTTTCCGCCCTTGCCGAAACCGGCTGGACGAAATCATCATCCAAGTCGTGGGAACGTTTCAAGGCGCTCGCAGGACTGATGCCGCTGCTCTACGGGCTGCAGGAATCTTAGCGCTCGGCGACGAAGCTATAAGGTAGAGCGGGCTCGATTGGAGGCCGCTCGATCGATGGCCAGCGCTTCACTGCTGCTGCCGGTAGGCAGAGGGTGTGACACCTGTGCCTAACTTGAATGCCCGTGTCATGTGGCTCTGGCTGCTGAAGCCGCAGGCCGAGGCGATCTGCGCGATCGGATCCGTGCCACGCAACATCGATTTGGCGCGCTCGACACGCCGGTGGGCCACCCAGCCATGCGGGGACACGCCGTAGCTTGCCCGGAACATCCGTTGAAAATGAAACGGGCTGAGCTGCCCGATCGCCGCCAGATCCTGCAAGCGGATCGTCTCGCCGAGATGGGCCTCGACATACTCCAGAGCCCGGCGCCGCACATGGGGAGCGAGCCCACCACTGATCGCGCAGGGACGCATCCCCCCATAACGACGATCGACGAAGAAATCGCTGATCGTCTGCGTCATCGCCTCTTCAGCCAGCAGATGATCATCAGCCAACATGGCATTCGTCAGCTCACGAAGGGTCCGTGCCAAGAGGGGAGCCTCGGCGAAGGTCACCTCGGGAAGAGCCATAAGCCTGGAATCGCGGTCGAACGTCTCGGCAAACATCCGGCGCATCTGATCGTCAGGAACATACAGATGGACGAACTCGAAGGGATCGGTGATCTCCCATTCGGACGAGTGCCCCTGCGGCATGACGCACAACGCTCCGGGATGGCCTCGCGCGGCGGGGCTGCCGTCGAGACGGCGTGTTCCGGCGCCTCCGTTGAGATAGAGGCTGAACGTATGTCCGTCCGGCCGCTCATAGCTCATCCTGTCCAGCGCGTTGCTCCAGAGGGCCGCTGATCGCCCGAAACCCAGATCGATGGACTGCAACATCCGCGCAGAGGGCGATGCGGACAAAAACCTAAAAACCGAGAGGCGGCTATCCTTCACCAATTCTTCCCCGCACGTGTGACGTCTTGTGGAGAATAGCGGTGGACGGGCACTATGGCGAGCAGGAAGTCCGGGGCAAAGAATTTCGTAGCAAGAAAATGCAAGAGACCGGCTCACGCTTGGCTTATTCGTGGAGAAAACGAGGATAACTCCATGGCCAATGCCGCTCTCTTTATCGCGACCGTACTCATATGGGGGACGACCTGGATCGCCATTGCGATGCAGGTCGGTCCCGTGCCGGTCCTGGTCTCGGTCTTTTACAGATTTGCGGTCGCAGCGGTGATGCTCGTCGCCATCCTGGCTTTCATGCGACGGTTCAATGTCCCTGCCTTGCGTGACCAGCCCTTCATTCTGGCGCAGGCGCTCTGCCTGTTCAGCCTCAATTTCATCTGTTTCTACAATGCAGCTGGCTTCATTCCCTCAGGGCTGATCTCCGTCATCTTTTCGCTGGCAACGATCTACAATGCCGTCAATGCGCGACTTTTCTTCGGCGACCGCATTACAGGCCGCACGCTTCTGGCAGCTGCGCTCGGAGCAACAGGCCTCCTCCTGCTTTTCGGACAGGAGGTTGTCGTCGATTTCAACATGGGCACGGTGAAAGGGATTGGGCTCGCAGCGCTCGGCACGCTGTTCTTCTCGCTCGGCAATATGGCATCGCGTCGAAACAGCGCTGCCGGAATCTCACCGCTTTCCGCCAATGGCTGGGGCATGACCTATGGCGCGATCGTCCTCCTCTTGCTGATCGCCGTGACCCAAACGCCGATCGTGGCGCCGCCTGACATCACCTATCTTGCCGCTCTGCTTTATCTCGCGGCCATCGGATCTGTGATCGGCTTCACCACCTACCTCATGCTCGTATCTCGCATCGGTTCCTCGCGCGCAGCCTATGCGACCGTCCTGTTCCCGATCGTTGCCCTTTCGTTGTCTACGATATTCGAGGACTACCAGTGGAGCGGTCTCGGCCTGATCGGCCTGGCGCTGACACTACTCGGCAACGTGGTAATCTTTGCGCGGCCTCCGGCCCGCCGCGCGCGCCAAGCAGACTCGAGGCTGCCGGCAGCCGGATGATACGCCGGCAATCTGGCCAGCCGAGGTGTGTCAGCCGAGCGGCTTCTGCAGGACGTCGAAGCGCGGATTTGTTTCGGAAAAGATCGGCAGGGCGGCAGCCCCGAGGATCGCCGTGTCCTTGCCGGTCATTCCGATCATGACGCGCGGCACCGTCCGTTTGCGCCCGGGGTCGAGCGGATCGTGCAGCGGCTCCAGCCGTTCCGCCAGTCGGCGCATCAGCGACGTCGGGATGCTGCCGCCAAGCACGATGGTCTGCGGATCGAAGGCGAGTTCCAGGAAATCGACGGTCTGCCGCAGCGGCTCCACGGCCTGATCGAGCCACGCATCCAGGCCTTCGCGCCCCTCGGCGATCAGCGTGTCGAGATCATCGGGCGAAAGCGCCCCGGCATTGGCAATGCCCATGAATTCGTAGGCGACCGAGGGCGATATGTAGCGATCCAGGCAGCCGCGTTTGCCGCAGCTGCAGGGCCGACCATGCGGTTCAACGATGACATGTCCGATCTCGCCTGCATTGTTGCGGCTGCCCTTGTAGAGGTGGCCATCCAAAAACATGCCGGCGCCAATGCCGCCGCCGCCGGCCAGAAACAGATAGACGAAGCTGCTTAAACCGCGGGCGACACCGTGAAGACGCTCGCCGATCGCCGCTGCCGTCGCGTCGTTCTCGACGAGCACCGGTACTCTTACTCGTTGTTCCAGTGAATGCCCGACAGGAAAATCCTGCCAGCCGGGCAGGCTGTGCGGGCTGAGAGAGGTGGTGCCGCCATCGGCATAGCGGCCGGGCAGGGCGATGCCGACGCCGAGCAGCCTGTTTGTGTCGAAGATGAAGGCCTGCTGAAGATCCTCGACGATGGCCTGGAGAGCCGGCATCGCTCGCTGCGGATCGGGTTCTTCGACCTGGCGCTCGACGCGGGCGCAGACGGTACCGGAGAGATCCGTCAGCACGCCGCTGGCGCGCTGGCGGCCAAGTTCGAGGCCGATCGAATAGGCGCCGGCGGGATTGATCGAATAGGGGATGATCGGCTGGCCGCGCGCCAGTTTCTGCGCCTCGGCTGGCACCAGAAGATGCGATCTCTCCAGTTCCTCTACGATATTCGACACGGTCTGGGCGGTCAGCGCCGTCATCCGGGCGATCGCCGCCCGCGACAGGGGACCTTGGGTGCGGACAGCCTCGATCACCACACGCCGGTTGTGAGACTTGGCCTGCTCGAGATTCGTGCCGGAGATCGCCTTCATGTCGCCTTCAAAGGAAATGCCGCATCACCCTTGTCACAAGACGAGCGCCGATGAAAGCCGCATATTGCGTGAACCCGGGCGTCAGCCAGCCCGATCGGCAGTGGGTCTTTGCAAGAGGCCGAGGATCGCTATTCCCAGTAAGCCGGTGACGGCGCTGAGGACGGCGGTGCCGGAATAACCTGTCGTCGCCGTGCCGGCGGCAAAAACCAGTGCGCCGATCCCGGCGCTGGCAAAGATATTGACGGAGATCAGTGCGCTGCCAAGCCCCGGTCGATCCGCGATCAGATCCTGCAGATAGGTGATCGGAAAGCTGATGATCGCCGCCGCGCCGATGCCGGCGGGCAGGGTGAGCGCGTAAAGGTGCCAGGGCTCGGAGGCAAAGCCGAGAAGGCCGAGAAACGCCGCGTAGACGACGGTGCCGGCGGCAAGCGCTGTCATCTGGCCGGTCTTCCGCGCAATGCGCGACCAGACGATGATGAAAACGACCTCGAGCAAAGCGACGATCCCGACGAGAATGCCGACGTCGCTGAGCCGCCCATGCGCCGCCCCGGTGGCGATCAACGGCAGAAGGGCGTCATTGAGATGCAGCGTGCTGGTGACGAGCGCCACTCCGCAGACATGCGCCGAAATCCGCGGCGAAATCACCTGGCGAAGCGCGCCGAGATAGGTGAGGTGATGGGTCGCGGCCATCTCCGTTGCCGCGTGTCTCGGCAAGGCGAAGACGATGAGGCCCTGGCACAGCAGACATGAGATGCTGGCAAAGAGGTAGGCGGGCAGCATGCTCGACGCCCCTGAGAGCACAAGGCCGGTAACACCGGGGATCAGGACCCAGGAGAGCGAGATCATGGCGCGCACGCCCGAGTTGGCCGTCACCACAGCGCTTCGGTTCATGCCCTGCATCGCCGCGCGCGCATTGGCAAACAGCAGCGAATTCAGCGCCCCGTAGATCGGCAGGGGAAGCAGCGCGCTGATGACGAAGACGGCCGCTGTGGGAAAGGCGTAGACCATGCCATAGCCCAGGATGCCGAAGATGCAGGCGCCGATCATCGCCGAACGATACTCGCCAAGCCGGTCGGCGAGATTGCCGAGCAGGACGCTGACGACAACATTCACCGCCGCTGATGCAAAAGTCAGGACGGAATAGAGACTGTCGCTCAGTCCCAATTCGCGGATGCCGACGACCGAACGATAGGGTGCCGTCATCGCCCCCGCCATTCCGAAAGTGAAAATGGCCATCATGCTGGCGCGGATCGCCGGATGGCGGAAGACATCGGGAAAGAGGCGGCTCATGCGGTCGATCAATCGTCAGGGAAAGTTGCAAGAGCGGCCGGACGGGCAAGTCCTGCAGCGATTTTCAGTAATGTTCTGATTGCGAGAAGGTTCTCGCCAGCTCGGCCTGGCCGGCCGTCAGGCCGCAATCGACCGGCAGACAGACGCCTGATATCGCTGCGGCCAGCGGACCGGCAAGGAAGGCGACGGCATTGGCGACATCCAGCGGATCGACGACGCGCTGCAGCGGATACCAACGGCGCGCCTCCTCGAACACGTTGGGATTGGCGCTCGCGCGCGCCTCCCAGGCCTGGGTCTTCACCGTGCCGGGAGCGACGGCGTTGGAGCGGATGCCGAACTTTCCGTATTCCACGGCGACCAACCGGGTGAAATGCAGAAGGCCGGCCTTGGCGGCGCTGTAGGCCGGGTGCCCGAAGACCTGCATTCCGTTGACCGAGGCAATGTTGACGACCGAACCTTTCGAAGCCTTCAGCATCGACTCGAAAGCGCGGAAGCATAAGAACGCCGCCTCGAGATTGAGCGCATTGTCCGCCCGCCAGATCTCGGGCGTCGTCTCGTGCAGGCTGGTCGCACGCGCGGCACCGGCATTGTTGACCAGGGTTCGAACCACGCCGATCTCGGCGGCGCGCCTTGCCAGCTCGGCAATGCTCGTCTCGCTGGTCACATCGCATTCAATGGCGACGAAACGCGTCCGAGGCCCGAGCTTCGATGCCACGGCCGACGCAGCCGCGGCATCGATATCGGCGAGCAGCACGATGTCATGATCATCAGCAAGACGGGCGGCGATCGCCGCGCCGATATCGCCCGCAGCGCCGGTAACGATGGCTGCCGATTGGGTCATTTCCTGTCGCTCCCGTTCATGACCGGATTCGCCTTAAACTCCATGGACCTCAATCTCCAAGCAATTGCCGGTCGTCGCCGTCGCGGTGAATGACCAGCTGCTGCTTGATGCGCCGAAGCGTGGTCGTCGCCTTCGGCCGAACGGCATAGGCGACCAGGCTCGCAAGAATATCGACCATCGCGATGTAGGCAATGCGCGTCGAGGTTGGACGGTAGATATTGTTGCCTTCGGGAAGGTCGATCGGCACGACGATTTCGGCGGCCTTGGCAACCGGGCTTTCTGCCTGGGTCAGAGCGATCGTCTTCACTCTGGTGTCGCGGGCAAGCTCGAAGGCCCGCACCAACTCCATGTTGCGCCCCGAGAAGGATGAGCCGATCAGAACGTCGTTCGGCCTGGCGGCGGCCGCCATCATCAGCTGCATGCTGTGGTCGGAACTGGCCGTGATGCGAAGGCCGAGACGGAAGAGGCGGTTCTGAAGCTCGTCGGCGATCATCGACGAATTGCCGCCCGAGCCGAAGGCATAGATCATGTCCGCCTTGGCGATATGAGAAACGGCGGCTTCGATCGCCGCGAGGTCGAGCGACCGGTGCAAAAGAAAGAGCGCGTTCTGAGCCTTGGTGATGATATCCTGGGCGACATCGGCGGGATCGGTGCTTTTCGATTCCGGCTTCAGATAGCGCACGCCGATATGGGCGGTCCGGGCAAGCTGCACCTTGAAATCGGAAAAGCTCTCGCAACCCAGGCGCCGGCAGAAGCGGGTGACGGTCGGTGGCGAGACTTCGGCCCGTTCAGCGAGCTCGATAATCGAGGCGTTCACGGCAAACTCGAAGTCGTTGACGATGATCTCCGCGATGCGGTTCTCGGAAGGAGAAAGCCGGCTCTTATCTTCCTGCAATGTCGAAAAGATATCCAACCCGACTCCCACCGATTGTTTCCTATGCTTCCTTCTTTTTATAGGCGACGCAGTCGATCTCAACCTTGCAATCGACCATCATCGACGATTGCACACAGGCGCGTGCGGGCGGATGCTCGCCGAAATACTCCTGATAGATCTTGTTGAACGTCCAGAAGTCGCGCGGATCGTCGAGCCAGACGCCGACGCGCACGACGTCCTCGACGCCGTATCCGGCCTCTTCGAGGATCGCCAGAACATTGGCAATCGTCTTATGGGTCTGGGCAATGATGTTGCCGTCGATGATTTCGCCGTCTTCCATCGCAACCTGCCCGGAAACATAGAGCCATCCGTCAGCTTCGACGGCGCGCGCAAAAGGCAGTGTCTTGCCGCCGGCGCCCGTTTGAACAGTGCCATAGCGCTTGATGGGCATGCTGAAGTCCTTGCAAATTATTTTCTTGTTACGTTGACAAATGACCATAGAAAGCAGAATTTGACCAGTGAAAAACGTGTTTTATGAAAAGAATTTCAATCCGGGGCCGACATGCGCGATCCTTTCAAGAATCCTTTCCCCTCCGGCAGCGCCCGCCACGCGATCTGGGAGATGCTCGTTCCCCGCGATATCGATGCCTTTCTGGCCGCCGACTGGTCGAGGGTGGAGCATGACTTCGTCGAAGAAGGCTTCATCGGCATCGACGGCCGGAAGGAAATCAGCCCCGATAAGTGGCGCCTGGCCTTCCCGACGTTGTCGGCCTACCGCCAGGAGTGGCTGAGGCAGGCGAAGGATTTCGCCGAACAGAGTTTCGCGGAAGATCCGCGCACGGCGATCTTCACCACGACGACGCTCGAAGATATCGAGATCGAAGCCGACATGGCGCTGGTGCGCAAGAAATTCGACGGCGGCATTACCAAGTCCGACGGCAGCCGCGATGTCCTGCAATGGCAGACGCTCTATTATTGCCGGCTTCACGAAGGACGCTGGAAGATCTCAGGTTTCACCGGCTACCTGCCGAACCCGATGGGGTGAAGCGGGGCCGACAACACGAAGGCCACTTTCTTGCGCATATTCACGGCAGCACTGGCGACCGAGACCAACACCTTCTCCCCGATCTGCGTGGATCGCCGCGCATTCGAAGCCTCGCTTTATGCCCCGCCCGGCCAGCATCCGGAAACCCCGACGCTCTGCACCGCGCCGATCACCGTCGGCAGGCGCGTCGCAAAAGAAAAGGGCTGGGACCTGATCGAGGGAACGGCCACCTGGGCCGACCCCGCGGGCCTCGTCAACCGGGCGACCTACGAAGAACTGCGTGACGAAATCCTCGGCCAACTTCAGGCGGCGCTGCCTGTCAATGCCGTCGTCATGGGTCTGCATGGCGCCATGGTGGCAGCCGGATACGAGGATACGGAAGGCGATCTTCTCCAGCGCATGCGCGAGATCGTCGGGCCTGATGTGCTGATCTGCGCCGAACTCGACCCGCACAGCCATCTCACGGCAAAACGCGTCGCGGCGCTCGATTTCGCGGTCTATTTCAAGGAGTTTCCGCATACGGATTTCGTCGATCGCGCCGAGGACCTCTGGCGCATCGCGGTGGAAACGCTCGAAGGCCGGGTCAAACCTGTCATCTCGGTCTTCGACTGCCGCATGATCGACGTCTTCCCGACATCCCGCGAGCCCATGCGCTCATTCGTCGACAAGATCATGCAGATCGAGAAGGATGATCCCGATATCCTGTCGATTTCTGTGATTCACGGCTTCATGGTCGGCGACGTTCCCGAGATGGGAACGAAGCTGCTTGTCGTGACCGACAGCAAGCCGGAAAGAGGCGCGGCGCTGGCGCGCGAGCTCGGCCTCGAGCTCTTTTCCAAGCGTGGCACTTTCATGGTCCCGCAGATCGACGAGAAGCAAGCTGTGTCGCGGGCGATGGCCGCGACCGCATGGCCTGTCGTCATCGCCGACGTCTGGGACAATCCGGGCGGCGGCACGGCAGGGGATGCGACGGTTATTCTCGCAGAGCTGATTGCCCGCGGCGTCACGAGTGCGGCGATCGGCACCATCTGGGATCCGGTGGCCGTCCAGATTTGTTTTGCAGCCGGCGAGGGCGCCGAAATTCCGCTGCGCTTCGGCGCCAAGTCGGCGCCCGGCACCGGCAATCCCATCGACGGCACCGTCAAGGTCGTCAAGCTGGTGAAGAATGCCGAGATGCAGTTCGGCGAGAGCCTGGCGCCGTTCGGCGATGCCGCCCATATCGTGCTCGAGGGCATCGACATCATCCTCAATTCGACGCGCGCCCAAAGCTTCGATCCCAGCCTGTTTTCGGTGATGGGCATCGATCCCGCGCGGCAGAAGATCCTGGTGATCAAATCCACCAACCACTTCTTCGCGTCCTTTTCAAAGATCGCCGCGGAAATCCTTTACTGCTCCGCCGGAACGCCTTATCCCAATAATCCGGCGACGACGCCGTATCGGCGGGCGCCGAAGACGATCTGGCCGATCGTGGCCGATCCACATGGGACAGAACGCGGAGCCGCCTGAATGCATGACAATCGGTTTGCCGTCGTTGCCAGGGCAGGTGACAGGATCGCCGACCTCTCGACGCCGCGGCCTGTCATCGACGAGGACCGGCTGGCTGCGAACATAAACCGCGTTCAATCCTATATGGACGAGCACGGGCTCAACTTCCGCCCGCATATCAAGACGCACAAGATCCCGGCGCTCGCCGTGGCACAGGTCGCCGCCGGCGCCAAGGGCATCAATTGCCAGAAGGTCACCGAAGCCGAGGTCTTCGCCGAAGCCGGTTTCGGCGACATCCTGATCACCTTCAATATTCTCGGACAGCAGAAGCTCGAGCGCCTGGCCAGGCTGAACGAGAAAATTCCGGCCCTCAAAGTCGTTGCCGACAGCGAAGTGACGGTCGACGGGCTCGCGGCACATTTTTCCGGCCACAAGCCGCTGACGGTGCTTGTGGAATGCGACACGGGCGGCGGCCGCTGCGGTGTGCAGACGTCCGAGGAGGCGGCCTCGCTTGCCAAACGCATCGCCGCTGCCGATGGCTTGGTCTTCGGCGGCATCGTAACCTATCCGAAGCCGCAATCGGCCGGCGCCGTCGAAGCCTTCATCGCCGAGACGCTGCAGCGCCTGCAATCGGACGGCATAACCTGTCCGATCGTCAGCAACGGCGGAACGCCCAGCCTATTCGAGGCGCATCTTGTCCCATCGGCCACGGAACACCGCGCCGGCACCTATATATACAACGACCGCCAGATGGTGCGCATGGGCCATTGCACCGAAGACGATTGCGCCATGCACGTGTTAACGACTGTCGTCTCACGGCCGACTGCCGACCGGGCCGTCATCGATGCCGGTTCGAAGGCGCTGACCTCGGATCTTCAGGGTTTCAGCGATTACGGCCTGATCGTCGGTTATCCCCAGGCGCGCATCACCAGCCTGTCGGAAGAACATGGCGTGATCGATCTGTCGAACTGCACTGGCCCGCGGCCGCAGATCGGTGAGAGGCTCTTCATCATCCCGAACCACACCTGCGTGGTATCAAACCTGTTCGATACGATGGTTTTCCATCGCGGCGGCATCGTCACCCGCGTCGAGCACGTCGCGGCCCGCGGCCTCGTCTGGTAGGGCTGGGTTCCGGTTGAGGGCGAATTGGCTCGACGGGCGCCCATGCTCTGATCGTTTGACTAAAGGCTACAATGCAGGCTCCGTCCTAACATAGAAGCCTGCATTGGTCCCGCGAGTTCCGGCACCCTCGGTCGCCGGGTCTTGTCAGAGGCGGGCTTCGAGAATCAGGTTGAACGGCGTCTGCATCGCCTTGCGGAAGCGGGTGAAGCCAGCCTTGCGGAAGATCTCCTTGAGCCTTGCCTCGCCGGCCTGAGCGCCCAGCACGGTGTGACCTCCATCAGAAATGGCATGGGCACAGCAAATCGTCGTCGAGGCGGCATAGTAGAGCCGGCCAACAGGCGAGATATTGTCTTCGACCCGATCGTTGGCGAAGGGCTCGACCAGCATCACCGTGCCGTCCTTGGCAAGGGCCTTGGCTGCATGCGTGGCGGCTGCCACCGGATTGCCCATATCGTGCAGGCAGTCGAAGAAGCAGATGAGGTCATAGCCCGTCCCCGGATAGTTCTCCGCCCGCGCGGTCGAAAAAGTGGCGCGACCAGAAACGCCCGCCTCGCTCGCCACCTTGCGTGCTTCGTCAATCGATTTCTGATGGGTATCGAAGCCGTGGAATTTCGATTTTGGGAAAGCCTCTGCCATCAGCACCGTCGAATGGCCGTGGCCGCAACCGACATCGGCAGCCAGTGCGCCTGCGTTCAACTTCTCCACCACCCCGTCGAGCGCCGGGAGCCATTCCGACACGAGGCTGGCGCGGTAGGCGTTGCGGTAGAAGGAAGCGACGCCACAGAAGAGCCGGCCGTCATGATCGCCCCAAGGGATACCGGCGCCGGTGCGGAAGGCCTCGACCGCTTTTTCCTCGTCGGCCCACATGGAAGCGGGCGTGGCCCAGGCATTCGGGATGAAGACGGGACTGTCCTCGTTCGCCAGCACGAAAGCCTGCTCCGGCGTCAGCTCATAGGTGCCGCTGACGGCATGATAGGTGACATAGGCGCCGGCCACCTGCGAATTCAGCCATTCGCGCACATATCGTTCGGCGCAGCGGGCGCGCGTTGCGATCTCGCGAGACGTGAGCGGCCCGCGATCGGCCATTGCCTTGTAGAGGCCGAGGCGGTGGCCGAGGCTGACCATGACCCCGCCATAGCCGGCGGAAAGATCGCTGACGACGCGGCCGACCAGCGTATCGAGCTTCGCACGGTCGATGGATTTGGTTTGCATGGTGTCCATGATGTTTCTCCCTGGTTGGAAACCTCCGTTCGAGGTGAGGGGAGCATCTCAGACGGGGAGGGTAAGCGGCAGAGCGGTGCCGGCCATGATCGGGCCATTTGCGCCACGCAAAGCCGGAAGCCACCGCTTCCGAAGTGGCCCCCGCTGCGCTCCGCGGTTATTATTGCTTCCCGAAGAGGGAACCGATGATGACGAGAACGCAGCAGGAGGCGGAGCGGGCGCAACGGCCGCAGCCGCTCCATGTCAGTCTGGTGGCGCTGCCGGAGGCGGCAGTCTCGACGTTGAGCGGCATCTTTGATGTGATGAACGCCTTTTCCATCGTACCTCCGGACGACGGCATTACGAAGACTCCACCTTTCCACGTCGAGATCGTCGGCGAACGGGCCGGCCCGCTCACCCTCGCCAGCCGCGTGCCGCTCGTGGTGCAGCGACCGGTCGCCGAAATCGAGCGGACTGACATCGTCATCGTGCCCTCGGTCGTGCTTGGGCCGGAAGGCTGGGTGAAGCGCCGATATCCGGCGCTGGTGGAATGGTGCCGGAGAATGCACGAGAAAGGGGCGCTGATCTGCTCGGCCTGTTCGGGAATCTTCCTGCTTGCCGAGACCGGGGTCTTCGATGGCGCCGATGCCACTGTCCACTTCGGCTATGCCCAGACGTTCCGCGACGCCTATCCGCAGATCCCGATCCATCCGGAACAGGTGCTGGTGGTCGCTGGCCAGCGGGACGAGTTGATTACATCGGGCGCCTCGATGACATGGCACGATCTTGTGCTTTATCTGATCGCCCGCCATGCGGGGGCGACGGCAGCGCAGACGGTGGCCCGCTATTTTGCGCTGCAATGGCACCAGGACGGCCTGGCTCCCTATATGGTGTTCGAGGGGCGGCGCGACCACGGCGACCAGGCGATCCAGACCGCACAGGACTGGCTTGCGGTCCATTTTCCAGTCGCCAACCCGCTGGAGGAGATGGTCAAGCAGGCGGGCCTCACGGAGCGGACCTTCAAGCGGCGGTTCACACGGGCGACCGGCATGAGCCCGATCGCCTATGTGCAACGGCTGCGGATCGAGGAGGCGAAGCGGCGGCTAGAGCGAACGGAGGCTTCCGTCGACGAGATAAGTTGGCAGGTAGGGTATGAGGAACCGGCCTTCTTTCGACGCTTGTTCAGGAGGATAACCGGCTTGGCTCCCGGCAACTATCGCCGCCGGTTTCAGGTGCCGGCCTATGCTAAGCGACCTTCTACTGGCAAATGAAATTTGGCAATCACCTGCCGTATTGAGCATGACATATGGCCAACGGATAGGCAGCAATCAACCTTCTGCGCCTGCTCAACAAGGGGCCGCGACAGCGCAGAACAGCCGCATCTTCGAAGCGAACCTCAGTTCTGCAAGGCCCAGTCCGCAGTCTGCCAGCGCATCTGCCCGCGGTCGGCAACGACACGGCCGAGCCCTGGGAAGGGCATGTGGGTGGCGGCGATGAGGGCGCGTTCCGAAGCGGCGCGAGGGAAAAACCGGTCGCGCATCGCTTTGGCTGCTGCACGATCCTGCTCGAACAGGAAGAACACATCGGTGGCCGCAGGATGCACGACGGGAAAGATCATGTCCGAGACCATGATCAGGCTCTGTCCGCCATCTTCGACACGCACCCCGATATGTCCGGGTGTATGGCCGGTCAGGTCGACAATCGAGACGCCCGGTACAATTTCTCGCTCTCCGTCGATCGCCTGAAGTCTCGGGTAGAGACGCACGACCTCCTCCGCCATCTTGAAGCTGGTTTGAAGATAGTCGGGCGCGCCGTTGCGCTTGGCCGGATCAGTCCAATGGCTGACGTCGCGGCGATCTATGTATAGTTCGGCCTTGGGATAGTTGTTCTTGCCGCCGAGAATCAGACCACCCATGTGGTCCTGATGCATGTGCGTTACGATCACCGCGTCGATCTGGTCGGGCTGCAGGCCGAGAGCGGCGAGCGCCTGCGGCAACTGCCCGGTCTGCCCGATCGAGCCCGCTGTACCGGCATCGATCAGGATGCGGCGTTCGCCATCCTCAATGAGGTATTGGTTGAAGAGGAATCGCACCCCACTCGGCCGGGCGGTGAACTGCGCGACTGCCGCCTGTTCGACCTCCGCCGCGGTACGCCCCGGAAAATATTCATAGGGCATGTCGGCATACCCGTCCGTCAACGCCGTCACCGTAAAGCGGCCGATGCGGATCTGCGCGAGCGGCGTAACGCTGACCGGCGCTTTGGCGGCCTCCTGCGTCGCAGCAAGCGCGGACGCTCCTTCAATCATACCTCCGCCAAAGAGGCTTCCCCCGAGGAGGCCAAGAGGGAGAGCGCTTGCAAAGGCACGACGCGAAAGCTGGGGCATGACGTCCATCCTGATGATTGGCAAATATGGGGAGCCTGGCAGCGCCCTCGAACGACGTGAAGCTATGACATCCACAACCAGTAGGGTATCCTGCCATTTCGGGAAGCTTACTCTCAGATTTCGGAAGGATTGTATGGATCGTCTTGACGCGATGTCGGTACTGCTGGCGGTGGTCGATGCCGGCAGTCTTTCGGCCGGGGCGCGGCGGCTCAACGCACCGCTCGCCACGGTCAGCCGCAAGGTCGCCGATCTTGAAAAGCACCTCGGAGCGCGTCTGGTGCTGCGCACGCGCCGCGGTCTCTCGCTGACCGAGGAGGGGCGCGCCTTTGTCGCCGCCTCACGTCGCATCCTCGAGGACCTGGACGCGGCGGAGCGGCAGGCCAGCGGCGATCATGGCGCGCTGCGTGGCGGGCTTCATGTCACCGCACCTATTGCTTTCGGCGAGCGTTATCTGCTGCCAATCGCGCTGGAATTCTTGAAGGAGCAACCGGACATCGACCTGCGCCTGACGCTGGCTGATCGGCAGATAAATCTGGCAGATGAGCAGGTTGACGTGGCTCTGCGAATTGGGCACCTGACGGACAGTGCGCTGATTGCGACGCGCGTCGGCAGCGTCCGCCGGGTTATCTGCGCGAGCCCCGAATATCTGGCCCGCCGAGGCGTGCCGCGTCGGCCGGAAGACCTCGCGCGACATGACGGCATAAGCTTCCAGGGCTTTGCGACCGCGCCGGAATGGCGCTACCGCCGGGACGGTCCGGCCTTCACCATCGAGCCGCGGTCCAAACTCGCGGTCAACACGACGGAAGCGGCCATTCAGGCTGCAATGGCCGGCATCGGCATCATCCGCGTGCTGTCTTACCAGATTTCCGATCAGCTGCGCTCCGGCGCTCTGCAGGAACTGCTGACTGAGTTCGCACGAGAACCTTTACCTGTGAACATCTTGCACGGACCAGCCGATCCCCTATCGCTGAAGGTGAGGTGCTTCCTCGACTGGATCGGGCCTCGCCTCCGCGCGCGGATGGCCCAGTAGCGTACCCGCAGGTGTGCATCCGCCCATGACGATCAGGCACCGGTGCGATTGCTTCACACAGGCAGGAAATTGATTTTGGAATTGCCGATAAAGCCGACGACGAACTGGTTGGCGGGCTTGTGATAAAGCTCGAGCGGTGCGCCGGTCTGGGAGATGTTGCCGGCGTCGAGCACGACGACGATGCGGTCGGCCATCGTCATGGCTTCGACCTGGTCGTGCGTCACATAGATCATCGTTGCCTTCAACGCCCTATGCAGCTTGGCAAGCTCAATGCGCATATCGGCGCAACAGCGGCCGTTAGATCGAACGACTGTCATATGCCCAATGCAGCAGCGCCTGGCGCTGGCGCGGTCGGCACCAGCAATCTCCAGGCTCGCAGGCTCGGCGAAGCTGAGCGATATGGCGGCGAATGGCTTTCCAGCGGGCGATCTGTCGCTCGTCCTCACCAGGCATGCGGCGACCTTGATAATAGCGGCAATACCACTGGAACCAGCCACGCGGATCGTCGGGATGTATCCATCCTTTGGCTCGCCAGACGTTAAGGGGTTGGCTGGCGTCGACACCGAAGCAATTCAGTGACGGATCCTTTCGCAGCGGCGACAGACGGGCCTCTGCAAACCAGCTTTCCGGGAATTCGTCACGACAATCGGTCATGTATTTGCCGCCGAACACGCCGAGTGCAAGCATCTCGGCGGGGGTCAGCTCTGGCCGGAAGTCGGGATGGAAGTTGCGGCCACTTGGTGCAGCGAGAACGTATCGGTAGCCTTGCTGCATCCGATCATTCACGACGATCCACCGGGGTTTCATCGGGCGCCCTCCGACAGCGGTTTCTGGCGGTTGCGCCGCCAGATGGACACGTTGAGTGCCGCCGCGAAACTCACCCACGCGAGGTAAGGAACAAGGAGCAGGGCAGCAGCCGAATTCGCGGGATAAAACAAGATGATCGTCGCCAGGATCGCAGCCCAAAGCAGCATGATCTCCACCGCGGCAAGCCAGGGTTGGTGAAGCGCAAAAAAGATCGGCGACCACGCAGCATTGAGCAGAAGCTGGACTGCATAGACACTGAGCGGGAATGCTGCGCCGGCAATGCCTGCCTCCAGCCACAGGAGCCAGCCCGACAGTCCGATCGAGGCATAGAGTACCGTCCAGACCGGGGCGAACAGCCAATCGGGCGGCCGCCATCCTGGCTTGTCGAGCTGCTTGTACCATTCGCCTGACCGAAAAATCACGCCGGTGGCCGCCGCAGCAAAGCTCGCGGCCTGAAAGGCGACCAGCACAAGAAGGGAATCCATGTCCATCCGACAAAAGGTGGAGGGAGCCGCCGACGCGACAAGCGAGTCCCTCCAAAGGCCCTATTGGTTCTGGCGAGCAGCGAACTCGCCGGAACCCATTGCAGAAAACAGCGGGATGACCTGCCAGGCGGCCGACAGCCCCACCAGGACGTAAACGACCCGGGCGAGCCCCGAGCCGGCCCCAAATATGGCGGCCACGAGGTCAAAGCCGAATAGCCCGACCAGCCCCCAGTTCAGGCCGCCTACGATCACGAGGATGAGCGTTAGTATGTTGAGGAACTTCATGGTTCTTCTCCAGTTGAGGGGACCAGGGTCAGCCTTCCGGCGGCACGATCACCTTATCGATGACATGGATGACACCATTGGAGGCAGCAACGTCGGCGGCAGTTACAACGGCGTCGTTCACCTTGACGGTGGAGCCCTCGACGTTGACGTCGATCGTTTTGCCATTGACCGACTTCGCCTCATTGATACCCGCCACGTCCTTAGCCATGACCTTGCCCGCGACCACATGGTAGGTGAGGATCGCGGTGAGCTTTTGCTTATTTTCCGGCTTCAGAAGGTTTTCGACGGTACCGGCCGGCAACTTGGCGAAGGCTTCATCGGTCGGAGCGAAGACCGTGAACGGACCCGTTCCCTTGAGAGTGGCGACCAGGCCTGCGGCTTCGAGCGCGGTCGCCAGCGTCTTGAACTTACCCGCCTCCACGGCAGTGTCGACGACATCCTTCTCCGCGGCGACCCCGCTGAAACTGCTGCCGAGCGTGATTGCTGCAGCGACTAAAAGGCTTCTCAACTTCATGTCATTCTCCTCTCGATGACAGGTGCAGCGTTTGCACCTCACATCTTTCATTTGGAGAACATAGATTTTATTCCCACTCAAATTTTCGTGAGCAGAAAAAGAATTATCTTGTAATGAAAATAGTCATTGGGGTAGTTTCCCGAAACGAAAAGGAGTTTACGAGTGCTCTCCGACACGCTGTCCAATGAGCTTCAGCGCTACGCGATCGGCCCGCGTATCAAGACACTGCGACTGAGAAAGAAGCTGGGGCTGGTGCAGTTGGCGGGGCATACAGGTCTCTCGCCTGCGATGCTTTCGAAGATCGAGCGCGGGCAGATGTTTCCGACGCTGCCCACTCTGCTTCGGATCGCCATGGTTTTCGGGGTCGGCCTCGATCACTTCTTCAAATCCGACAAGGAAGAACCGCGCATTGCGGTGGTCCGAAAGCACGAGCGTCTCAAACTTCCAAGCCCGCCGGGCGAAAAGAACCCAGCCTTCCTCTTCGAAAGCTTGGATTATCCCGCTTCCGACCGCCGTATGGAGGCCTATTACGCCGAGTTTCCGATCGATTCGCCGCCGTCGGAGCCGCATCAACATGGCAGCGCCGAGTTCATCTACGTGCTCAGCGGTCGGCTTGTCGTCATTGTGGACGGCAAGGAGACAGCGCTGGCTGCGGGCGACGCTATGTATTTTGACTCAAGCGTTCCGCACAGTTACCGCCGGGAAGGCGAGGGAACCTCGACGGCTCTTGTTGTGATTTCTCCTTAGAGCCTTTCCTGGTCAGATTGAAGCATTCTGCCGGAGCAGGTTTTCGTCAGGGCAAAGGCGATTGGCGACGGGCATACCCCAAGGTACGTCCGAGCCGATCGCCTTTGATCCTGGCGAAAAGATGCCCGGCCCTAGCTGGTTTGCAAGCAAACCACCGGGGTTGGCTGAAACGGGCCGGCTGATCGACCGGCCGGCTTGGCCGTAGAGCTGGGCTACGACGCGCGCCGGCCGGTCGACCATCCGACTCCGTTTGAGCCAACAGAATGATTCAATCTGACCAGGAAAGGCTCTGGACGGCCGTCGGCTGCGTACTCCTGAAACTCATCCCATGCATTGCCCGTGTTGATGGAGGACCTCGGTTTCGGGTGGGGCCTCGGACCGTCAAAGGGAACGCTTGCGCTTCCTGCGCGGGCGGGTTATAAACTGAACCAGATGGTTCAGTATTTACATCCTCCCCTTGATCTCTCGTTCGCGGCGCTGTCCGATGCCACCCGCCGCGGGATCATCGATCAGCTTGGGCGAGGGGACGCGTCGATCACCAGTCTCGCGGATAAGTTCCAGATGACGCTGACCGGCATGAAGAAGCATGTCCAGGTTCTCGAGCGCGCGGGGCTCGTCGTCACGCAGAAGGTCGGGCGGGTGAGAACCTGCAAGCTCGGGAAACGCGGTCTCAAGGCGGAGGCCGAATGGATCGAGACGCATCGCAAGCTCTTCGAGGCCCGCTTCGAAACATTGGACGAGATCATCAACGAAATGAAGCAGGAGGGAAGCGGTGACTGAGCAAGTTGACGGTGCAGGAGGTGCGCAGAACCGCACCTCGGTCGAGCGAAGAGGAGATCGCGAACTCGTCGTCACGCGGACATTCGATGCGCCGGCGAGCACGGTTTACAGAGCGTGGAGCCAGCCCGAGCTGTTCCAGCGCTGGTGGGTGCCAAAATCAGTACCCGGCATTTCGCTCGTATCGTGCGATATGGATGTTCGTACCGGCGGCAAATATCGGCTGGAATTCAGTGCCGGCGGGTCGGACACCATGGCCTTCTACGGCAGGTATCTCGAGGTGGTGCCGAATGAGCGCATCATCTGGACCAACGACGAGGGGGAGGAGGGTGCGGTTACGACCGTGACCTTCGAGGACCAAGGCGGGAGGACACTTCTGACTTTCCACGAAGTCTACCCGTCCAAGGAGGCGCTTGAGGAAGAACTGCAGGGCTCGGCGGTCGCATTGCCGGAGCAGCTGGAACAGCTCGACGAATTGCTTTCCAGCACAGGCGAGTAGCGCGGGGCGGGAAAACGCGCCTCGGTCCGTCTGCTCTTGCGACGAAACTCCGGTGCGACGGTGCCATGCAGCCATACTACCTAATCCCGCATGGACTGAACACCTACCGGCGGCAGCCTTAATAAGGGCCATTTTGCCGCCGACCGGCCAGTCTTCCGGACAGGACGAACCGCTGAACCAGAGCCAGTCCGTTCAAGCCGCCGTCGGGTTGATGAGATTCATATCGATTTCCGTCAGCTCGACCCGCCGCTCGAAGGCAATGCCCGCCTCGTCGAAGAGATGGCAATCGGCGGCATTGATGCCGGTCGTCACAGGCGCGTCCGGGCGGATGCCGACGCTTCCGGGCAGCATGGCGCAGAAATTCTCGCCCTCGCCATTGAGCGCGGCGTAAGCGACCGTATTGGCCCCCAGCCGTTCGATGACCGTCGGCGTCACGGAAAAGGTGATGTCGCCGCCGTTGAGCTGGATATGCTCCGGCCGGATGCCAAGCGTCAGGGTTTTGCCGGCCATGCCATCGCGCGGGGTCACCGGCAGAACGGCCGTCTGACCGCGGTACTCCACCTCGACACCGGCGGCGCTGACGCCCTTGCAGGTCACAGGCAGGAAATTCATTTTCGGATTGCCGATGAAGCCGGCGACGAACTGGTTGGCGGGCTTGTGATAAAGCTCGAGCGGTGCGCCGGTCTGGGAGATGTTGCCGGCGTCGAGCACGACGATGCGGTCGGCCATCGTCATGGCTTCGACCTGGTCGTGCGTCACATAGATCATCGTTGCCTTCAACGCCCTATGCAGCTTGGCAAGCTCGATGCGCATATCGGCGCGCAGCGCGGCATCGAGGTTGGATAGCGGCTCGTCGAACAGAAAAATCTTCGGTTCGCGCACGATGGCGCGGCCGATCGCCACACGCTGGCGCTGACCGCCGGAAAGCATGCCGGGTTTCTGCTGCAGCCGCTGTTCGAGATGGAGGATGCGGGCTGCATTTTCGACCTTTGCCGTCAGCTTTGCCTCCTCCATCTTCTCGACGCGAAGCGGAAAGGCGATGTTCTCGAAAACCGTCATGTGCGGATAGAGGGCGTAGGATTGGAATACCATGGCGATGCCGCGCTTGACGGGCGGCAGGTCGTTGACCCTGACGCCGTCGATGACGATGTCGCCCGCCGTCGTCGCATCGAGTCCGGCGATCATCCGCAAGAGGGTGGACTTGCCGCAGCCCGACGGGCCGACGAAGACGACGAACTCGCCGTTCCTCACCTCGAGCTGCACGCCCTTCAGAACTTCGTAGTCGCCGTAGAATTTCTGAACTTTGTTGAGAAGGAGCTGTCCCAAAAATCTATCTCCGCCGGCGGCCTTCGTCGCACATTCATCGTCAGGGGAGGGATCGCAGCTATTGCCGCGATCCCAACAAGCCCAAAAGGCTTACTTGAACGCCTCGATTTCGCCGGCGGCCTTCTTGAGCGCGGCTTCCGGCTCAGCCTTGCCTGTTACCACCGACTGGATCATCTCAATCATCGAGTTCTGGAAGCCCTTATAATCGGTAAAGAGCGGCTCCGGGCCACCATAGCTGATGCCTTCGATCAAAGGCTTCCAGTAGGGGTCCTTGGCGACGAACTCGTCGACCTTTGGCGAGGGACGCAGCGGGGTGAGGCCAGCGCCGCCCTGCAATTCGTATTCCGACTGAACGTCAGGCGAGGTGATAAACTTGGCGAATTCCGTCGCCTTGTCCTCGACGCCTGAACCCTTGAAGATCGCAAGACTGTCGGTGATCAGTAGCGTGCCCGGCCCCTTGGCGTCGGGACCGAGCGGCAGAGTCGTAATGCCCCAGTTGATCTTCGTCTCTTTCAGCCGGGATGCGGCGCCCGATCCTGCCTGGATCATGGCGACCTTGCCGTCGAGGAAGATGGCGCGGACTTCGTTCTGCTCATAGGCCGTCGGGCCTTCTTCGGAATAGGGGACGATATCCTTGTAGGCCTTCAGCGCGGCCAGGATCTGCGGGCTGTCGAGCGTGACCTTGCCTTCGGCATCCGTCACCGCACCATTGTTGGTGTAAACCCAATGCATGAACTGGTGCATCGTGTTGTCGAAGGTCTTGGCGGAAAGACCGAAGCCCGGAATCCCGGTCTTTTCCTTGATGGTCTTCGCCATCTCGATTTCTTCGGCCCAGGTCTTCGGCGGCTTCTCGGGATCGAGGCCGGCCTGCTTGAAGAGATCCTTGTTCCAGTAAAGCGCCTTGGTGGAAAAGGCGATCGGAACGCCCCACTGCGTGCCTTCGAAGGTCACCGTGTCGACGATATGAGGATAGTAGCTCTTCTTTTCGTCATCGGTCATCGGCACCGGAACGATGAGGTCGTTCTGCGCGAATTCCTTCAGCGTGCGCGAGCCGACATAGGCCATCGCGACCGGCGTGCCGGCCGCGGCGAGCGTCGTTGCCTTGTCCTGGCACTGCGCCCAGCCGACGACTTCGGGCGTGACCTTCCAGCCTGCGTTCTTTTCTTCCCACTGCTTGATGTATTTGGTGTGGACCGGGTCGATCGTGTCGCCGCAATAGATCCAGCTGATTTCCTTGTCAGCGGCTTCAGCAGTGACCGCGGTCAGTGCCGTCGAACCGAGCAGGGCAAGCGCCATAAGGCCTGTCTTGATTGATATGCTCACGTCGTGACTCCCATTGTGGTTGTTAGCTGTTCACTCGTTTTTTCTCTTATTGTTTCACCGCACCGGCGGTCAGACCGCCGACGAGATAACGCTGAAGGAAGAAGATGACGACCATCGCCGGCGCAATACCGACGAAGGAAGCCGCCATCAGTTCGTTCCAGATAACCTCCTGCTTGCCGAAGTAAGCAAAGAGCCCGACCGGCAGGGGCATGTATTCGGTCTTCGAGTTGAAGGTCAGCGCGAAGATGAATTGCTGGGCGTAGGCGCCGATGAAGGTGGTGATGGCGACGACGATGATTCCCGGCATCGCGATGGGCAGGATGACGCGGCGAAGCGTGTAGAAATGGCTGGCGCCATCCATGTAGGCAGCTTCGTTGAGCTCCTGAGGAATGCGGATCATATAGGTGCGCAGCAGCCAGATCGCCGACGGAATCAGGAAGGCGACGCCCGGCACGATCATGGCGAGATAGGTGTTGAGCACGCCCATGCTGCGCATCAGCCGGAAGAGCGGAATCAAGAGCACGGCGCCGGAGAACATGTTCACCGTCAGGAATGCGCCGAGCAATATCCCCATGCCCTTAAATTCGAACCTCGCGAAAGCGTAGGCCGCCGGGATGACCAGGCAGAGCACGATCACCGTGACGACGGTCGAGATGAAGAAGGAGTTGAAGATATAGCGGCCGAAACCCGGCACGCTGATCCACATCGTCCGGTAAGCCTCGAACGAGCCGTTCTCCGGCCAGAAGCGGTAGGGCGAGGAAAAGAGCTGGGCGAGCGGCTTCAACGACACCAGGAAGCCCTCGACGAAGGGCGAAAGCACGAAGAACAGAAACAGCGCGATGCCGCAATAGATCAGGACGATTTCCCACCAGCGGTAACGGTCGATCATGGCGGGACTGCTCATGCGCGCTTCTCCGGATTGAGACGGCGGGTGACACGGAAATAGGCGAAGCAGAAGAGCGACAGGAAGATGCAGATCAGGACGGCGCGCGCGGCACCTTCCCCGTATTTCTTCGAGCCGATCGCGGTCTGATAGGTATCGATGATCATCGTAGTGGTCTCGCCGCTCGGTCCGCCCTGCGTCAGGATCCAGATGATGTCGAACGAGTTGAAGGTGGCGATCAGCGACAGCATCGACATGGTGATGATGGCGGGCACCATCAGCGGCAGGGTGATGCGGCGAAAGCGGTACCAGCGGCCGGCGCCGTCGGTCCAGGCTGCTTCATAGAGATCCTTCGGAATGGATTGGATCGCTGCTAGAAAGTAGATCGTCACCAGCGGCACGCCGATCCACACGTCGGTGATGATCGTCGCCCAGAAGGCGGTGCTTCCATAAGCGAGGAAGGCGACCGGGCCGTCAACGAGGCCGAAGCGCTGCAACAAGCCGGATATCATTCCGAACTGGCCGTTATACATCCAGCCCCACATGAAGATGCCGATCGCCATCGGCACGATCCATGGCGGCATGGTCAGCAGCCGGAACAACGAGCGGCCGGGTACGGCGGCATTCAGCATGCATGCGCCGAACGTGCCGATCACCATTTTCAGCGCGACGGAAAAGAAGGTCCAGATGAAGGTGCGGATGATGACTTCCGCAAAACGCTCATTGAAGATCTTCTCGTAATTGACCCAGCCGACCCAATTGGTGGTCTTCTTCAGCGACGCATCGGTGAAGGAGAGAATGAAGGTATCGACGAGGGGATAGGCAACGATGGCAAGAACATAGAGGACGGCCGGAAGAAGGAGGATCCAGGCGAAGATGAAGGCGCTTCTTTGGACACTCATCTTGCCGCTGCCTCAAGCCGCTCTTGCGTGGAGGGCTTCGTCGAAGCGGTCCCAGACGGGACGCAGGTCGACGACGGTCTTCTTCATCCTTGCTTCGTCCATCGCGAGCGCCAGGATGCCGGCCTCGAGCGCATTCAACGTGGACACGGGAAGTTCAAGTCCGGTGCGCACGCTTTCGAGCAGATCGCTCGCCATCTGTTCGTCGGCGCCGTAATGCTGGGAGAGCTCGGTGGCGGCATATGTGTTCTCGACGACTTTGCTGCCGGTCAGCTGTTCGTGGACGTTGAGATAGCCGCGCACGAAATCGCCTTCGGCCATGCCGCGCGAGCCCATGATGGCGAAGCGGCGGAACTGGTCGGGTACGTTCAGATTGGTGTGGAAGTTCATGCCGACGCCATTGGCATATTCGACGATCGCCACCTGGTAGTCGATGATGTCGGCATCGCTGTCGAAGACCCTGTCGGAACCCATCCAGCCGCTCGGTTTGCGGTGGAAAAGCTCGAGGTCATTGATGCCTTCGCGCGTCGGGTCATTGGCCGGAATAAAGCTCTTGCGGCCGCCGAAACTGGCGACCCGCTCCGGCCGCGCGCCGACGACGCCATTGTAAAGGTCGAGGTCGTGGCAGCATTTCTCCAGCATGAAGCTGCCGGAATAGCGCTCGTAGCGGCGCCAATCACGCATGAAGAAGGCGCCGTGATAGGGCTCGATATGTTCGGAGGCCTCGATAGACACGATCTGACCGAGCTTGCCCTCGGCCTGGATGGCGCGCAGATCCTTATAAAGTGGGGAATAGCGCAGCACGAGGCCGACCATCAGCCGCTCGTGGCCGAATTTCGCCATCAGATGAGCAAGCTCGATGCTTTCGGCAATCGTGGTGACGATCGGTTTTTCACAGAAGACCTTGAGACCGGCCTCGAGCCCGAGCCTGATATGGCCGAGATGCATATGATTGGGGGAGCCGATCATCAGCAGATCGAGTTTTTCGGAAGCGATGAGCTCTTCCGGCGAACCGTAAGCCTTGCCGGCCGAAATACCCTTTTCCGTCAAACCCGGTAGTCCGGCCGGATTGGGATCCACGTAGCCGACAATATCGAAGCTGCTATCGATCGCCTTGAAAACATAGCCGAGATAGCCGAGCCGGAATCCGAGCCCGATGATTCCCACTTTCATGCCGATTAGGTTCCCGATTAAGTAATTTATTTTCTTTAAGTTGGGACAAAAAACGAGGGGCGTCAATAGAAAACGGGTCGCACGAGGCAAGTATGAAATTGATTTTCATGATTCGTAGGCGACCATAGCTCAACCGGTGCAACCGCCGGAATACGGACGCACTCGCGGGAAGGAGCTATCTTCAAAGCAGGATGCTGACGTCATTGTTGCGAAGCCGGCAAGCTCACGCAGAACTCGCGAATTGTTGAAACGAGGAGCGAGCCCGGGTGTGTAGGATGGGCGATAACCCGAAGGAGGAGCCATCATGACCCGCATGACAGCCAAGGATTTCCCGCAGGAACTTCTCGAACTCTACGATTACTATGCGCATGGGAAGATCACTAAGCGCGAGTTTCTCGACCGGGCGGCCAAATTCACCGTCGGCGGCGTGACCGCAGCCGCCATACTGGCCTCGTTGAGCCCCGATTATGCGCTGGCGACCCAGGTCGAATCCACCGATCCCGACATATCAGGCGAATACATCACCTATCCCTCGCCCAAAGGAAATGGCGATGTTCGCGGCTATCTCGTCCGCCCCGCAAAGGCCGCCGGCAAGGTCGCCGGTGTGGTGATTGTGCATGAGAACCGAGGTCTGAACCCCTATATCGAGGATGTGGCTCGGCGCGTTGCAAAGGCGGGTTTCGTAGCACTTGCCCCGGATGGCCTCACCTCGGTCGGCGGCTATCCTGGCAATGACGAAAAGGGACGGGAACTCCAGCAGAAAGTCGATCCGGAAAAGCTGATGAACGACTTTTTCGCGGCGGTCGAGTTCTTGATGAAGAGCGACCTGACCACTGGCAAAGTCGGCATCACCGGCTTCTGCTACGGCGGCGGCGTCGCCAACGCCGCGGCGGTCGCCTATCCCGAACTTGCCGCAGCCGTGACTTTCTACGGCAGGCAGCCGCGCGCCGAAGACGTGCCGAAGATCAAGGCGCCATTGCTTCTCCACTATGCCGGACTGGACAAGGGGGTCAATGAAGGCTGGCCGGCCTATGAAGCTGCGCTGAAATCGGCGGGAAAAACCTATGAGGCCTATATCTACCCCGACGTCAATCACGGCTTTCATAATGACACCACACCGCGTTACGACGAAGCGGCAGCCAAGCTCGCCTGGCAGCGAACGGTCGACTGGTTTACCAAATACCTCGCCTGAGAATGCAGTAACCTGAGGCGGCGGGAGTCATCCCCGCCGGCTATCAAATGTCGTGACGGCTATTGCGAACGGTCGATCTTGCGTCTTCCCCGACTGATCATCATTCCGCCGACGATGAGAACAATACCGCCCGCATTCGCCCAGAACGACGCCGGGACGGCGCTGACATAGTCAAACGCAACCCCCGTGACCATCTGCCCGCCGATGATCAGCAGAGCCGAGTTGACCGCACCGATCCGCGCAATTGCCCAACTGCCTGCGGCCACGAAGATAACGCCGATGGGACCACCCAAGTAGGCATACCAGGGCGCCTCTGCGGCGCCCGCAGGGAGCAGGCCCCCGATGAAGAGGCCGAGGCCGGTGAGTGCGGCAAACCCCACCGCGTGATTCCAGAAGGACGCGATCAGCGGCGTCGTGGATATGCTCAACCGCCCATTGAGCTGGCGGCTGAGGCCGACGAGCACGCCGCCCAGACTTGCGAGGAGAATGAAGAACATCACGCTGCACCTCGCCCGAACAATATGATGAGTGCCGCCCCCGCAACGACCAAGCCGAGCGCAGCGATGTCGCGTCTGTCGGGACGTCGCATTGGCAGGCCGAACAGCCCCCAACTGTCGGCCGCGACGCTGAAGACGACCTGGCCCGCCAATCCCAAAGCCAAGGTGCCGGAGAGTCCGAGCGGTGAGTTGACCGCGGTCGAGGTCAGCATGACCGTTGCCGCGCCGGAGATTCCGCCGAAATAGGCCCATAAAGGAGCATGCAGGCCTTTTTCCGTCTTTGGCCGGCGTCGCCGGTGGACCAGCAGGAGAAGTATGACGGCTGCGATAATGCCCGTGCCGTGCGCGCTCCAGGAAGAAAACAGCGGATTCCCGTACCGTGCCAGCTCGCCATTGAGGTGCACCATAAACGTCAGGAGCCCACCGGTGGCAAAAGCGCCGGCGAAATAGATCGGATGCGGATTTCGTGCGGCTTCGATGGTCATTGGAGATCCCGTTAGAGAATCGATTGCGGCGGATGTTTTTCACATTGCCACTAAGGCCATTCATCGGCATTTTCAGCAAGGTGATGACCAGGCTCGTCCACCAGTCGGCGTCGTCCGCGGGGTATCGTGACTGATTTGTCGCGGCAGGAAATCTCACGCCTTTGCAACGGGGCCCGTGTCGTCACGGCCTGGCAAGCATGGAGGATGCGATGCTGCTCAAAGGCGAACGAACATTCGTGGTGCGGGATGCGGGAGGTTTCGTCGCGCACGTCAATATGCCCGGATGGGTAAAGCCGAAACCAAGCGACCACGGCCACGGCCCGCTTGCCATGGTCGTCGAATCCATTCTTGCCCCCGGCCGGCAGATCGCGATGCACGAGCACAGAAACGACGAGATCGTCTCCTGGGTGCCGGAAGGCGTGATGCGTCACGACGACCGGGCCACCGGCCGACTGCTGATCGACCGCGACCATCTGATGGTGATGAATGCCGGAACCGGCTTCTGGCATTCCGAGGAGACGCTCGCAACAGATCCGCCTCTGCGCATGCTGCAGATTCTTATTCGCCCGCGTGCGATCGATCTGGAGCCGATAATTCAATACGGCCCGATCCCTGCGGTCGCGGCGAACGTCTGGCGACATCTCGTCGGCCCGGAAGGCGAGGGCGCCCCTTTTTATGTCCGTAGCGCCCTAGACATGTTCGACATTCGCCTGGAGGCGGGCGCGCGGGTGGAATTCCCGCGGAAGCAAGAAAGGGATCTCTATTTTTGTGTCTTCAGCGGCTCGGTTGTCGTCGCCGGGCAAAGCTTTATCGAAGGCGAGCAGGGACTGCAGCTGCCGGATGACAGGCTCGACGTCGAGGCCAAGGATCAAAGCGCGTTGATCGCGTTTCTTCTCGATGCGAACGCACCGGTCGCCAGGCAGGGGACCGTCGGCGACCACAAGAAGATCCCGCCGGCCATCGTCATCAGGGCGTTTCTGAAATGGAGGAAATTTCGGTTGTGGCGGCGTGCTTCCTAAAGCGCGCCTCTTTCGACGGCTGCGATCCAGCCGGAACAGTGATTATCACAAGTCGCTTCCGCTTTTAGCAATTGTGCGGTAGCCTGTGCTTTCGTTCACATCGAGCGAAGTTTTTTCGCTGCGACCAAAATCGCCGAAAATGGCGATTTTTCGACCGTCCGGAGTTTCGGAACAGTTCCCGTCAGCCGTGATAAGGCAAAAAATGCGATGTGAACGGAACAATAATGTCTGCACTTGGGTTTCGAACCTCAGCGTTCAAAAGGAGGAGCATTATGCCTACGGTTGCTGCGACGCCCATCACTCCGCCGGATCAGCACGTTGTCACCGCCCGCGAGGCCATCGAGCCGTTGTATGAGAAGCTCGAACTTCAAACTGAATCGCTGGTCCTGTCAGCGGCGCTGGAAGCGGGATGGTCTCCGGACGAGGCAACGGAAGCACTGGCGGCGCTCAGACTACAGGACGCGCTGTCCACCCTCGGACGAACTGTCTAGCCCATCGTTTTCGAGACATCCGAGAGGTCGGGTGATGGCTGGTGCCCATCGACCGGTGGACGCGTTCTTATGAGCCGGGCTACAACGTGCGCGTTCGCCCGAAAGACCGCAACAACAGATTGAGAGAGACGGCAACCTTGTCGATGTCGCGAATGTCCCGCGAATATTGACCGGTGTAGAGTTTTACAATCAAGCGGTCACGGGCAGAGCCGCTGAGTTCGAAATACAAATGCAGGTAATAGGCTTGCTTGTCGCCGCTGCGACTTACGCTCTTTCGTCGTTGCGTGACCTGTCCGAGTTCCGCTTTGAACGGGGCGAAGCCGGGGAGTTTCAGCATGACCGATTTGGATTGAAATCGAACCGTGGTGGGGACCGCAACGACGGCCTTGTCCAGTGCCAGACTGACGACTTGGCCGGGGACATCGTCTACTACAGCGGGTTCATCGAGCTTGAACGCATGAAACAGGCGCCGGGGCTTTTCAAAGCAGATGAGTGACGCGATGAGCAGGACGACGATATTGATACCTGACCACCAGGCCGCAACCGGTGAAAACTGGCCTTGTACATGCGACGTCTCCGGTACGACGTTGACCAGCAGACCAAGCACGGTGATCGCGATCAAGCTTGCGATCCAGGCAAAGCTGTAGCGGTCGAACTGGTTCAGCTCGTTGCCACTGCCCTTTGGCGTCACCCGGAACGGCTTGCCAAATGGTCTCACCAGGCTGGAGACGACGGTGGGCAACATGCGGAATGTCGCAAAGGTCCCGACTGCGCTTGATACCACGGGCAGATAGCGGGTCGGCGTGATCCACAGCATAAGCAGAAAATACGCCGCCAGCAGCGGCACCTGATGAGACACATAATCGGCTATGTCGGTGAAATAGAGCGGGAGCAGGCCGAACCAGAGATAGACGATGGGGACGAACAATATCATGAAGCGGACCAGGTACTGCACCAGCCAGGACGCTGGCAGGAACATGATCCGTTGAAAGAGCGTCAATCCAGGGCCGCGCAGCGGGCCATTATACAGGTAAAGGGTTTGAATACCCCCCTGACACCACCGTTCGCGCTGCACAAAATAACCGGTCAGGTTTTCGGCGGCCAATCCCATCGATAGCCGTTCGTTCAGGTAGCGGGTCTTGTAGCCTTTATTGAGCATCGAAAGAGTTGTCAGCAGGTCTTCTGTGATCGACTCCGTCGGAAACCCGCCGATCGCGTCGACGGCCTTGCGGCGGGCAATCGAGCATGACCCGCAGCAGAAACTGACGTCCCAGGCGTCTCGGCTGGGCGCGATCTCATCGAAGAACAAGCGCTGCTCGTCCGGCCAGATGTTCTCCAGGCCCAGGTTTGATTGCACCGGATCGACGTTGAAGAAATGTTGAGGCGTCTGAACGATGCCGATGCTTTCGTCGGAAAAGAAGGGCAGCGTTCGGCGAAGGAAATGCCGATAGGGAACGAAATCGGCGTCGAAGATCGCGATAAATTCGCCCGAGCTGACCTTCAGCCCATTGTTCATATTGCCAGCTTTGGCATGACTGTTATCGCCGCGCGTGACGTGGATGACGTTCTTTTCTTCGCAATAGGCCTTCAGCCAATCCCGGCGTTGATCGTCAAGCACATACACATTCAGTTTGTCGGGAGGATAATCCAGCGACCGGGCGCCGATGATGGTTCGCTCGAGCACGTCGAGCGGCTCGTTGTAGGTTGGAATGAAAACATCGACCGTCGGCAGTTCGCGCTTGTCGCGCGCAAAGAAACCACGAGCCAACCTGTCGGCTTCTGCGCTCCGGTCGACGTAGCGGCTCATCAATACCAGAAAAAGGATGACCTCGACGAACGCCAGAATCTCGACGAAGAACAGCATCCAGACCCAGTAGAAACTCGCACCATCGTTGGGATAGGGAAGCACTGTCTCCGTCAAGCGCCAAAACATGTATCGCAATGCGACTGCCGCGACAAAGGCGCAGGTCACCGCCCGTGTCCAGGTGCGACGGCGCGACCAATTGAATGGCCCCAGGAAAAAGAAGGCCAGAACGACAAAGGTCGGAACGAGCGCTACAAGATACTGAACCACAGGTTTTTGACCCAGTTGGACACGTCGATGCCGCGCTTGGAAAATCGTACCTGCACTGTGCGCCCCACTTGGCAGGAGTTCGCAAAGTCGTCGTTCATGAAGGATGGATCAAGGCGAACCCGAATGCGCGCATTGCGCGTCGTCGACGGCGGCAAACTGGCGGCAAAGGAATCGAACTCGACCGAAGCCGAACTGCCTCTGGCAGAAATGACCGTGCCCTTGAAGACATCGCTGCGGCCGAACAAGCGCACCTGCGCGACAAGTCCCGGATAGATCTCGTCATAGTTGACCTCGGGAACAAGGATATCCACAAACAGCTCCCGACAGTCGAGCAGGCGCATCAGCTCGTCGTTCAGCACGACGTTTGAACCATTGACGATACTCCTGGTCCAAACAACGCCGTCGAACGGGGCTATTGCGGTCGCGGATTCAAGGCTGCTGACGCGATTGGCCTCTTTGACCAGCTGCTTTTGAACTTCGGTCGCTCGTGTCTCATTTTCCGCTATGCGTGAGTTCAAGTCGTTGATGCGAACGATGACCTCGTCTTCGCGCTGTCGCGAATAAGGCACGTCATTCTGTCCGTCGCCGAAGACAAAGATACCCTGGCGGACCGCATTGAGCCTTTGTTGCAGTTGATCGACCGTCAGATTGCTGATTTCCACCTCGCCGCCGGTCGCAGCGCCCGCGGCACGCGCGGCCTCAACCAGCTTCTGCGTCAGAATGCCTTTTGACTCGAGCTGCATCCGGCGGCTCAAATCGACCTGCGCGACCAGATCCTGAGCTTGCGACACTTCCACTTTCTTCCGCAGGATTTCGACTTCGCGTTCGAGATTGGCAATGGTGGTCTGCCTGTATACTTCCAATCTGGCAGACAATTCCTCGCGAAGCGCGGAAAGTTCCTCCCGCTCCTTTTTAAGTGCCGCAACGCGGTCGAGCGCCGTATTTCGATCTGCCTCGAGCGACGCGAGGATGGCGCGATTGACGCGCGTATTTCTGATTTCTGCCAGGGATTGTCCCGCTTTGACCGGGCTGCCGACCTTGAGGGGTTCTGCCGCAATCGTGCCGTCGATCGGGGCATTAACGACCGCAAACCGCGCATTGACCGTGCCATCAAGGCTCGTAAAGCCGGTAATCGTCGGCAATGAAATGACGGTCACGAGTGCCAGCAGAAGCAGGCCGACAACGATGCGTGTGATGCGATGGTTCCAGATCATCTTGGCATCCGAAGGTATCGCTTCTGCGGACATCCGTCCCCATCGGGCTGGCATGGACGGATGCAACTCATTCTTGCATAATTTAGCGCATGAAAATTTATAGGCAAGTGACGGTCGTGTACCTGCGTCAGAAACAATACGGCTGTGGATGAAATGCCGCCGACGGAGGCGTGGCACAGGATCGATGCGGTGCAGGCGATGTGGTCAAGTCATCTCCGGCGCATCGACGACGTGGTGGGATGACGGGATAGGGCTGATGGAAATCACTGCGCCTAGGAATACCGCCATCTCATTAAGGTTTTCCGCGGAAGCGCAGGCCCGCTCTAAGTCTTTGTATTTACGCAATTCCCGGCAAAAGCGCTTCGCGCTTTGCCGGGGTAAACCGATTGGCAACTTTCCTCAAATTGCTCTAATGCGGTCGAAGCTTTTTGGTCGCGATCAGCATGACGAGATCTTCGGAGGCATCTGCGAGCGTCAAGGCCAATTCCGCAGCCGACCATCCACGTTTCTGCAAATCGACGAGCATTTCCACCATTGCGATTTCGACTTCTCGTCTGCAGCTCGAAATCGGCGTCAATTCGATATGGTTCTCATCACATGCGGTAGTCATCTTAGCCTCCGTTCTGCCATATGAAAGGGCAGCGTCAAAGAAGTTCGACATTGGGTGGATGTGTTAGGGGTTGCGTGCAGGCCTCGGTCATTACGCATCGACACCGATGGCCTCGGCTGCGCGCAACCCCTTGCGCGCCATTATTTGCCGATGTCCGGCCTCAGGAGCGTCTCGTATGAATTCTCACAGCGAGCGGTAAGAAATTTTCCTGACGCCCAAGGATTGCGCGCAGAATAAGCTCTGTTGCGATCCGCGCCTGTGCAAAGCGCGCACGAATTCTTCTCCGATAGTTCACGACCTATCCTCCTATATTTGCATATTTTGTTTTGAATAAGTGTCGTCTTACGTTGACGGTGCTTTGACACTACACTGCACCGGCAGTTGCATATTCTTGGAATATCCGAACGTCCTTCGGAATGAACCATTGCTTATTTAGATATATGAATAGGACGCAATTGTCGTTATCGCCGCATCCAGAAAATTATCGGTCCGTCCATTTCTGCTCGCCAGGGAATATGATAGGTAGCTTATGCACGTAAAGCTTTAGCCAATTCCGCTTTGTCGGATGGCTTTCGGTTCAGCCGCGAAACGAATGTTTGCTTCAGTTTCAACAGCCTGGATCGGCTTATGCGCTGGAGGAATTGGATGGTTACGGAGTCTGGAGATGACCCCCCTGAGGGACGGCAATGGCCGGCCCATCTGGAGCGGCGGCGCTGGCCGCGCGAACCGTCCCCACAGAAGGAACACCGGGTGGACGTTGCACCGGCACTGGTGCCCTTGCGATTTTCGACGCACGACCTGCCACCGCAAGAACAGTTCCAGTCCTGGCGATCACATATGGCCCCGCTTGTGGATGTTCATTTGCCCGACGGAAAATCAGAAGGCGACGGTTTTCTTGCGGAACAGACCGGCTGGCAGCTTGGCGATATCCTCATCGTTCAGCAGCGCGCGCAGGCATGCAGCTATATTCGCGATCAGGCCATGCTGCGATCGAGCCCAATCGATCACTGGAACGTCGGCGTACTGCGCAGCGGCCGTGCCTGGACCGAGGCCAATCGGCATGTAACTGAGACCGGCCCGGGTGAGATATTTTTCAGGTCGCTCGGCTATCCCTACCGCGGGCGGATGACCGATTCAGTCGCGGTGCTCGTCTTCTTGCCCTATGAACTGTTGACCCGTGATGCGAGTCTTCTGCAGAACGCCAACAACATCGTCTTCTCCGGTAGCCTGGCTGAATTGCTCGTTAGCTATATCAACGGCCTGGAAGCGAACCTGGGCAATCTGACACTGGAGGAGGTGCCGCGGATCATACGGACGATCGGCGATATGGTCGTTGCATGCGCTGCATCATCCACAAGTTTGGATCGCGGTCAGGAACAGACCAATACGGGGCTTATGGAGCGGGCGCATCGCTATATTCACCTCAATCTTCATTCAGATAGCTTGACGCCTGACGTCATGTGCCGTGCGCTGGGCATCTCACGGACGCGACTCTACCAATTGTTCGAAACGAGCGGGGGCGTCTTCAATTACATTCGCAAGCATCGATTGCTGCAGGCATATGCGGATCTTACGAACCCGGCCGACAACAGGCCGATCTCGGAGATTGCCGAGGCCGCCGGCTTCGACGTTGCAGCCAATTTCACACGCGCGTTCAGCCATGAATTCGGGCTCAGCCCGCGCGAAGTCCGAAAGACAACAGCCACTGAGCGCCCGGCCATCCCCGCACCACGCTCGATGCGACGTTTTGGAACAACCATCGGCGATTGGCTGACGTTCGCACGCTAATGTCGGAAAGCATCAAAAGCTATTGCTATTACTGGATATTTTTCAAAAAATTAGGCAGCGGCGTTGCTTGACATTTTCAGGTTCCATAACACAGATTACGCCACAACCACAATCTGCCGTTGATTTTTGGCCTGCTGAAGTTGCAATGCCTCCTGCATATTTCCTAAGGTACCTCGAATTCCGGATCGGATGGAACCTGCATGGCGAGAGCGAGATGATTTGTCTGCGCAGCGAGCCCGATAATCGTTAGCAGTTCGCCATGTTGGGCATCGGTCATGCCGCGGGCTCGGGCGGCTGCGGTGTGGGATTGAATGCAGTACTGGCAGGCATTAGCGGTCGACACCGCTATGTAGATCATCTCCCGCGTTAGCGGATCGATGGCGCCGCCTTCGACCGTCATGACCGATTTGAGCGTCTCCCATACCCGCTTGAGATTTGCCGGATCGTTTGCAAGAGCACGCCAGAAATTGTTGATGAAATCGGTCTTGCGTGTCGCTCTGATGTCATCGAACACGGCTTGCACGGCTGGAATGGCTGCGGCCTCTTGGTCCGACAGAAGCTTGACTGTTGCCATCGAAAGTTCCTTTCCGAGCGCCGATCAACGGCCTCAAAGCATGATTTTTCTCGGCGATCCCATCCGCGAGGCGGAACATACGAAGAAATGACAAAGGCCGCCAGCCTCCCTCCCGGCGAGGAAATCGAAGACAGCTGTTTCAGGAAAACAGGCAAAATTAGAAATTATTGTCTACAGATTTTATAGATTATACGGTTCCATAAGCCCTGTCGACTTTCAGCGATGAGATTTCGAACGTCCGATGAACCTTTCTTTGGGCGCTGGCGACCTGCCGACTTCTTCCAATATCAACAGGAGATTTCCATGAGCAATCCGGTTCTCGTCAATCAGATCATTCCCGAGTCCGATGTCGTACCGCTGACCGGCCGTGTCGGAGCCGAACTCAAAGGCATCCGCCTTGGCGGTGATCTTTCGGATGCAACGGTGGCAGCAATCAACCAGCTTCTTCTGAAACACAAGGTCATCTTCTTCCGCGATCAGGGACATCTGGACGATTCCGAGCAGGAAGCCTTCGCACGTCGGCTCGGCGATCTCGTGCCTCATCCAACCCAGGGGCCGGTCGCCGGCACGGCGTCCATCCTCAATCTCGATTCCAGCCGCGGCGGCGGCAGAGCGGACCAGTGGCACACCGACGTCACCTTCGTCGATGCCTATCCCAAATTCTCCGTCCTTCGCGGCGTCGTCATTCCGCCGGCCGGCGGTGACACGATCTGGTCCAACACTCATGCCGCTTACGAAAGTCTGCCGGCGTCGCTCAAATTGCTGGCGGACAATCTATGGGCCATTCACAGCAATGCCTATGATTATGCCGCTGTGCGCCCTCGCGCCACCGCCGAAGAGAAGAAGCATTTCGAGGAAGTTTTCACGTCGACGATCTACGAGACCGAGCATCCGGTCGTGCGTGTCCATCCGGAAACCGGCGAAAGATCGCTGCTGCTCGGCAACTTCGTCCAGCGCCTTGTCGGCCTGTCAAAGAGCGATTCCGCGAAACTCTACGAGGTGTTCCAGTCCTACGTCACCGCTCCGGAAAATACCGTGCGCTGGCGCTGGAGAGCCGGCGACGTCGCGATCTGGGACAATCGCGCCACCCAGCACTATGCCGTCAACGATTATGGCGACCAGCACCGCGTCGTGCGCCGCGCCACGGTAGACGGCGATGTTCCGGTCAGCATCGACGGCCGCCGCAGCATAACCCATGTCAAGGCTGCCAAGCCGCAGGCAAAGGCGGCGTGATTGCGAATAGATGAGTGTTGCCGGGTACATGAAGCTGGCAGAGCCTCATGTACCCGTTGACGTCCTAGCGGAGCGGATTGCGGAAGCGCCTGGTGCGGGCAAATGAGCCGCATGCCTTATGAGAAGGAAAGCTTTTCGCTCGGCCGGGTCAGGGTTTCCGGGCGCAGGATCGCATCGAGATGCTCCTTCTGCATCAGGCCGCGTTCGAGAAGGATTTCATAGACTCCCCGCCCCGAATGATGCGCTTCCAGCGCAACCTCCGTAGCGTTGCGATAGCCGATATAGGGATTCAACGCCGTCACGATGCCGATCGATTGCTCGACGGTCTGCCGCAGCCGCTCGCGGTTGGCGGTGATGCCTTGAATGCAATTCGCCTCGAGCGTCAGGCAGGCATTGGTCAGGTGGCTCAGGCTGCGATAGAGGCTGTAGAAGATCACCGGCTCAAAGGCGTTCAGCTGAAGCTGGCCCGCCTCGGCCGCCATGGTGATCGTCACGTCATTGCCGATCACCTCGAAAGCCACTTGGTTGACGACTTCAGGGATCACCGGGTTGACCTTGCCCGGCATGATCGACGAGCCGGCCTGGCGGGCAGGCAGGTTGATCTCGTTCAGTCCGGCGCGCGGCCCCGAAGACAGAAGCCGCAGGTCGTTGCAGGTTTTGGACAGCTTGACCGCGACGCGCTTGAGGACGCCCGAAAGCTGCACGAAAGATCCGCAATCCTGCGTCGCCTCCACCAGATCAGGCGATGTCACCAGATCGACGCCGACGATTTCCGACAGGCGCTCGCGCACCAGCGCTGCATATTGGGGGTGGGCCGTGATGCCGGTGCCGATCGCCGTGGCGCCCAAGTTGATCTCGCGGATCAGCGAGACGGCTTCTAAGAGCCGCGCCTCGTCCTCCGCGAGCATCAGCGCATAGGTGCCGAATTCCTGCCCCAGCGTCATCGGCACGGCGTCCTGCAACTGGGTGCGGCCCATCTTGAGGACGTCGGCAAACTCGATCGCCTTGGCCTCGAACGACCGGCGCAGAACCGCCATGGCGTCGACCAGACGGTGGACGCCGATCCACGCGGCGAGCTTCAGGGCCGTCGGATAGACGTCGTTGGTGGATTGCGAGAGATTGACATGCTCGTTCGGATGCAGGTGCTGATAATCGCCTCGCCCGTATCCCAGGATTTCAAGCGCCCGGTTGGCAATCACTTCGTTGGCGTTCATGTTGGTCGAGGTGCCGGCGCCGCCCTGAATCAGATCGACGACGAAGTGGTCGTGCAGCGCGCCGTCGCGGATTTCGACACAGGCGGCGATGATGGCGTCGGCTCTTGCCCGATCCAGAAGGCCGAGGCTTGCATTGGCCTGCGCCGCCGCCTGCTTGATCGCAGCGAGCGACGCGATCAGGTCGGGCGATTCCCGCAGGGTCTGACCGGTGATCGGAAAATTCTCGACCGCACGCAGCGTATGCACGCCGTAATAGGCCGAGGCCGGCACGTCGCGATCGCCGATCAGGTCATGCTCGACGCGGATTTTCGCAATATCGGAGATAGTCATGGCTGAACTTTCGAGAAAGCGGCGCTGCGGACCTGAACTGCGGTGGCAGGCCGGAAAAGATGATCGGTTCAGACGCGGCAGATTGCCGCGTCGTCAAGCGTCATTGTACCAAAGCCGCAGGACAGGTACGCTCCCCCTCCGGCTCGGATCCGCGCAGCTGGAACGGAAAGGACACGCCGCCGGTCGAGACACCCATGGTGTTCACGCGCTTGGGATGATGGAACGTTGCAAGCTCTCCGCGGAGTTCCGGCGAACCGATGCCGAGCTGCTCGAGGATTTCCGTCACAACCGCGTAGAGGATTTCGATGTTGCCGTCCTCGACCTTGACCGAAATGCCGAGCGCCCCATCCGCTCCCAATCGCCTGGTGTCATGCGAGGCGCGCACACCGATTGCATAGCTGGCATCGGCGCCGAGCTTGCCGATCAGCGCGCCGTCGAATGCCCGCATGAGCACCGTGCAGTAGCGCCCCTCACCCGCGACCATTTCGGGGTGGCGGGCCATCGCCTGGAAAATGCGAGCGAGCGCTACGTCACGCGGCGACGACTCTTCACCCCCGTCGACTCCATCTGCTGCCGAAGCAAGCTTGGCATAGATGCGCGCCAGCCGATCCAGAGGAAAAGCGGGCGTCGGGAGATTGCATCCGTCGATCCCCCATTCGACATCCTGCGATTCCAGATCGCAGAGCTCGGCAACCGTGCGCTTCACCAGCACCTGCATCGGATGATCCGGCAGGTGGTATCCTTCCACGCCCGTTCCGATGGCCCGGGCGCCGGCGATCATTCCGACATGCTTTCCCGAACAGTTGCTGCAAACCGCGGTCGGCGTATAGTCCTGCTTGATCCAGGAGCGGTTCACCGTTTCCGACAAGGAAGGATGGCCGCCGCAGCGAAGATCGGCCTCCTCGGCCTCTATTTTCGACAGCATGGTCCGAGTCCGCGCGATATGGCGCTCTTCGCTGCTGTGGGACGCGCACATCAGCGCGAGATCCGCATCATCGAAACCGTAGCGCTCGACCCCATTCGTCTCCAGGATGGCAAGCGCCTGGGCCGGCTTGGCGGCAGACCGGGCAAGCGTCTGGCGCATTGGGTTTCCCAGCGCGTACAGCAGCCTGCCTTCCGCATCGACGACCGCCGCGTGGACGCGGTGACGGTTCTCGACGATGCCGCCACGATAGGTGACGACGTAATCCTCACTCGGGATCATTTCTCTCTCCATTGATGCGCTGCCCCGGCGGCTTTCGGCCCCGGGGCAAGCCTCTATCGCGCGGGTCAGGCCAGATCGAAGTCGCGATCGTCGCCTTGTTCGGCCGCTATCATGTGGATGCGCTCACGCATGAGAAGCCAGCCGACCACCAGCGCCGGAATGATCAGCAGCAGAGACGCGACCGTGTAGGTGCCGACGGGATAATCGAGGGCCATCAGGATCACGACGACTGCCAGGAACCCGAGCGTCAGCAGGCCGGTATAGGGCGCGCCGAACATCCGGAATTCAGGCCGTGCAAGCTTGCCCTGACGCGACAGGTGCCACAGCTTGAGCTGGCACAGGACGATGACGCCCCACGCCGCAATGATCCCAAGCGCGGCGACATTCAGCCCGATCTCGAAAGCCTCTGCCGGCACGACGGCGTTCAGTACGACGCCGAAGGCGGTCACGACAGCCGTCACCGCGATGCCGCCATAGGGCACGCCGGATCTGTTCATTTTCGCCAGGGCGGCCGGCGCCGAGCCGGAGATCGCCATGGAATGCAGGATACGGCCGGTCGAATAGAGACCCGCATTGAGGGACGACAGGACCGCGGTCAGCACAACGAGATTCATGACGACGTCGGCGCCCTCAACGCCGATCTTGCCGAAGAAGGTCACGAACGGGCTTTCGCCGCCCTTATAGGCCGTATAGGGCAGCAACAGCGACAGCAGCAGAACCGAGCCGACATAAAAGACCACCAGGCGCAGCACGACTGTCCGGATCGCGCGCGGCATGACCTTGCGCGCATTTTCGGTTTCGCCTGCGGCAGTGCCGATCAGCTCGATCGAGGCATAGGCGAAAACCACGCCCTGGATCACGACCAGCGCCGGCAGGATTCCATTCGGGAACATGCCGCCGAAATCGACGATCGTATTCAGGCCCGGAACGTGGCCGTCGATCGGCGTTCCGGTGACGACGAAATAAATCCCGACGACCAGGAAGACGATCAGGGCGAGAACCTTGACGAGACTGAACCAGAATTCCAATTCGCCGAAGACCTTCACCGACAGAAGGTTCATGGCGAGGACGAGAACCAGCGCCGCCAACGCAAAGACCCACTGATCGATCATGGCGATCCACGGGACATAGGCCTTGAAGAAATTCATGTAGAGGGCGACAGCGGTGACGTCGGCAACCGCCGTCATCGCCCAGGTCAGCCAATAGAGCCAGCCGACCGCGAAGGCGAGCTTTTCGCCGTAGAATTCACGGGCATAGGAGACGAACGAGCCGGACGTCGGGCGATGCACGATGAGCTCGCCCAGCGCCCGCAGAACGAGAAATGCAAAGAAGCCGCACAAGGCATAAACCAGCACCAGCGCCGGACCGGCCGCGGCAAGCCGCCCGCCCGCGCCAAGGAACAGGCCGGTGCCGATTGCTCCGCCGATGGCGATCATCTGGATCTGCCGCGGCTTCAGCGCCTTTTTGTAGCCGAGGTCCTCCTCGGCATAAATCTGGCCGTCGGCCTCGGTTCTGCTGGATTCCATCACTGTCATTTCTCCTCCCTATCCACGGTCGGCGGCTCCCGGCCGCCGCCGCGCAGCTTTCCGTAAAAGATGTTAATCTGCTATGCGGTCTGACAGGTTGGCAATTAAATGGAAAAATGCCGTGCAGTCAAGGATTTTTCAATCGATGGATTCCGGGAAAGTATGGCGCTGATCTAGAGCAATTCCAGCAAAAGCGTGTAACGGTTTTGCGTCCAGAATTGCGTGAAAACAAAGAGATAGAGCATTTCCGTGATTCGAAGAAAAGCGGAAATGCTCTAACGCGGCTCGGCGCCGATGATGCGACTGACCGCCGCCTCGACCTTTTTCAGATGAAGTTCCATCGCCGCCTGAGCCTCGACATCCGAGCCTTTTCGGATGGCGTCGACGATCGCTCGGTGTTCTCCGTTGGACTCCTGACGCCGCGGCCCCAGGGCGGTCAGCAGCCCGGACTGCTGGGCCATCGCCTCGCGGACGTCGTCGACGATATCGCGGAACACCGCGTTCTTGGACGCCTCAGCGATCAGCCCGTGAAAATCCGAATCAAGCCGCACCCAGGCCTCGGTATTCTCTTCCTGCTCCATCCGGTCGCAAAGTCTGAGCAGCCGGGACAGTTCGTCGTCGGTTCGCCGCAGAGCTGCCCAGCCGGCGGCGGACACCTCGACGTAGGGCCGCGCTTCCATCAGATCCCGCGCCGAATAATCGCCGTAGCTGATATCGCCGTCGCCGGCCCCGGCGAGCACATATGTTCCGCTCCCGGTCCGCGTCTCCGTCAGCCCCAGAATCTGCAGCGAGCGCAGCGCTTCCCGCACGATCGGGCGGCTCACCCCATATTTTCCTGCCAGCTTGGCTTCCGACGGAAGCTTCGAACCGGCAGCAAACCGGCCGGAGAGAATGAGATTGCGCAGCTCCTCGAAGACCAGTTCCGAGGCGCTTTTTCGACTGATAACCGCAGGGTCGGAAAGCCAGCTTTCCAGATCGTTCATCGCTTTGCTTTCGATCGCCGCGCATCCGGACATTCGGGCGCAGATCTGAAATCACACCTTCAGCGCAGTTCGTCTTTCATCGGCAATGCCGATGATGGACCGCTTCACCTCCAGCAGGTGCTCCGCCATGGCTGCACGCGCCTCCCCCTCCCTGCCCGCGGCAATGGCCTCCAGAATGCGGCGGTGCTCCGCATTGGACGCTTTGCGGCGCCCGCGAACATGCTCCACGAGTTCGGATTGCGTCGAAAGCGCGCCGCGAACATCGGCAACGACTTTCCTGAAGATCGCGTTGCCCGAGGCCTGCGCGATTTCTCCGTGGAACTCGGCGTCCATCCGCACCCATTTCTGGACATCCTCTTCCTCCTCCATCCGATCGCACAAGGATGTCAGGACGGCCAGCTGTTCGCCCGAACGGCGCGATGCCGCCCAACCGGCAGCCGGGATTTCGATGCAGGGCCGCGCTTCCATCAGGTCGCGGGCGGAATAGGCACCTTCGCCGAGCTGCCGCGCCGGGCTCTCCGAGACGACGTAGGTGCCCCGGCCGGTTCTGGTTTGCGTGAAGCCCAGCGTCTGCAGCGAGCGAAGCGCTTCACGCACGATCGCACGGCTGATGCCGTAACCTTCGGCCAGTTGCAGCTCCGAGGGAAGGCGGGTGCCGAGAGCCAGCTTCCGATCCACAATGGCCGTGCGGATATCTTCGAAGACCGCTTCGGCGGCGTTTCTTCGGCCGATTTCTTTCCTGTCCGATAGCCATGAATCCATATCCCGCATCGAAGGACGATGCGTACAATCGATAGAGCTGTCAAGCAACCGAACAGGCTGGTCGCGACGGCGCCGGCCGCCTTCCGCATCTTTGGTAAAGGCGGCCTACCAGAGTTTCATGTGGCGGTTGACGTCCTTGTAAAGCAGATAGCGGAACCGGCCGGGGCCGCCGGCGTAACATGCCTGCGGGCAGAAGGCGCGTAGCCACATGAAATCGCCCGCCTCGACCTCGACCCAGTCCTCGTTCAGGCGATAGACCGCTCTGCCTTCCAACACATAGAGACCGTGTTCCATGACATGGGTTTCCATGAAGGGGATCACCGCGCCCGGCTCCAGGGTCACGATATTGACGTGCATGTCGTAGCGCACGTCAGCCGGATCGATGAAGCGGGTCGTACCCCAGCGGCCATCGGTGTCGGGCATGGGCCGGATGGGATGATCATCCTCATGCGTGACGATCGCCGGCGGCGGCTCCAGCCCCTCGACCTCCTGAAACGCCTTTCTGATCCAGTGGAAGATCACAGCACTCGAACCGTCGTTCTTGAGGCGCCAGCCCGAGCCGGCCGGAATATAGACAAAGGAACCGGCGCGCAGCGCGTGGCTGACGCCGTCGAGCTCCACCGTCATGCCGCCTTCGACGACGAAGAGCACCGCTTCGGCCCGCTTGTCGGGCTCCGGCCGGTCGCTTCCGCCGCCCGGCTGAACCTCCATCACATATTGCGAAAAAGTTTCGGAGAAGCCGGAGAGCGGACGAGAGAGAACCCATGCCCGTGTTCCCGTCCAATGCGGAAGGACACTGCTGACGATATCGCTCATGACGCCGCGGGGAATGACCGCGTAGGCCGTGGTGAAAACGGCCTTGCTGGAAAGCAGCTGGGTCTGCGGCGGCAAACCGCCGAGCTTCGAATAATATTCTGTCTTGTTCATCGGTCCGGACTTCCAAGCATTTGTTTCTGCGTTTGCTTTATGCCCCGCGGCCGCGATAGGCAACTCCCATCAGCCTCGCCCGGACCCGTCATTAGCGACCGGCCATGACCAGATGGCCCGGCCCGACTTCACGATAAGCGGTGGCCGGAGGACGATAGTCGATCGGCCGCATCGGGCTTCTGATTTCGTCGTTTGCCACCATGCGTTTTTCGTGACGTCGGTCCGGATCCGGCACCGGTACGGCGGCGATGAGTTTCTTCGTATAGGGGTGCTGCGGATTTTCGAAGACGGCGGCGCGCGGGCCGATCTCAACGATCTCGCCGAGATACATCACCGCAACGCGGTGGCTGACGCGCTCGACCACCGCCATATCATGCGAGATGAACAGAAAGGCGAGATTGAGGCTCTGCTGCAGGTCGAGCATCAGGTTGATGACCTGCGCCTTGATCGAAACGTCGAGCGCCGAAACGCTTTCGTCGGCGACGATGACCTTCGGCTGCAGGGCGAGCGCCCGGGCGATGCAGATGCGCTGGCGCTGGCCGCCGGAAAATTCATGCGGATAACGCCCGGCCATGTCAGCGGAAAGGCCGACCTTGACCAGCAGATCGGCAACGACGTCCCTGGCCTGTTTCGCCGTGCCCATCCTGTGCTCGAGATAGGGTTCGGCAATCGCAGCACCCACCGTCATGCGCGGATTGAGGCTGGCGAAGGGATCCTGGAAGATCATCTGCACGGATTTGCGCATCTCGCGCAGATCCTTCTTGTCGAGCCCGAGCACCTCCCTGCCCTCGACGAGAACGGATCCTGCTTGCGGCTCGATGAGACGCATGATGGCGCGCCCCGTCGTCGATTTGCCGCAGCCGGATTCGCCGACGAGCGACAGCGTCTCGCCGGCATTGAGATCGAAAGAGACGTTTTCGACCGCATGCACGCGGCTGGTCAGCCGGCCGAAAAGGCCGGAATGGATGTCGAAGCGCTTGGTGAGGTTCCTCACCTGAAGAACAGGTGTTGCCGCGACCGTATCGGCAGCCTCGGCGGGAACGTCCGATTGCCCCGTCGCCGTGTTGACCACGGGAAAGCGCAACGGCCGCTGCCGACCCCGCATGGAGCCGAGCACCGGCACGGCCGATAGCAGCGCTCTCGTATAGGGGTGTTTGCCACGGTGAAAAATATCGGCGGTGGGCCCGCTTTCGACCTGTTCGCCGCGATACATCACGACCGTCCGATCGGCGATCTCGGCGACGACGCCCATGTCGTGGGTGATGAACAGAACGGAGGTCCCCTCCTCTTCCTGCAGCAGCTTGATGAGGTCGAGGATTTGGCCCTGGATCGTCACGTCGAGCGCCGTCGTGGGCTCGTCGGCGATCAGGAGCTTCGGCCGGCTGGCGAGCGCCATGGCGATCATCACCCGCTGGCGCATGCCGCCGGAAAAACGATGCGGATATTCGTCGAAGCGCGAGGCGGCCGAGGGGATACGGACCTTTTCCAGCAGCCTGATCGTCTCGGCCCTGGCATCGGCCTTGCTCATAGTGGAATGGCAGAGCAGCGCTTCGGAGATCTGATCGCCGATGGTGAAGAGCGGATTGAGCGAGGTCATCGGCTCCTGGAAGATCATCGCCACCTCATTGCCGCGCACGTGCCGCATCGCATGTTCCGGCAGGGCCAGCAGGTCGCGGCCGCCGAGCATGACGCGGCCCTCGATGCGGCTCGTCTCCGCCTGCAGCAGCCGCATGATCGACAGCGAGGTGACGCTCTTGCCCGAGCCGGATTCGCCGACGATCGCCACCGTTTCGGCGGGTGCCACCGTGAACGAGACGTCGCGCACGACAGGTTTCCAGGCGCTGTCGACCAGGAAGGACGTCGTCAGTTTCTCGACGGAAAGAACGGCGGCGGTCGTTTCGATCGGTTGGGCTTGAACGCTTGCCATATCGGCTCCTCTTGCGGCTTAATCCGGCCAGCGCAGCAATCCATCGAAGCGATGCCGGCTGCGGTTTTCGATCGGGGTGGCGATGATCTCGTTGGAGGCGCGCGCCTTGTCGAGTTCCTCAGCGAGACGGCTTGCGACGATGACCTCCTGGCCCGGATGCAGGTTGCACGGGTCGAGATAGAAATATCGGTGCTCCACCTCATGATCGCGCACGATGATCGGCGGACTGCCCTTGGCGAGCCTATCGGCCAGATCCCAGGCGGTGATATGCGTCTCTGAGGGATCGACGATGAGCCGCAGCCGATCAAGCGGATTGTTGGTCGGGTCGGGCTCGATCAGCGCGGTGACGCCCGGACGGCCCTCGAGCGTCCTCTTCCAAAGGTTGAGATAAGTGGTTTCGCGTTCCCGGATGCCGGCATGGTCGCGGCGCTCCCAGGCTTCCAGCGCCGCCATGACGCCGAATATGCTCTCCTTGCCGACCTTCATGCCGCGGCCAATGCCCATATTCTGCAGGAAGGCGTGGCGCACCAGTTCCTTGCTGCCGGCAACGATGCCCGAGGTCGGGCCGCCGAGAAACTTGTGGCCGGAATAGAGCGCGATATCGGCCCCCTGCTCCAGGAAGATGCGCAGATCGTATTCCGAAGCCGCATCGACGATGACGGGCACGCCCCTGGCATGGGCGATCTCGACGAATTCCTGGAGATTCAGAAGACCGTAATCGACGACATGATGGGAAACGACGTAGACGGCAGCGGCCGTCTTGTCGGTGATCGCCTTTTCCATGTGGAAACGATGTGTAGAGGTCGCCTGTCCCACAAGCACGACCTTGCCGCCGGCAAGCCGGATCGCCTGGTCGACCGGTGCGCCGTAACTGACCACATGGCCCATCTGCACCAGCACTTCGTTCTTCTCCAGCACGGCGTCCGGCAGCTTCTCGATCGCCAGCAGATTGTCGCCGGTAATTGCACCGGCCACGGCGAGCGAAATGCCGGCCGAGCAGGAGGCGGTGACGAAACCCGCCTCGCCGCCAGTCAGCCGGGCAATGACGCTGCTTGCCTTGCGCTGCAGGTCGTTGATCTCGACGAAGTGCGGAAGGATCGCTGCCATCGCCTCGATCGCCTCCGGAACGACAATCGAGGCGCCGAGGCTAGTCATCGTGCCGGACACGTTGATGACGGGGCGAAGGCCGAGCGAAGGTCTGATATCATCGGGCATGAAGATCTCCGGAAGTCTGGGACGAAGGGCAGAACATGGTGCGGTCATGCGGCAGTGTCGAGCAGCCGGAGGAAGGACGCCTGATAAAAAGGAAAAAAGTCATCCGCAGACCACTCCAACACGCAAACACGTTCAGCCATGCAAGGCGACGATGGCCTCGATCTCGACGGTGATGTTGCCGGGCAACGAGGCGAAGCCGACGGCCGAGCGGGCATGTTCGCCGGCCGCGCCGAAGACGGCGATCAACAGATCCGAGCAGCCGTTGATGACGCTCGGATGATCCTCGAAGTCGGGCACGGCGTTGACCATGCCGAGCAGCTTGACCACCCGCCTGACGCGGGAGAGATTGCCGAGCGCCTCATGCATGACGGCAAGCAGATTGATGCCGGTCAGCCGCGCATGCCGGTAGGCCTCCTCGACACCGACGCCGCCGCCGACCTTGCCGGCATGCAGGAAGCCATCGGCCTCGCGCGGCCCCTGGCCTGAGAGATAGAGCAGGTTGCCTTCCACCACATGCGTCACGAAATTGGCAATCGGCGGCGGTGGCGGCGGCAGCGTTATGCCGAGGGCGGCTAACCGTTGGTAAGGCGAGTTCTCGACCTTGCCGGCGGCGGCGGGGAACTGATTCACGCGAACTCCTGTCATGCGAATTTCGATTGGCGGATTTGGATTGGCCGACCGCTGGTCGGTGGATTAAAGGTCCTTGCGAAGTCTCGGGTCGAGCATGTCTCTCAGGCCGTCGCCGACCATCTGCAGCGACAGCACCGAGAGGACGATCGCCACTCCGGGGAAAAGCGTCATCCAGTCGGCCTGGCCGATATATTGCCGGCCGGCGGCGATCATCGTTCCCCAGGTCGGGATTTCGGGGCTGACGCCGAGGCCGAGGAAGGAGAGACCGGCTTCGGCAAGCATGGCGCTGGCGAAGAGGAAGGTCGCCTGCACCAGGATCGGCGACAGCAGATTGCGCAGCACGTGCCGCGTCATGATGTGGAAGGTCGAGATGCCGAGCGCCCTCGCCGCCTCGACATAGGGCAGTTCGCGAATGACAAGCGTCGAGGCGCGGACGATACGGGCAAGGCGCGGCGAGTAGACGATCGACAGCGCGATGATCACGGTCGTCAAGGACGGGCCGAGGGCGGCGACGAGCGCGATCGCCAGCAGAATATCCGGGAATGCCATCATTGCATCGATCAGCCGGGCGATCGGTGTATCGAGCTTCTGGAAAAACCCGGCAAGCAGGCCGAGCGTCACGCCGATCAGCGCCGAGAGCGCGACGACCGCCGCACCGACGAGCAGCGACAGGCGGCCGGCAAAGATCGTGCGCGAAAAGACGTCGCGGCCGAACTCGTCGGTGCCGAAGAAGAAGATCTCGCTCGGCGGCTTCAGCCGGTTGACGATCGAAAGCTTGGACGGCGAATAGGGCGCGACCACGGGGGCGAACACCGCCAACAGCACGAAGGTCGTCAGGATCAGTGCGCCGAAGGCGACCGTCCTGCGCTTCATCAGGCGGCGGACGAACTTGCCGCTCTCGCTTTCGGCGGGCTTGATTGCAATATCGGCCATCAGTAGCGCACCCTCGGATCGACCAGCAGGTAGAGCATGTCGATCGCAAAATTGATCAGCACGTAGAGGGCGGCGATGACGAGCAGTGCCCCCTGGATGACGGGATAGTCGCGGCGCAGCACCGCCGAGACGACGAGATTGCCGACCCCGGGCAAGCCGAAGACGGTCTCGGTGACAACCGCACCCGAGATCAGCACGGCGGCGGTCAGGCCGAGCACGGTCAGGATCGGGATCAGCGCATTCTTCAGTGCATGCTTGAGGATGACCTTGCGCTCGATCAGCCCCTTGGCGCGCGCGGTGCGGATATAGTCGTCGCCGAGCACATCGAGCATCGAGGCGCGGGTAAAGCGCAGGATCAGCGCCGAAGAGACGATACCGAGCGCGAAGGCCGGCAGCGTCAGGTGATACATCCGGTCCGCAAAGGTCGAGCCCGGCCCGCCATAACCCGAGACTGGGAAGAGGTTGAGCCGGACGGCGAAGAACTGCATCAGGATGAGGCCGAGCCAGAAGCTTGGAATGCTGGCGGCGAACATGGCGAGCGTCGTGGCCGCCTGGTCAATGAAGGAACCACGTCGATAGGCGGCATAGATGCCGATCGGCAGGGCGATGATGCTGGCGATGGCAAGCGAAAACAGCGTCAGGAAGAAGGTCGGTTCGGCCCGATCGACAAGTGCTGCGGTGACCGGCATGTTGAGGAAGATCGACTGGCCGAGATCGCCCTTCAGCAACTGGCCTATATAATAGGCATATTGCAGCCCGAGCGATTGATCGAGGCCGAGCCGGGCCCGGAGATCGGCAATATCCTGCGGCGTCGCATCTGGCCCGAGCATGACGGCGGCCGGATCGCCCGGCGTCACGCGCACGATGACGAAGACGATCGTGACGACCAGAAACATCACGACGATCATGCCGAACAGGCGCTGGAGGATGTAGCGTATCATCCGAACCTTGCTCCTGTTGTTGATGCATGGAGCACCGTCGCGGACCTCGCCCTCCCTCTTCCCTCATTCCTGTGATCGTCACAGGAATCCAGCGCGCCCAAGTCCTTGGGCGCGAAAGAAGCTTCCACTGGATAAGGGTCATTCACGGCGCAGACGCGCCGTGGCTGGATTCCTGTGACGAGCACAGGAATGAGGGAGAGAGAGGCGGCCACAGGAATCACTCCATCACTTCTTGATCGAGGCATTCCAGAAATACGGCCAGGGAGCCGGATCGACGCCTTCGAGCTTGACCGATTTCGCCGAGACGGCGTTGAAATCGCCGATCTTCATGAAGGGCGCGTCTGCATAAACGGCCTTCTGGACATCGGCCCAGAGCGCCACGCGCTTCTTCGGATCGACTTCGGACGTGAAGGCGTCGACGGCGGCCTTGCGGGCCGGCGTATCCCACCAGCCGGGCGAACTCGTCGACAGCGAGCCGATGAGCGCCGGCTCCGGCAGGAAGGGGCTGTGGGTGATGTAGATGTCCCAGAGCTTCGGATCGGTGCGGCGCTGCGTCAGCGTCGCCCAATCCACGACCTGCATGTCGACGGTGAAGCCGGCAAGCTTCAGATATTCGGCGGCGACCTGCGCCATCTTGTAGTGGAACTCGTACTGACGGCTGGTCAGGATGCGGATCGGCTCGCCGTTGTAGCCGGCCTTCTTGGCGGCAGCCGCCGCCCCTTCCGGATCGGCGACATTATAGGCACCCTCGACGCCGGCATCCGTCGACCAGGCAAAGGACTTCGGATAGATGGCGCCGTCGAGCGCATAAAAATCCTTGCTGCCGAAAGCCGCCGCCAGCATGTCTTCCATGCTGAGCGCCTGGCGGATCGCCTTGCGCACCTCGACGTTTGCAGCAGCACCTTCCTTGGTGTTGAAGACGAAAACCGGATAGCCGAAGGGCTTCAGCATGACCGGCTGCGAGGCGGTCGATGCCTTCAGTTTGTCGTAGGATTCGACCGGGATCGAGTCGACATAATCATACTGGCCGGAAATGGCGGCCTCGACGCGGGTGTTCGGGTCCGGCACCGGCACGAAGCGGATTTCATCGAGATATTGATGACGGGCGCCGCCATAACCATCGCTGTCGCCGCTGCGCGAGACATACCCGTCGAAGCGGACGAGCTGGATATACTGGTCGGCCTTGCGCTCCTTCAGCATATAGGGGCCGGTGCCGATGAATTCCTTCATCGGCTCGTCCTGCTTTTCGGACGGGATGATGATCGCCGCCGAATTGTTGAAGGCGAGCAGCGAGGTCAGCGGCGCATAGGGCTGCTTCAGGGTGATGGTAACCGTCGACGGATCGGTCGCCGCGATCTTGTCGATGAAGCCCGCCACCTGCTTGCCGCGCGAGGCGATCTTCATCCATCGGCCAAGCGAGGCGACGACATCCTCCGACGTCATCTCTGTATTGTCGTGGAACTTGATGCCGGTCCTGAGCTTGATCGTATAGGTTTTGCCGTCGGCGCTGATCTCAGGCAGGCTCTCGGCCAGCAGCGGCGTGACATTCCAGCTCTTGTCGAAAGTATAGAGCGTTTCGAAAATATGCTGCGTGACGATGCCGACGAGATCGGCCGTCGACGACATCGGATCGAGCGTCGGCGGCTCGCCGATCGTCGCGACATTGATGACACCGCCCTTTTCCTGGGCAAGCAGCGTCGAAGGCAGGGCGACAAGGGCAGTGCCGAGAAGGAATGCGACCAATGTTTTCATGATAAGGCTCCCAGCTGAGTTCCACAATTATGCAATTCATCTTTTTGTAACAGAATAGGAGATGGAATTATCGTGTCAAGCTGAGGCCGCGGATTATGTTATCGAACCACACCGGACAGGGCGCGAGATCACCGGCCGCGGCCGGCCACCCGCGCGGGATTGGGCATCATGGAGACGTAATGAAGGGGCAGCGCCCAGGACTTCAGGAAAGGGAGAATGAAATGAATATCGACTTCAACCAGGGAAAATGGCTGAACGAGCCGGCCAGCTGGCACGCCGACGACACCGGCCTGACGATGACAACAGGCGAGAAGACCGATTTTTGGCGCGAAACCTATTACGGCTTCACCCGCGACAGCGGCCACTTCCTCGCCTTTCCCACCGGCGAGAGCTTCACCGCGCAGATCCGCATCCAGGGCGAATTCCGCACCCTCTACGACCAGGCCGGCCTGATGGTGCGCATTGACGAAAAACGCTGGGTGAAGACAGGCGTCGAATTCACCGACGGCGAACCCTTCCTCAGCACCGTCGTCACCGACGGCAGATCCGACTGGTCAGTGTCGCAGCCCTTCAAGGAATTGGAGGATTTCCGCATCCGCGTGACGGTGGCAAACGGCGCAATGCGCATCCAGGCCTCCCGCGACGGCAGCCATTGGCCGCTACTGCGGTTAGCGCCCTTCCCGGCTGCCGATCGCTATGAGGTGGGGCCGACAGCCTGTACGCCGGAGCGGAGTGGGTTGAGGGTGCGGTTTTCGGAGTTTTCGGTTGGGCCGGCGATTACGACGGGGCTGCATGATTTGAGTTAGGCAAAATGCCTTCAGGATTGCGCTGGGAAGGCCTCCAGCAATGTCCACGCCCAAGGGCAGCCGCTCCGAAATACCGGAATACTCACTTTCGGAGTGACAGCCGCGCCCATCTCTGCGAAAAGAAACAGGATGAGAGACAGGGGCGTTCGTCGACAGACGGGCTGAGAAGAACCCTTCGAACCTGAACCGGATAATGCCGGCGGAGGGAGTCGCTCGGGGCACCGCGCTCAGGGGCCCCGCGCCTGCCCCGCCCGAAAGGGGCACCATGCAGAACAGAACTACACCGGGCGCCATGCTGAAGGCGATGCGCGAAAAGCCGCCGCTCGTTCAGTGCATCACCAATTATGTTGCCATGAACATCGCGGCCAACGTGCTGCTGGCATCCGGCGCTTCGCCCGCCATGGTGCACGCCGCAGAAGAAGCCGGCGAATTCGCCGGCATCGCAAGCGCGCTGACCGTCAATATCGGCACGCTGTCGACGCAATGGCTCGACGGCATGCAGGCGGCGGCGAAGGCCGCGGCATCCGCCGGAAAGCCCTGGGTCCTTGATCCGGTCGCCCACTATGCCACGGCCTTCCGCCGCAATGCGGTCGCCGATCTGCTGGCGCTCAAGCCGACGATCATCCGCGGCAACGCTTCCGAAATCATCGCACTTGCTGGCGGAGAAAGCCGCGGCCAAGGCGTCGACAGCCGCGATCCGGTCGATGAGGCGGAGGAGTCGGCGCGGCGGCTCGCCGAGCGGCAGCAGGCGATCGTCGCCGTCACCGGTGCGGTCGATTTCGTTACCGATGGCCAAAGGGCCGTCCGCGTCCATGGCGGATCGGTCCTGATGCCGCGGGTCACGGCGCTTGGCTGCTCGCTCACCTGCCTCGTCGGTGCCTTCGCCGCCACAGTGCCGGAGGATATGTTCGGGGCGACAGTCGCCGCGCTTGCGACCTTCGCGGTCGCCGGGGAGGATGCCGCACTCGGAGCGGCCGGCCCCGGCTCCTTTTCCTGGCGTTTCCTCGATGCGCTGTCGGCGCTCGACGCCGAAACGCTCGACGCCAGGGCAAGGATATCGGCCGCATGAAGGCGTTCGACCTCTCGCTCTATCTCGTTCTCGACCCTGATCTCTGCGCCGGGATCGGCATGGTCGAGACCGCACGCCTTGCCGTTGCCGGCGGCGCGACGATGGTGCAATTGCGTGACAAACAGGCCGGCACAGCCCGTATGATCGAGACGGGCCGCGCCTTGAGAGCGGCGCTCGATGGCACCGGCGCGCTCCTCATCGTCAACGACGATGCCGAGGCGGCCATCGCCATCGGCGCCGATGGCCTGCATATAGGCCAGGAGGACATGGATGCGCGCACCGCGCGAGGGATGATCGGACCCGAGATGATCCTCGGCCTCTCGGTGGAAACAGCGCCGCTTGCGGCCGCCGTCGACCCTGATCTCGTCGATTACACCGGCGTCGGACCGGTGTTTGCGACACCGACCAAGGCCGACCACAAGCAGCCGATCGGCTTTGACGGTCTTGCAAGGCTGGTGAAGGCCTCGCCGGTGCCGTCGGTCGCTATCGGCGGTCTCAAGGCGGACCATGTGGCCGAGGTATTTGCAGCAGGCGCCAGGGGGCTTGCCGTCGTCTCCGCCATCGCGGGCACGCCAGACCCCGAGGCGGCCACGCGCCGCATCGCCGCAGAAATCCGAAAGGTGCGTCCATGATCCGCAACGTCCTCTCCATCGCCGGCTCCGACCCCTCGGGCGGCGCCGGCATCCAGGCCGACCTCAAGGCCTTTTCCGCCCGCGGCGTCTATGGCATGGCGGTGCTGACGGCGCTGACGGCGCAGAACACGCAAGGTGTGACCGGCGTGCATCTGGTGCCGCCGCAATTCGTCGCCGACCAGATCAATGCCGTCTTTGCCGATGTGCGCGTCGATGCCGTCAAGATCGGCATGATCGCCAATGCCGGCATCGCCGAGGCTGTTGCCGCAGCGCTTGGCGATCGGCGCGGCATCATCGTTCTCGATCCGGTGATGATCGCCAAGGGCGGCGCCGCCCTGCTCGCGCCCGAGGCGGTCGACGTGCTGACCCGGCGGCTGCTGCCGCTCGCGACGCTTCTGACCCCGAACCTGCCGGAAGCCGCCGCCCTGCTGCGTTTTCCAGTCGCAACAAACCGCGCGGAGATGGCCGCCCAGGCCGAGCGGCTGCGCGCCCTCGGGCCGGCTGCCGTGCTGGTCAAGGGCGGACATCTCGACGGCGACGAGAGCCCCGACGTGCTTGCCACCGCCGACGGCCTCTACTGGTTCGAAGCCCGACGCGTGCCGACCAAGAACACCCACGGCACCGGCTGCACGCTGTCCAGCGCGCTGGCGGCCGAACTTGCCAAGGGCGCCTCGACCGATGAGGCAGTCTCGATCGCCAAGGACTATCTCGCCGGCGCGGTCGCAAGCGCCGGAAAGCTCAGCGTCGGCTCCGGCCACGGTCCGGTTCAGCATTTCCACGCGCTTTGGAAAGAGTCCCAATAGGCGCTGGCATCGGCGAATAGATGCCAATGAAAAACGGCCCGGTTCTCCCGGGCCGTTTTGCATTGGACCAATACCCCAAGTCGAAGCTGCACGAGAACGGCAGGCGCCGCGCCGCATCTGAAAATCCCTGTTGACAAGCCCTCTGAGATGGCGAAGTCTATGACATTAAAAGGGGATATATTCCGCAATAAGGGAACATTTGGAGATAGACAGGGATGCCAGACCTGCTTGTGAGCTTATATTCAAACAGGCTCGCGGAACTGAAAGAGCGGGCCGACGTCGTCGGCGCCTCCATCCGTCCGGCTCTCCCTCCGGAACTGCATCTCGTCGTCGCCTGGATTCGCGAACGGTTCAGCGAAAACTGGGCGAGTGAAGTTTCTGTCGCCTTCTCCCGCCAGCCCGTTGCCTGCCTGATCGCTGTCGAAGGCGGCGAACTGCTCGGTTTTGCCTGCTACGACACAACGGCCCGCGGCTTCTTCGGTCCGACCGGCGTCGATCCGGAAGCACGCGGCAGGGGCCTCGGCCTCGCCCTCTTTTCCGCCTGCCTCCAGACCATGAAGGCGCTCGGCCATGCCTATGCCTTCATCGGCGATGCCGGCCCCGTCGATTTCTACGCGAGCACCGCAGGCGCGATCGCCATCCCTGCCCCCGACAAGGGCATTTACCAAGGCATGCTGAGAAGCGCGCCGAAATGACCCTCTGATACCGGAGTTACAGAATTGTCCTCGACCCCGCTCGCCCTATTCGTCGGCCTCCCAAACCCTGTCATTTCGGATGACGAATTCGCGCTCTTTCGCGACACCAACCCGCTCGGCCTCTTCGTCGGCCGGCGTAACCAGCGTGAGCCGGAGCAGACGAAGCGGCTGATCGACCGCTTCCGCGAAGCCGTCGGCCGAGAGGATGCGCCTGTTTTCACCGACCAGGAGGGCGGCCGCGTTCAGCATCTCGATGCCGGCCCCTGGCCGCTCTTCCGCAGCTTCGGCCAATTCGCCGAGCTTGCCCGCCGCGATTTCGATCTCGGGAAAAAAGCACTGCGCCTTTCCTCCCAGGCCATGGGCGCGATGATGACGGAACTCGGCCTTTCCAGCGGCTGCTCGCCCGTTCTCGATCTCGTCTTCGAGACGACGAGCGCGGTCATCGGCGCCCGCTCCTTCGGCCCCGATCCCGATGTCATCGCTGCCCTCGGCCGGGAGGTGGTCGACGGCCTGCTCGAGACCGGCAACATGCCCGTCATGAAGCATATTCCCGGCCATGGCCGCGCCACGCTCGATTCCCACAAGGAACGACCGGTCGTCGATGCCAGCCGTGAGACGCTCGCCGCCACCGATTTCAAGCCTTTCCTAGCACTGAAGGATACGCCCTGGGCGATGGTCGCCCACGTTGTTTACTCCGCCTACGACGCCGAGCTGCCGGCCTCCGTCTCGCCTGTCATGCACGAGGTGATCCGCAAGGAGATGGGTTACGAGGGCGTGCTGATCTCCGACTGCATCTTCATGGAGTCGCTTGCCGGCACGCTGCCGGAGCGGGTCGCCCAAGTGCTCGACGCGGGCTTCGACATCGCCCTCCACAGCCACGGCGACGTCAGCGAAAGCGAAGCCGCCGCCAAGGCCGCCCGCCCGCTGACGGACGCCGCGCTGAAGCGTATCGCCGCCGGCAAGGCCCGGCTCGGCAATCTCAAGATCGACGTCCGCGCCGCCCATGCCGAGGTCGAAGACATGTTTGCCAGCGTGCCGGTCGCCTGACCGGCAGATCATTTTCACGCATAAGAAAAAGGGGAATGGAACATGAAAAAATATCTACTTGCAGCCGCAGCACTGACGCTGCTTTCGGGATCCGCCATGGCGCAGACGATCCTGACGGCGAATATCGAACCGGCGACGACCTGGGTTCGCAACTTCAACCCGTTCAACCAGACCTCGGCGCGCCAGTCGACGCTCGACTTCATCTACGAGCCGCTCGTCATCTTCAATCGCTTCGACAGCAACAAGCCGGTCTATCGCCTGGCCGAAAGCTTCAAGCTCTCCGACGATCTGAAGAGCATCGAGTTCAAGCTGCGCCCGAACCTGAAATGGTCGGATGGCAAGCCGTTGACCGCAGCCGACGTCAAGTTCACCTATGACTACCTGAAGAAATTCCCGGCGCTCGACTTCGTCAGCATCTGGACCTTCGTCACCGATGTGCAGGCGGTCGACGGCCAGACGGTGCGCTTCACGCTCGCCAATCCGAGCTCACTTGCCGCCGAGCAGATCTCGCAGCTGCCGATCGTTCCGGAACACATCTGGAAGGATGTCGCCGATCCCGTCACTTTCGCCAACGAGAACCCGGTCGGCAGCGGCCCGTTGACCGAGGTGCCGCGCTTCACCGGCCAGACCTATGACCAGTGCCGCAACCCGAACTACTGGGACAACGCGCATCTGAAGGTCGACTGCATTCGCTTTCCACAGCTTGCCGACAACAATCAGATCCTGACGGCGACGGCCGACGGCACGCTAGATTGGGGTGTCTCCTTCATTCCGGATATCGACAATGTCTATGTCTCCAAGGACCCGGCGCATTTCCACTACTGGTATTCGCCGAGCAGCATGGTCGCCTTCCTGTTCAACCTGGAAACGGCGAACGAAAACAACAAGAAGGCCTTCAACGATGTGAAGTTCCGCCGCGCCGTCGGCATGGCGCTCGATCGCAAGACGATGATCGACGTCGCCGGCTACGGCTATCCGACGCTGAACGAAGACCCCGGCCTGATGGGCGAGCTCTACAAGAGCTGGGCGGATCCGTCCGTCAAGGCCGATTTCGGCAAGTTCGCGACCTATGACGCCGACGCGGCCAAGGCACTGCTCGACGAGGCCGGCTACAAGGACAAGGACGGCGACGGCTTCCGCGACAATCCCGACGGGAGCAAGATCGCCTTCTCGATCATCGTTCCGAACTCCTGGACGGACTGGGTCGATACCGTCAACATCGCCGTCGAAGGCATGCAGGCGGTCGGCATCGACGCCAAGATCGAAACGCCCGAGGAAGCCGTCTGGACCGGCAACCTCATCGGCGGCAAGTTCGATGCGGCGATCAACAGCCTGCCGGCTTCGGCTTCGCCCTATTATCCCTACAAGCGCGCCTTCAGCGCTTCGGACAAGGGCAAGACCCGCTTCACGGCGCAGCGCTGGTTCAATCCTGATGTCGAGAAGCTCGTCACCGAGTTCACCCATACCGCCGACCTTGCCAAGCAGAAGGAAGCGATGAACAGGGCGCAGCGCATCGTCGCCGAAAACATGCCGATGATTCCGGTCTTCAACAATCCGAACTGGTATCAGTACAACACCAAACGCTTCACCGGCTGGTCGACCAAGGAGAACCCGTTCGTCAACCCGTCGATCTCGCGCACCAATCCGGCGCGCCTCTTGAACCTGCTCGCTCTCGAGCCCGTCAAGTAAGCATCATGATCTCGGGAGTGGCGTCGAAGCATGATGCCGAAAACTGTTAGCGGTTTTCGGAAGACATCATGCTCATCCAGAAACGCCACTCCCGTCACGACGGAGTTCCCATGGCTTTCCTGCTTCGCCGCCTGGTCTTCTATATGGCGGCCTTCATCGCCGCAGCGACGATCAATTTCTTCCTGCCCCGGCTGATGCCGGGCGACCCGGTGCAGATCATGTTTTCGAGCGCCGGCACCGAACTGCCGCCGGAAAGCCTGCAGGCGCTGAAGCTCACCTTCGGCTTCGTCGACGGCCCGCTCTGGCAGCAATATCTCACCTATCTCGGCAGCATCTTCACCGGCGATCTCGGCCGCTCGATCAAATATTTCCCGCTGCCGGTTACCTCGGTGCTCGGCCATGCTCTCGTCTGGACCGTCGGCCTGATGGGAACGGCAACGATCGTCAGCTTCGCGCTCGGCACCTTTCTCGGCATCGTCGCTGCCTGGCGGCGCGGCAGCAGGTTCGATGTCATCGTTTCCGTCGGCGCGATCTTCGCGACCTCGGTCCCAGCCGTCGTCACCTCGCTGATCGTGCTCTTCATCTTCGGTTTCACGCTCGGCTGGTTCCCGAACGGTTATGCCGCCGACCCGTCACTCGATCCGGCCTTCAGCCTGCACTATATCGGCAGCGTCGCCTATCACGGCATCCTGCCGATGGTAACCCTCTGCACCGTGCTGATCGGCGGCTTCACCGTCACCATGCGCAACAACATGATCAATCTGCTCGGCGAGGACTATATCGTCATGGCCCGCGCAAAGGGTCTGTCCGACCGGCATGTGATGCTCTGGTATGCGGCGCGCAATGCCCTGCTGCCGACCGTCTCCAGCCTTGCCATCGCCATCGGCACCATCCTCGGCGGCTCGCTGGTGACGGAGGTCGTCTACAACTATCCCGGCCTCGGCAACATTCTTTACCAGGCGATCCTCGCCCGCGATTACCCGGTCATCCAAGGCCAGCTCCTCATCATGACAGCGACCATGCTGATCGCCAATTTCATCGTCGACGTCAGCTATGTCATGCTCGACCCGCGGCTGAAGGGAGCATGAAATGAAAGCCCTGCTTCGAAACCGCAAGGCGCTCAGCGGCCTCGTCATCATCGCTTTCATCGTCATCGTCGCGATCGCGGCGCCGTTGCTGACGCAGTACGATCCCGCCGCCCGCACCGGCCGGCCGCACCAGCCACCATCGCTCGACCATCTGCTCGGCACGACCCGCATCGGCCAGGATGTCTTCGCCCGGCTGCTTTACGGCGCCCGCACCTCGCTTGCCGTCGGCTTCGGCGCCGGGCTGCTGATCACGCTTGTCGGCACCGCGCTCGGCATCATTTCCGGCTATCGCGGCGGCAAGACCGACGAGATCATCAGCTTCTTCACCAACATGGTGCTTGTTGTTCCCAACCTGCCGCTGCTGCTGGTCCTTGCCGCCTTCATCGGCCAGGCAAGCCCTCTCGTCATCGCCCTCATCCTCGGCGCCACTTCCTGGGCTTGGGGCGCACGCGTCACCCGCGCCGAGACGCTCTCCGTCAAGCAGAAGGATTTCGTCAAATCCGCCGAGATGATGGGCGAGCCGCAATGGCGCATCATGTCCTTCGAGATCTTTCCCAACCTGATTTCGATCGTCGGCATCAATTTCATCGGCAGCGTCATTTTCGCAATCATCACCGAGGCGACGCTGGAGTTTCTCGGCCTCGGCGATCCCAAGGCGGTTTCCTGGGGCACGATGCTCTATAATGCGCAGAAGGCTTCGGCCCTCTCGGTCGGCGCCTGGTGGGATATTCTCACGCCCTGCTTCGCGCTCGCCTTCCTCGGCATCGGCATGTCGCTCCTGAATTTCGCCGTCGACGAGATCGCCAATCCACGTCTGCGCACCGGCAATCATCTGAAGCGCTGGTCGCTGCTCGTCCGTTCCGGGGAGGGCCGCCTGTGACGCAGCCGCTGCTTTCGGTGAGGAATCTTACCATCGACTATATCGGCGAGGAGAAGGATTTCCGCGCCGTCGACGATGTCAGCTTCGACGTCGCACCCGGCGAAGTCTTCGGCCTTGCCGGCGAATCCGGCTGTGGCAAGAGCACCATCGCCTTCGCCATCAGCCGGCTACACAAGCCGCCGGCGCTGATCCGTAGGGACAGTCGCATCCTGCTCGACGGACGCGACGTGCTCGGCCTCGACCGGCAGGCGCTCGCCGCGTTCCGCTGGCGCGAAGTCGCCATGGTTTTCCAGAGCGCGATGAACTCGCTGAACCCCGTGCTGCGCATCGAGAGGCAGTTCTACGACGTGCTGCGCGCCCATAAGAATGTGAGCCGCGCGGAAGCCCGCGAGCGCACCGCCGAGATGCTGAGACTGGTCGACATCGCGCCGGACCGCATGCGCGACTATCCGCACCAGTTTTCCGGCGGCATGCGCCAGCGCATCGTCATCGCCATCTGCATGGCGCTCGATCCGAAACTCGTCGTCATGGACGAGCCGACGACGGCGCTCGACGTCGTCGTTCAGCGCGAGATTCTGCAGCGCATCAACGAACTGCGCCGCAGTTTCGGCTTCTCCGTCCTGTTCATCACCCACGATCTCGGGCTGATGGTGCAATTCTGCGACCGCATCGGCATCATGCTCGCAGGCAAGCTCGTCGAACAGAACGGTGCCGAGGCGATCTACCGGACGCCGAAGCACGCCTACACGAAGAAGCTCTGGGCCTCCTTTCCCTCGCTTCACGGAGGCGTGCTGCTATGAGCAATGCCATCCTCGCCCTGGACAAGGTGACGAAGACCTTCGGCCATGGCGCATCAGCCGTTCATGCTGCCCGCTCGATCTCGTTTTCGCTGCATGCCGGCCGGGCATTGGCGCTCGTCGGCGAATCCGGCAGCGGCAAGACCACCTGCGCCCGCATGGCGATGCGCGAATATCAGCCGACATCGGGGCAGATCCTCTTTAAAGGCCGTCCGGTGGAAGGGGCGAGAGCAGAGGAGATCGCTCGCTATCGCCGCTCGGTGCAGATGATCTTCCAGGACCCTTTCGCCTCGCTCAACCCGGCGCATACCATCGCCCATCATCTCAGGCGACCGCTGAAGCTGCACCGGCCGGAGATCAAGGGAAGCGATATCGACGTCACAATCCGCGGAATGCTGCAGCGCGTCAGGCTCGATCCCGATCTCGTCGCTCCTAAATATCCCCACGAGCTCTCCGGCGGCCAGCGCCAGCGCGTGAACATCGCCCGCGCCCTTGCCGTCAAGCCGGAGGTGATCGTGGCGGACGAACCGACCTCAATGCTCGACGTCTCGGTGCGCCTCGGGGTGCTCAACCTGTTGAACGAAATGAAGCAGGAGATGAATCTCGGGCTGCTCTACATCACCCATGACATCGCCACCGCGCGCTATGTCGCGGAGGACATCGCGGTGATGTATGCCGGCCAGATCGTCGAATGGGGCAGCACCGCCAGCGTGATCGACAATCCGCTGCACCCCTATACAAGACTGCTGCTTTCGGCCGTGCCCGATCCCGATGTCCGCTTCGACGATCCGAAGGCACGCCTCAGGCCCGATGAGGTCGACGACGTCCGCCGCCGTTCCGCCGCACCGCAGGACAATATCGTCGAAGTGGAACCGGATCATTTCATGCGGATGATCTAAGGCCGGTTTGCTGGCTTCGCCCCTCGCCCTATGCTAGGGGACGATCCCTTTCATGTGAGGCGAAACCGTCATGCTGCCCTGGATCCAGCTCGATTCCGCGACCATTCCCGGCGAAGGCGGCGAACTCAGGCTGAAGCAGCGCGGCAGCGAATTCTCGATCATGCTCGGCGCCAACGAGTTGATGAACAGCCGCCTCAGCGGTTCGGAGGAAGCGCTGGCGACCCTGTCCTGGGAACGGATCAGGACGCATCAGAAACCGGGGATCTTGATCGGCGGGCTTGGCATGGGCTTTACCCTGCGCGCCGCCCTTGCCGTCCTTCCCGAGGATGCCGGCGTCACCGTCGCCGAACTGGTGCCGGCTGTTATCGCCTGGGCGCGCGGGCCGATGGCGGAGGTCTTCAAGGGCTGCCTCGACGACCCACGCGTCGGCATCCATCAGGGCGATGTCGGCGAGGCGATCCGCGCCGGCAAGGTCGCCTATGACGCGATCCTGCTCGATGTCGACAACGGCCCGGACGGGCTGACCCGCAAATCCAATGATCGGCTCTATGATTTCGCCGGCCTGCGCGCCGCCCGCGACGCGTTGCGCCCCGGCGGCGTGCTCGCCGTCTGGTCATCCGGTCCCGATCCGGATTTCACCCGCCGTCTCAAGGATAGCGGCTTTGCCGTCGACGTCGTCAATACCCGCGCCAACCGCAAGCGCGGCGCCCGCCACGTGATCTGGCTGGCCGTCAAACCGGCCCGCTGAGACGAGCTCAACCGCCGGAAGCGATCCTGCGGGCGGCGTTGATCGCCCGGCGGGCGCCGGCGCGCAATTGCACGGTCTCGGCGCCGGCGATGACCAGATCGAAGCCGAATTTCAAGAGCTCGCCGGCCCGCTCGCCGTCGCCGGCATAGGCGCAGGCGAATTTGCCGTGGTCCCGGCACCGCGCGACCGCATGCTGCATCGCGCTGTCGATCTCGGCAGCGTTCGGCGCCACCTGGTCGCCGTTCGACAGCGCAATCGAAAGGTCAGCGGGGCCGACGAAAATGCCGTCGATACCGGTGACGCCAAGAATGCCGTCGATCGCATCGAGGGCAGCGCGGGTCTCGACCATGGCAATGGCGACGGTGAGCTCGTTGGCGCTCTTGAGATAGGCGTCAGCCGAGAGACCAGTATGGTTCAGCGCCAAAGACGGCCCCCAGCTGCGCTCGCCGAGCGGCGGATATTTCGTCGTCCTGACCAGCGCTCTCGCATCTTCGGCCGAATTGATCATCGGCGCGATGATGCCGGAGGCGCCGGCATCGAGCAGTCGCGAGGCGGAGGCGAAATCGCCGACGGGAATGCGCGCGATGGCCGGCTTGCCCGCAAGGCGCGCCTGAGCAACCGCGTTTGCAGCCGACGGCATATCCCACATACCGTGCTGCATATCGAGCACGACGGCATCGAAAGCTTCTTGCGCCAGATGGTTGACGAGCATGGCGTCGGGGATGCCGACCCAGGCGGAAATCATGCCGCCCTGGTGCTTCCTCATCCGGTCGGCAAAGCCATCGATTTCAGCTGCGCTCATGCCATTCTCCTCATTTCGACAGGCCGTCAACGGCCGGATTGTTGCCAAACGGCAGCAGCAATTCATCCTCGGCGGCGCAGCCGCGAGAGGATGACCATCACCACGATGCCCGCCGCGGCCAGAATGGCGCCCCAGAGCATCCAGATTTTTTGAGCGATCATGAAACTGGACGCCGGATAGGGAAAATAGCCGCTTCCCTGCCCGATCCAGATCAGGCCGAGCAAGACCATGAGCAGTCCTATGACATATCCGACCGTTCGCATGCTTCAGCCACCTCGCGCTCGATTCGGCCCCACAATGTCGATCGCTATCGCCGATGACAAGGCTTCTCCTGAGGAGAACTGCAACCGCCGCTAATCATTTTTCTTCACCTCATCCGCCAGCCAGGCGCTGAGCCTCTCGCTGTGAACGTTTGGAGACCGCGGCGGCACCAGCCAATAACCGCGGTCGGGCGCCTCCAGCGGCGGGCCGGCTTCGACAAGCATGCGTGTCGAAAGAAGCGTATCGACGAGACTCATCCAGCCGATCGCCACGCCCTGCCCGCTCAGAGCAGCCTGGATAACCAGGGAGTAGGTATTGAAGCTGATATCGCCGCGGCCGGCATTGATGTCGCGCAGGACGGAGAATTCGGCAAAATAGCTGCGCCAGTCGAACCAGGGCGATGGCAGCGGCGCGTCGAGATGGAGCAGCCTTGCCTTGGCCAGTTCTCCTGGATCGTCGAAGGGACCGCTGCGATCGAGGAATCCACGCGTACAGACCGGCACCACTCTTTCCGGCAACAGAAGCGTGCCGACTGCTGCGAATTCCGCCCGCGTACCGAAAACCACCGCCACATCGGCCTCGTCGCGAAACCCGGCCGCAAGCCTCTGCGTCGCAACGATCTGCATGTCCGTTTCCGGATGCAGATGGCGAAAGTTCTCCATGCGCGGGATCAGCCAAAGAGCCGAGAAAGCATAATCGGTTCTGAGCCTGACGATCGGTGTTTGGGCCTCGGCCCGGAAACTGCGGGCGAGCGCATCGATCTCGCCGACCGCTTTGGCGGTTACCGCGAGAAGCCGCTCGCCTTCAGCGGTCAGTTCGACCCCACGATGCTGGCGGCGCAGCAGGCTGACACCGAACTGTTCTTCCAGCCGGCGAATCTGGTAGCTGACGGCGGGCTGAGTCAGCCCGAGAAGCGTTGCAGCCGCGGAAAAACTGCCCAATCGCGCGACTTCAACGAAAAGGCGCATCCATCCAAGCTCAGGCGGGCGTTCCGACATAAAAATTCCTTTAGGCAGCCATCGAAAAAAGCCGCCTTTACAGGCGATATAATAGGCGCTTCAATAAAATCCTCAAATAGCAAAAGGCAACTCACATGGCGCGCCCCAATATCCTTATCCTGATGGTAGATCAGCTGAATGGGACCCTCTTTCCCGACGGCCCCGCCGATTTCCTTCACGCGCCGCATCTGAAATCCTTGGCCGAGCGCTCCGTGCGTTTTGCCAACACCTATACGGCAAGCCCGCTCTGCGCACCGGCGCGGGCCTCCTTCATGTCCGGACAACTGCCGAGCCGGACGCGCGTCTACGACAATGCCGCCGAATTCGCCTCCGACATCCCGACCTATGCGCATCATTTACGCGCCGCCGGTTACCAGACAGCACTTTCCGGCAAGATGCATTTCGTCGGCCCCGACCAGTTGCACGGTTTCGAGGAGCGCCTGACGACGGACATTTACCCGGCCGATTTCGGCTGGACGCCCGACTATACCAAGCCCGGCGAGCGCATAGACTGGTGGTATCACAATCTCGGTTCGGTGACGGGTGCCGGCGTTGCCGAGATCACCAACCAGATGGAATATGACGACGAGGTCGCCTATCACGCCACGCGCAAGCTCTACGATCTCTCGCGTGGCCATGACGAGCGCCCCTGGTGCCTCACCGTCAGCTTCACCCACCCGCACGACCCCTATGTCGCGCGCCGCAAATTCTGGGACCTTTATGAGGATTGCCCGGCTCTTGAGCCGGCGGTTGCGCCGATCGCCTATGATCGGCAGGACCCGCACTCGCAGCGCCTGATGAAAGCCTGCGACCACGATGCTTTCGACATCAACCGCGAACAGATCCGGCGGGCCAGGCGCGGCTATTTTGCCAATATCTCCTATGTCGACGAAAAGATCGGTGAGATTCTCGGCGTCCTGGAACGCAGCCGCATGGCCGACAACACGATCATCCTCTTCGTGTCCGACCATGGCGACATGCTCGGCGATCGCGGTCTCTGGTTCAAGATGAACTTCTTCGAAGGATCAGCCCGCGTTCCGCTGATGATCGCAGCACCTGGCTGGACGCCGAGGCGTATCGACCAGCCAGTCTCCACCCTCGACGTCACGCCGACACTCGCCGGCCTCGTCGGGATCGATATCGCCGCGTTGAAACCCTGGACCGAGGGTGAGGATCTCGCGGCGCTTGCCGGAGGCACCGGCAGCCGCGGCCCCGTGCCGATGGAATATGCCGCCGAGGGTTCCGAAGCGCCGCTCGTCTGCCTCCGGGACGGGCGCTACAAGCTGTCGCTCTGCGAGAAAGACCCTCCGATGCTGTTCGATCTCGAGGCCGACCCCTGCGAAATGCACAATCTGGCAAGCGATCCCTCGCATGCGGAAATCTTGGCGCGTCTCACCGAACAGGCACGTCGCCGATGGAACCTCGCGGATTTCGATGCGGCCGTGCGCGAAAGTCAGGCGCGTCGCTGGGTGGTTTATGCGGCTCTCCGTAACGGCGCCTATTATCCCTGGGACTACCAGCCGCTGCAGAAAGCCTCTGAGCGCTACATGCGCAATCACATGGATCTGAATGTGCTGGAGGAAAGCCAGAGGTTTCCCCGCCAGGAATAGGCGTGATTAACCTGTCTTTCGCGCCGGCGCCTCGCGCAGGAAACCCTCGATGAACTGCTTTTGCAGCAGAATGCCGTCCCATTCGTCGGGGAAGAAGGGCGAGTCATAGATCAGCGTGAAAGGCCCGGCGTAACCGGCCCTCTCGCACATCTCCAGGCACCTGCGGTAATCGTCACCATCGAGACCGGCGGCGCCATATTCGGCTTTGGCGTGGCAGATCTCCGCCCGGCGCATGATATCGGCGAGACCTTCATACTTCGCCGGTGCCGACCAATTGCCGAGGTCGCCGTTGAGCCCGACCTTGCCGTCCAACCGGTCCAGCAGCCAGTTCATCTCCACCGGCGACGGCAGCAGGTCGAACCAGTTCTCGACAACGACGCGCACACCGCTGCCTTCCGCCTTGTCGGCCAACCAGTTCAGATGGCGGGCAGCGCGAGCTAGGTTTTCCTCCGTCGGCTTCTGCTTGCCGGCAATGACCCGCATCCGCTCGGCTCCGAGGGCAGCGGCTATGTCGATCCAACGCGCCATCCATTCGACATCGCGTTCGGCCGTCTCGGGATGGCTCGGGTCACCGTCCTCGACGAGCAGTGTCTGGAACAGCACATTCGACGCCGCCATTGCGTCGCGCAGCTCGTTGAGGTAGCCAGTTTCGAGACTCGGCAGATGGAAGGAACAGATCTCCAGCCGGTGGATGCCGCGCGCCGCGAGCGCGGCCGGGACGTCGATCAGCGCCGCGGCACCGGGGCCATAGGGTTCTTTGGGCGCAGCGCTTTTGCCGGGATCAGGGCTGTAGGCATGAACGGCCCCGAGCAGCCGGTGCAGTGACCATGTCGAAACCGCGAAGCGTCCGTTCTGCAAAAGCTGCTGCATGTACCTTCCTCCAGGATCTCCTCGTCCCACCAATGGCAACAAAAGCCCGGTGTTTCAATTGCCGTCAGGCGAAATCGCCGCGGATCACTGCTTCGGCGGCGAGTGCTGCCCCCAGCAGCGCCTCGTCGCGATGGGCGGTCGCCGAAAGCAGCAGGCCGACTGGCATGCCGGCCTCGGCCGTGCCGCAGGGAATGGAAACGCCGCACCAGTCGAGAAAATTGCCGAGCGCTGTGTTGCGCAGCGTCTTGTTGTTGGTGGCGAAGAAGAGCTCATCGTCGCGCTCCAGCGGGCTGATCGGCGGAGCGACATGGGCAACTGTCGGAAAGACGATGAGGCGGTTGCCGACCAGGCGATCGACGTCGGCGATCAACCGGCTGCGCGCCTCCAGGATCGCGATATAATCGGGCAGCGTCGTCCTGCTTCCAAGGCGGGTGCGCATGACGACGCGTTGGTCCATGCGGTCTGCGTCCGGTCCCGCCAGGCGCTCGTGGTGAAGGGCGAATGCCTCCGCTGTCACCAGCGGGCCGTATCTCGTCATCAGATCGAAAATCTCGTTGAACGCTGGGATGACGGTGCGGGATACCTGGGCGCCGGCGCTTTGAAGGCGTTGCAACGCCGCCTCGAACGCGGCGACGACACCCGCTTCCGCTGCGTCGAAAACGATATTTTCGGGCACAAGCAACTCCAGCCCCGGCGGCGCACGCTCGACGACGCCGGGCGCCGTCAAGCCCCGCATCCCCGCATCGATCCAGACTGCGTCCCTGACGCTGCGGCAGAGCGGTCCCAGTGAATCGAGACTCTTTGCCAGCGGATAGACGCCCTCCATCGCATGACGGCCGCGTGTCGCCTTGTAGCCGACGATCCCGTTGAAGGCAGCGGGAATGCGCACTGAGCCACCGGTATCCGTGCCCATCGCGACCGGCACCAGCCCGGCCGCGACCGCGACACCGGCGCCGGAGGATGAGCCGCCGGGAATACGCGGGAGATCCATACCGCGCGGATTGACCGGCGTGCCGTAATGCGGATTGATGCCCAGTCCGGAAAAGGCAAATTCGCTCATATTGGTGCGGCCTATGGCGACCATGCCCGCCTGCCTGAGAAGACCGACGACCGCCGCATCGCGGCTGGCGGGCGCGTCGGCGGCCAGGACGACGGAGCCTGCCGTCGTCGGCAGCCCTTCAATGTCGAAAAGATCCTTCCAGGCGATCGGAATGCCGTCCAGCAAACCGAGCGAGCGCCCTTCCCGCAAACGTTTCGAGGAGGCGCGCGCCTCCTCCATCCCCCGGCCTTCGAGCAAGGTGGTGAAGATCGTCTTGTCGCCGCAATTCGCGATGGATTCAAACACCGCCTCGGCCACGTCGACGGGATCGGCGGCGCCGCCTTGAATGAGGACGGAAAGCTGGGCGACCGACATCGCGCCGAAGGATTTGCTCATGGGGTGGTCCTGATGAGAGATGCGGTCAATGACTAACCCGGATCATTCCGGCGAGCCAGAGCTTCACGATATTTTGCGTTTATTGGTACGAATTTTTGAACACTGAGTTTGAATATTGCCCCTTCAATTGCCACGATTGAAGACACACATACATGCACGCATGCCGAGCCGACCCGACATGAGGGTGAGGGTTTACTCTTCGACCGGCCGCATGTGTTGCAGGAGTAATTAGAATGACAGATTGTGAAACTTTAAGCCGTCGCCAGGACATGGTGACTCTCCATGTGAAAGAGGATGAAACTGCCGGTTCAGGCGAGCGCGACTATGTGGACCATGTCACGGCCCAGAAACTTTCGGGTTTCGAGCGCATCGTGGTGGTCGCAGCGCTGGTTGTCTTGAGCTTTGCAGGTTTTGCCGCATATTCTACCGGTAATACCGATCCGATAACGACGTCGGCCATTGCGGCCGGGGCAGGCGACAACGCGCCGCATCAGCAGCCTTACGGCCATTGCCGCGACAGCAGTCCCTATGCTGAGCGGGTCTGCTGACAGCAAGCCGGTTCCCCCGGGCGAGATAGCTCGCCCAGGGAGGCGCTTCTTCGCTGGGCATGGAGACCTCTGGCTCAGGCTGCATCGACAGCAGACAAAGGGAAAGGACCATGGCCGGCGATATCGATTACAATCTGGACCGTTTCATCGACGCTCAAAACGGCGTCTACGAGCAGGCGCTTTCGGAGCTGGAGGCCGGACGTAAGACATCTCATTGGATGTGGTTCATCTTCCCGCAGATCGCTGGTCTCGGTACCTCGGCGATGGCGGAAAAATATGCCATCCGCTCGGCCGGCGAAGCCGCCGCCTATCTCGCCCATCCCATTCTCTCAAACCGGCTGCTGCGCTGCATTGAGGCGATGTTATCGGTCGACGGCCGATCGGCGCACGAGATCCTCGGCTCGCCCGATGACCGCAAGCTGCGCTCATCGATGACTTTGTTCGCGGCGATCAGCGAGCACGGCTCGCCCTTCCACCAGGCGATTGAGCGCTTCTATCAGGGAAAATTCGACGAGCGGACGATGGAGATTCTCAACGCCAGGGACTAACCCGAAAAGGCTTTAGATCTAGACGTTCCATTCTCCAGTGCGGCGATCTCCTCGGAGACCTCACTCAATCGCTGACGAAGGTCGCTATCGGTGCCGTCATCGACCTCTTCCTCGCCGAAACAGTAGCGTGCATCGTGAAGCTCCAGCTTGGCTTCGAGCTCGGCGCGTTTGGCATATAGGCGCTTGAGATAGACGTAGTTCATCTCCCGGTCTCCACATCGCCTTCCGGTGATGGAAAAACGGCATGGTGGTGGTAAGGTTCCCGAGAGATTAGGTGAATGAAGCGATCGCTGCTCTGCAAGCCTTGGCGAAATGACCGCAACAGCCGGCAGCCCCCATCGCCTGGCGACTGACGCGCGCCCCTTCGAGAAGCAGCGTCAGCGTATCGGCAAGAAGTTCGGCTTCGCGCGCGCCGGCCGCCGAACAGAGCGCGGCGAGGCGATCGCGCTGTTCGGCCTTGTGCCGCTCGATCATTCCGTGGGCAGGATGGCCTTCCCCCTTGAGTTCGATGGCGGCATTGGCGAGATCGCAGCCAGCGGGCTCGCCGTTCAGACATTGCGCCCGCATCTCCACCCAGGCATCCAGCTGGGCGCGGGGATCGCCAGGATGAGCAGCATCCAGATCGCGCCAGATGGCGTCCGCCTTTTCGGAAGCGCGACGCAGCGTCTCGCAGACGAGCTCGTCCTTCGAACCGAAATGCCGGTAAAGCGTCATCTTGTTGGTCAACGCGGCATCGGCGATGGCATCGACGCCGATGCCGCGAATGCCGTGCTCGCGGAAAAGCTCCGAGGCGGTCGAGACGATGCGCTCCCGCGGAGGGACGCGATCTTCTGAAACGGCTGCGGAGATTTCATTCGAAGTTTCTGATTTTTTTGCGGACGAGGTCCTTGACATCAATGTGACCGATCGGTAACAACTGCATTGTTACTTACCGGTAACACCACGGACCGCCAAAGTCAATGCCGAGGGCTGGCGGGGAAAGTGGAACACGGGCGACCGCCCACGAAAGGAGGACAAGCCATGAGAAAGACCAGAGACGACCTGACGATATCCGAAGCCCTTCGCGACCCCCTGATCGCCATGGTGTTGCGCGCCGATGGCGTGAAGCTTGAAGATTTCAAGCAGCTCCTGGAGACGGCCGCCGGCAAACACGAACCGCGCCCGACGCCCGTCGGCAAGATGATCGGGGCGCTCGCGAGCCGCGCCAATCTGCCCGCTATACCTTGCTTCGGCTGAAAAGCCGCCTGAACACCGGGGGATCTCTCCCTGCCCCCGACAAGGGCTGTCGTCATAAAGAGGCGGCGGCCCTTGCTGCTTGATCGTAGTGGCCAGAAAGCGCTCTGAGCGTTGCCGCCACGGCCGATGTCGCCGCCGGATCGAGCCCTAGCCCTTTGACCGAATCCACCAGCAGCGCCTCACGCACCGCCCGGTATCTGAGGCAGGTTTGAATACCCTTCTCGGTGGCGGCAATCAGCTTCTCCTTGCCTGCCCGCGCGCTTTTCACGAGGCCGCGCTTTTCCAGCTTCTTAAGCGCATAAATCACCAGATGCGTATCCTCGACGCCGAGTACGCTGCAAAGATCGCCGAGCCGTTTCGGCCGCTGCCGGTGCGCCACCGAATGCAGCACCAGCACGTCGATCGCCGCGCATCCGGGCTCGCCCGCCCCCGTCATGCAGCGGACCATCCAGCGATCGAAGGCGTTGCCGGCCAGGATGAGGCCGAATTCCAGCTCCGAAAGGGCCGGAAGCGCGCCATCGGCGAGATGGGCGGAGGAGACGATCGGCCCGATCTCCGGCTGTCGGCGCGCATCTGCCATTCCAATTCCTCCGCGATCAACGTGGTTCAACGTTGACATTTTATCGATAAATCGTCAATAAATTTTCAGTTCAACAGGGGACCGCGCGATGAGCAGACAGTGGGATTTCTGGATCGATCGCGGCGGTACCTTCACTGATATCGTCGCCCGGCGGCCCGACGGTTCGCTCATCGCCCACAAGCTTCTCTCGGAAAATCCCGAAGCCTATCGCGACCCGGCCGTGTACGGCATTCGCGAACTCCTCGGCCTGAAGCCTGACGAGGCGATCCCTTCCGAGCTCATCGGCGCCGTGAAGATGGGGACGACGGTCGCCACCAACGCCCTTCTGGAACGCAAGGGTGATCCGACCCTGCTCGTAACGACCAAGGGTTTCCGGGACGCGCTGGAGATCGGCTACCAGGCCCGGGCTGATATTTTCGCCAAGAAGATCGTCAAACCGGAGCTGCTCTATGCCGACGTGATCGAGGCCGACGAGCGCGTGCTGGCCGACGGAACGGTGGAACGGCCGCTCTCCGAAGGCGATCTGCGGCACGCGCTGCAGGCCGCCTATGCCAGCGGCCTGCGCGCCGTCGCCATCGTTTTCATGCATGCCTACCGCTATCCCCTGCACGAGCAGCAAGCCGCCGTCATCGCGCGCGACATCGGTTTCACGCAGGTCTCGCCGTCGCATGTCGTCTCCCCGCTGATCAAGCTCGTCGGCCGCGGCGACACTGCCGTCGTCGACGCCTATCTGTCCCCGGTTCTCCGGCGCTATGTCGATCAGGTCGCTGCCGAGCTCGGCGCCGTGGACGGGAAGGGCCCTAAGCTGATGTTCATGCAGTCATCGGGCGGGCTGACCGACGCGCATCTCTTCCAGGGGAAGGACGCGATCCTCTCCGGGCCTGCCGGCGGGGTGGTCGGCGCGGTCGAGGTCTCGCGCATCGCCGGGTTCGACAGGATGATCGGCTTCGACATGGGCGGCACCTCGACCGACGTTTCGCATTATGACGGAGAGCTGGAACGCGCTTTCGAGACCGAAGTCGCCGGCGTGCGCATGCGCGCGCCGATGATGAAGATCCATACCGTCGCCGCCGGCGGCGGCTCTATTCTGAGCTATGACGGTTCGCGCTTCCGCGTCGGCCCGGAATCGGCCGGCGCCACGCCCGGCCCGAAATCCTATCGTCGCGGCGGGCCGCTCGCCGTCACCGACGCCAATATCATGACGGGCAAGCTGTTGCCGGAATTCTTCCCTGAAATCTTCGGGCCGGAGCAGGATCAGCCGCTCGATGCCGAGGCAGTGCGCGCCGCCTTTGCCGAGATGGCGCAGACGATTGGCGGCGGGCGAACCGCGGAAGACGTCGCCGACGGCTTTCTCGCCATCGCCGTCGAGAACATGGCCAATGCCATCAAGAAGATCTCCGTCCAGCGCGGCTACGACGTTTCCAATTACGCGCTCACCTGCTTCGGCGGCGCCGGCGGCCAGCATGCCTGCCTCGTCGCCGACAGCCTCGGCATGAAGACGGTGCTGATCCACCCCTTCTCCGGCATCCTCTCAGCCTATGGCATGGGTCTCGCCGATATCCGCGCCACCCGCCAGCGGGCGGTGCTGACGGAACTCTCCGCCGCCTTGACGAGCATCGGCGACGTCAGGGCCGGACTGGAGGCAGAGGTGCGCGCAGAATTGATGCTGCAGGGCGTCGAAGCGGATGACATGGAGGTCGTCACCCGACTTCACCTGCAATATAAGGGCACCGACACGGCCCTGCCCGTCGCCTTCGGACCTGAGGAGGAGATTGCGCAAGCTTTTGCCATCGCTCATAAGAAGCAGTTCGGTTTCATTTTCGATGACCGGCCTGTTGTCGTCGACTCAATTGAAGTCGAGGGCATCGGCGGCGGCGCCGATATCGAAGAGACGGATGTACCGGCGCCAACCTTCGCGCCGGAAGCGCTTCGCACGACCCGCTTCTATTCCGGCGGAACGTGGCACGAGGCCGGTATTTTCAGACGCGATGCGCTGAAGCCGGGCGCGATCGTCAAAGGCCCTGCCCTGATCATCGAAGCGCATCAGACGATCGTCGTCGAGGCCGGCTGGCAGGCGCGGCTTACCGGCCATGACCATATCGTTCTCACCCGCGAGATCGCGCTTTCCCGCAATGCCGCAATCGGCACCAGTGCCGATCCCGTCATGCTCGAAGTCTTCAACAACCTCTTCATGGCGATCGCCGAGCAGATGGGCGTGACGCTCCAGAACACCGCCCATTCGGTCAATATCAAGGAGCGGCTCGATTTCTCCTGCGCTGTCTTCGACCGCACCGGCGCGCTCGTCGCCAATGCGCCGCATATGCCGGTGCATCTCGGCTCCATGGACCGCTCGGTCGAAACGATCATCCGCCTCAACGAGGGCCGCATTCGTCCAGGCGACGTCTTCGCGCTCAACGCGCCCTATAATGGCGGCACGCATCTGCCCGACATTACCGTCGTCACGCCCGTTTTCGACGATGCGGGAGAAACCATCCTCTTTTACGTTGCCTCACGCGGTCATCATGCCGATATCGGCGGCAAGGCGCCGGGTTCGATGACGCCGCGGGCGACGAAGGTCGATGAAGAAGGCGTGCTGATCGATAATTTCCTGCTGGTCGACAAGGGGCGTTTCCGGGAAGCCGAATTCGCGGCCATGCTGACAAACCATGCTTATCCCGCCCGCAATCCGGCCCAGAACCTTGCCGACGTGAAGGCGCAGATCGCGGCCAACGAAAAGGGCGTTTGGGAACTGCGCAAGATGGTCGCCCATTTCGGGCTCGACGTTGTCGAAGCCTATATGGGCCATGTCCAGGACAATGCCGAGGAGAGCGTTCGCCGGGTGATCGCCCGCTTGAGCGATAGCGAGTTCACCTACTCCACCGACCAGGGCGCCGTCATCAGGGTGAAGATCACCGTCGACAGACGGGCGCGCGAGGCGACCGTCGATTTCACCGGCACGAGCGCGCAGCAGCCGACCAATTTCAACGCACCGGAACCGGTGACGCGCGCCGCCGTGCTCTACGTCTTCCGTGTCATGGTCGAACAGCCGATCCCGATGAACGCCGGTTGCCTGCGGCCGATCCGGATCATCGTGCCGGATGGTTCGATGCTGCGTCCGGCCTATCCCGCCGCCGTCGTCGCCGGCAATGTCGAGACCAGCCAGCATGTAACGAATGCGCTGTTCGGGGCGCTCGGGACGCTTGCGGCGGCCCAGGGCTCGATGAACAACCTGACCTTCGGCAACGCCATCTATCAATATTACGAGACGATCTGCTCCGGCGGCCCCGCCGGTCTGCTCAATGACGGCACCGGCTTCAGCGGCGCCGACGGCGTGCATACGCATATGACCAATTCACGGCTGACCGATCCCGAAGTGCTGGAATTCCGCTTTCCCGTCGTACTGGAAGATTTCCATATCCGCCGCGGCTCCGGTGGCAAGGGGCAATACAGCGCCGGCGGCGGCACCAAACGCACCATCCGTTTTCGGGAAATGATGGATTGCAGCATCCTCTCTTCGCATCGAACGATCCGGCCGTTCGGCCTCTTCGGCGGGGAAGACGGACAATTGGGGAAAACCGAAGTGCGTCGCGCAGATGGCAGGCTCGAAAGGCTGGAGGGCTGCGACCAGGCAATGCTCGCCGCCGGCGACGCCGTGATCATCACGACGCCAACCGGCGGTGGCTACGGCAAGCCGCACTGAAACGCGTCGCATCAGACCTCGATCGACGCGCTTCCGCTCCTTGTCTTCATGCCTTTATCCCGAAACCGCCAATTCCGGGCGACATGCATCAAAGGATCGGCTTGCCGCCGGTGACCGCGATTGTCGTGCCGGAGACATAACTCGACAAGGGATCGGCCAGCATCACATAAGCCGTGGCAAGCTCGGCCGGCTGGCCCGGCCGTTTCATCGGCACCTGCTTGCCGAAATTGCTGACACTGTCTTCCGGCAGCGTCGACGGAATAAGCGGCGTCCAGATCGGTCCCGGCGCCACGGCGTTGGCGCGAATGCCCTTCTCGGCCAGAAGCTGGGCCAGACCGGCGGTGAAATTCTGGATCGCGCCCTTCGTCGTCGCATAGGCGAGCAGCGTCGGGTTTGGATTGTCGGCGTTGATCGAGGCCGTATTGATGATGGCGCTGCCGGGCTTCATATGGGCAACGGCAGCCTTGGTCAGGTAGAACATCGCGTGAATATTGACCTTGAAGGTGAGCTCCCACTCCTCGTCGCTGATCTCGTCGATGCTCTTGAAGCTGGCCTGGTGCGCGGCATTATTGACAAGAATGTCGATGCCGCCGAGCTCCTTGACCGCGGTTTCGACGATCTGCCGGCAATGGGCCGGATCCTGAATGTCGCCACTGATGAGCACAGCCTTGCGGCCGGCCTGCTCGACGAGCCGCTTTGTCTCGTCGGCATCCTCGTCTTCGTCGAGGTAGGAGATCACCAGATCGGCACCCTCCCTGGCATAGGCGATCGCTACCGCCCGGCCGATGCCGCTATCGCCGCCGGTGATGATCGCCCGTTTGCCCTTGAGGCGTTCGGATCCGCGATAGGTTTTTTCGCCATGATCGGGAACCGGATCCATCTGCGCGGTAAAACCCGGCATCGGCTGTTTCTGGGATGGGAACGGGGGTGTTGGGTAATTGGTCATCATATCCTCCTGGGTTGAGGGGCAAACTCAAGCTGCGGCTTGTTGTTCCAGCGGCATTGCGACCAGGTGGCTTTCCACGCAAAAATGACCAGAAAATTGGTCACGAGGACTGCATACGGCACCGGTCAGTCTGGCGGAAGCAACAGCCCACCTCAGCGAGTTGCTCAACCGAGTCGAGGCCGGCGAGACCGTCGAGATATTGCGGCATGGCAAGCCGGTGGCACAGCTCGTGCCGGTGAACGATGTCGAGCGGCTGAAGGCATTGACGGCCTCGATGAAGCCGCCGGCCGAGCCAGTCAATTCGGCAGCCATCATTCGCGATATGCGCGATACCGATCGTTACTGATGCTTTATATCGACACATCAGTCCATGTCGCCGCATGGACGGTCGAAACCCGAACAGACGACCCGCCTACTGGTCACACTGGATAAGGGGCTGGCAAAAGCCCTGCAGCATCGTCGGCGCACATCACAGGTTGTTATGAAGTCGGCGATGTCGCTGGATGCGTGGATTCGTCGTCGCCTAATTTCCTTCACCGACGATTAACCTACAAGATGTTGCGATTTGCCACAGCGCCCGCTGTCCCATAATAATGTAATATGGTCGCAGTGTTCATGAGGTACATGGAATTGGACGGAAAGACATTATCCGCAGTTTACTCCGAAGATGAGAGCCTTGCCGGCGACGCCGGTAGCAAGGGCGCGCGCCGCGCGCGCGTCAGCGGCATCGACCGTGCGCTTCAGGTGATCGATCATCTTTATGAGACAGGATCGCCCGCCGGCGTCTATGCGATCGCCAAGGCAGTGAAGGCGCCGCTGTCGACCGTTTACGTCATCGTCGACGATCTCGTCGAAAAGAACCTGCTGACGCGCCAGGCGGACGGATCGATCTGGCTCGGCGCCCGGCTCTACCATTATGGCCTTGCCTATGCCCGGTCGCTGGATTTCATGAGCATCGCCACCCACGAAATGCACGATCTCTGCCGCCAGGCCGGCGAAACCGTGCAGGTCTGCGGCCGCGACGGCGACTATATGCTGGTGCTTGCCATGGCCGACGGTCCGAGCCACTTCCAGGTGGCGTCGCGCGTCGGCACCCGCGTGCCGCTCAACTGGACCGCGTCCGGCCGCCTGCTCGTCGGCCACCTGCCCGAAGAGGAGCGCATCGAACTTTTCAGGCGCTGCGCCCGCTCGTCTCCTACCGGCCGCGCCGAGATCGATCCACGCACTCTTTCGGAAGCCGCCGGCAAAGCCTTCGAATCGCGTCTGTCGATCCAGGCCGGCGAATCCGATTATGCGGTTGCCTGCATCGCCTCCCCGATCTGCGATCGCGACGGCCAGTGCGTCGCCACCATTTCCATCGTGCTGCCGGAGCAGAAGGCCTTCTCCGACGAGAACCATTATACCGCCCATGTGCGCAGCTCGGCGGAGCGGATCGAAAAGCTGATGGGTTGGCGCAACCGCTGACACTGGCTCGGACCCTCTAAAGGTTGCCTTTTGACTGCATCGCAGCTATATTGACGTCATTGACAGCATTTGGGATGATCTGAACATGGCCGTTCTGACAGTTCGAAACGTGCCCGATGAAGTGCATCGCGCATTGCGTGTCCGGGCGGCGATGCATGGCCGCAGCACCGAGGCGGAAGTTCGCGAAATCCTGGAAAGTGCCGTAAAGCCCGAGCAGCGCATTCGCATGGGGGACGCTTTGGCTGAACTCGGTCGGCAATTGGGGCTGACCAATGATGATCTCGAGGTGCTCGATCAGCTGCGCGAAAGGGCGCCGGCGGAGCCCTTGAGGTTTGAATGATCGTACTCGATACGAATGTGCTTTCCGAGACGATGAAACCGACGCCCAGTTCGGCTGTGCGCGCGTGGCTCAATGAGCAAGCCGCGGAAACCCTCTATTTGTCGAGTGTGACCTTGGCCGAATTGATGTTCGGCATCGGCGCGGACGGTCGACGCAAAGCGGCGCTGACGGAGATGCTTGGCGGCTTACTAGCACTCTTTGGGGATCGGGTATTGCCATTCGACGCCGGAGCGGCCCGGCATTATGCCGACCTTGCCGTCAGAGCTAGAATGAACGGCAAAGGCTTCCCGACGCCGGACGGATATATCGCCGCCATCGCCGCTTCCAAGGGCTTTACTGTCGCGACACGCGATATGGGCCCGTTCGAGGCGGCAGGACTGACTGTCGTAAATCCCTGGAACCATCGATCATCCGAGGCCTCTCGGGAGAATTTATGATCGAACCCCGCCTCGCGGCGGATTCTACCTGTAGGAATAGCCGTGGCTGTGGCGCACCAGCTTGCGCGCCCGCGGCACGTAGCGGCTGGCGGCGACGGCCTCGGCACCCATCACCGCATAGCGCGGCTCGAACAGCTTTTTGAGGACCGAGACATCGCCGTTCGAATCCGTCGCCTCGAGCTCGGACTCAACGAGGTCGAAAACGGTGAATTCGGCTTGCGCGCCGACCGCAAGCCGGTCCTCCATCGACAGCTTGATGACCGATGCCGGCGCATGGGTGACGGCCTCCACCACCTTGTCGAAGGGCATGCCGACGCTCAACAGCTTCGACATCGTCGTCGCCAGATCCCAGACGGGGAAGTTCATCGAATGGCCATGCAGGTCGGTCGAGATCGAAAACGGCAGCAGCCCGCGAGCGATTGCCGCTTCGGCGACCTTGAAGGAGAAGGAGGCGCCGCCATGGCCGATATCGAGGCGGATGCCTTCCCTGGCGCACCGCTCGGCCAGATAGAAGAGATCTTCGTCCTCCATGATGCTCGAACCGGCCTTGCCGTTGAAGCAGTGCGTGACGACATCGCCGGGGCCGAGGATTTCGAGCACTTCGTCATAGAGCGCCGGCGGCTCGCCGACATGCACCATCATCGGCACTTTCAGAATCTTGGCGATCTTCTTGCCGAGCTTAACGGGGGTGACGCCCCAGGAACCGGTAATGACGTGGCTGGCGCGCACCTTGATGCCGACGATGTGCTCGCTGTTTTCGGCATAGACTTCGAGGATGCGGTCGAGATCGATATCTCTAATATCCCTGAGTTCCGCGACGCGGTTGCAGGCGACGAGACCGATCGAGCCGAGATTCAGGAAGGCCTTGATGCGCTCGCGCGAGGGCTCGATGATATATTCGCGGAAGCCATGGAAATTCGCCTCGCCGGCCGAACCAGCATCGACCAGGGTGGTGACGCCGCGCTCGAGACCGCATTCGGAAGGCCGGATGGAAATATCGGTGCCGCCGTGCCAGATGTGCACATGCAGATCGATCCAGCCGGGCGAGACGAAGGCGCCCTTGCCGTCGATGCGCGTCACCTCATCGGAAACCGCCAGCGACGGCCCGATCCCGGCAATCCTGCCCTCGGAATTGACGAGAATGTCGATCACCCCGTCGCCCGCCCCGGAACCGAAAGCCATCGGCTTAACGTTAGTGAGCAGAAGCGGCTTCTTCGCCTGGTCGCCGTACATAAAATGCTTTCCTTTCGAAGTCTCGAGCCGGGATCGCTCTCGGTCATCGTCTGCGGTCATTATGGAAGGCTGGGAACCAGAAACGGCGATTACCATTAATCCATAATTATGATATATAAATCTTTATAATAGAATAAAGTGGCAGGTAGCGCTGTCAAGAAAAATGCAGCTGCTGTGCCACGCGAAACAGCACTGCCGCCCTTCCTTTTCCGAGGCGCACCACCGTGAAAGACTGTGGGAAATCAGCCGTTCGTTTCAATCCCGAAGGATCGAATAATCGAGCCGTTCGAGCCTATCGGGATCGGCGAAGGCGTCGATCGCCGCGATCCGGCCATCGGCGATGGTGAACGCCGCCACGACGCGGATCTGACCCGCGATGCGCACGACGAAGCCGAGCTCGCCCTCGACGATGGCGACTTGCGCCGCCTGCGCCCGCCCCTTGAACAATTCGGCCACTTGGGCAGCTCCGCGCCTCCCGCCAAAGGCCCCGTATCGAGCCGCTGTCGCATCCGGCCGGAAGACGACATCGGGAGCGAGCACTGCGATCAGCGCTTCCACATCGCCGTTGCGCGATGCGGTCAGAAAGGCCTCGGCGATCCTCCGCTTGCCGCCGAGATCGACCTCCGGCGCTTCGTCCATGCCCTGCACCCGGCGGCGGGCGCGGCTTGCGAGCTGCCGGGTGGCGGCGGACGAACGACCTATGATGGATGCGATCTCGTCGAACGGCAGATCGAACATGTCGTGCAGCACGAAGGCGACACGTTCGGCCGGTGCCAGAGTCTGCAGCACGACGAGCAGCGCCAGGCCGATCGAATCGGCAAAGGCGGCCTCTCGCTCCGGATCCTTGGCGGGATCGGCAATCGCTGCATGGACAGGCATTTCCAGCGGCTCCTCGCGCCGGGTCTTGCGAGCCCGCAGCATGTCGAGGCAGATGCGGGCGATCACGGTGGTGAGCCAGCCGCCGAGATTGTCGACCGCTGTCGTATCGGTGCGGTTGAGGCGCAGCCAGGTCTCCTGAACGGCATCCTCGGCCTCGCTGCGCGAACCAAGCATGCGGTAGGCTGCGGCCCTCAGATGCGCCCGGTTCGCCTCGAATTCATCGGCCAGCCATTTTTTCTCGTTCACTGTCACATTCCTCCGCTGCGTTGCGTCAAGACCATGACGAATGAAACCCGGCCGGTGTGACAGTGCCGGCGGATCGTCGAACGCAAAACGCATCAAGGAGACATATCATGCAAGAGAGAATGGGAAATCCCGCCCTCGTCCTCCCCGCAGCCATGCAGGCACTCAATGCCCTCAGCAAGGTGCCGACCGAAACAGGCCTTTCGCCCAAGCTGCTCGAACTCGTCAATCTGCGCGCCAGCCAGATCAACGGCTGCAGCGTCTGCATCGATGGTCATTGGCGCATTGCCCGCAAACATGGTGAGACGGATGAGCGCCTTTTTGCCGTCGCGGGCTGGCGCGATGCCCCCTATTATAGCGATGCCGAGCGGGCAGCCCTTGCCTTGACCGAGGCGGTGACCCGCACCAGCGACCGCGCCGACCCCGTGCCCGACGACATCTGGGACGAGGCGACCCGACATTATGACGGCCGGACGCTTGCCGCTCTCGTCATCGCCATCGCCAATATCAATGTCTGGAACCGGCTGAACATCGCAACCCGCCAGATCGCCGGCGCCTGGAAACCGTAAAGTCGGCTGTCGGCAGCGCGTTGCGCTGCGCTGCCGCAGCCACGCGATCACTCGGGTTGACAGCTCAAATGATGCCGCCGCCGCCGGCAAAGGAGGCCGGACGCTCGGCCGCAACCTTTTTCCGGTAGCCACTGGCGCGATAGGCGGCAATCGGGTCGATCGCGCCGCCGGCCCGGCGACGGGCCTCGGCAAGGATCGGCTCGACATCGGCGCGGTAAGCGCGCTTCAGCGTTTCCGACGCCATCAGCGCATCATTCTCATCCTGGTAGCCTTCGAGCGCCTTGCGGTCGACGAGCAGCGCCTGCGCATAAGCGCGGCGGATTTCGTTGGCGCTGTTGATCAGGCTCTCGATCGGGTCGGTCACATTGTGCGACTGGTCGATCATATGGGCCGGGTTAAAGTCATTGACGCCGCGCTGCTCGGCATCGACCAGCTCGTTGAAGACGAGGAACAGCCGGTAGGGATCGATCACGCCGGCGTCGAGATCGTCGTCGCCGTATTTCGAATCGTTGAAGTGGAAGCCGCCGAGCTTGCCGAACTGGATCAGGCGGGCGACGATCATCTCGATATTGGTGTTCGGGGCATGATGACCGAGATCGACGAGGCAATAGGCCTTGGGGCCGAGCGTCTGGGCGATCAGATAGTTGGTGCCCCAATCCTGCACGACCGTCGAATAGAAGGCCGGCTCGTACATCTTGTGCTCGGAGAAGAGCTTCCAATCATCGGGCAAGGCTTTGTAAATGTCAGCCATCGCGCCGAGATAACGCTCGAACGCCTTGGTGAAATTGCTCTGGCCAGGGAAATTGGAGCCATCGCCGATCCAGACGGTGAGTGCCTTGGAGCCGATCGCCTTGCCGATCTCGATGCATTCGAGATTGTGCTCGACTGCTTGGGCGCGCGTCGCCGCATCGGTATGGCTGAGCGAGCCATATTTGTAGGAGTGGGCCTGGCCCGGCGCATCGGAAAAGGTGTTCGAATTCATGGCGTCGAAGCCGAGGCCGAGCGCATCGCCCTTGGCCTTCAACTCCCGCGCATCCGCCTTGTCCCAGGGAATGTGCAGCGAGACATTCGGCGTTGCCTGCGTCAGCTGATTGATGACGGCGCAATCGTCGAGCTTGTCGAAGACGCCACGCGGTTCGCCGGTACCCGGAAAGCGGGCGAAACGCGTGCCGCCGGTACCGACACCCCAGGAAGGAACGGCGACGAAGAACTCCGCCACCTTGCGTGTCACCGCCTCAATATCGACGCCGCGGCGATCAAGCGTCGCACCCAACGCGTCGTAATCGGCTTTCAGCGCCGCCGCCCGCTTTTCATTTTCACTCGCGATCAGATCTTGCGCGATCCTGAATTCAGCCATTGTTTCCTCCCACGTCGCGAACCACAGACCCGTGGTTTGCGTTCTAACGCTTACATGTCTTCAAAACTCAGGAGCTACGATGGACGTTATCCGCATTCTTCTTGCGATCATCCTGCCGCCCCTTGGCGTATTTCTGCAGGTCGGGATCGGCCTGCATTTCTGGCTCAACATATTGCTGACGCTTTGCGGCTATGTGCCGGGGATCGTCCACGCAATATGGGTGATCCTCCGGAAGTAGCTCTGCCTATTTGCTTTACGCAATTCCGGATGCAAAACCGCTGCACACTTTTGCTGGAATTGCTCTAGCGTGTAAAACTCTGAACGTTGCCGGCGTCGACGTTGATGATGTTGCTGGTCGACTTGGCCGACAGATCGGACGCCAGGAAATAGACCGCCTCGGCGATATCTTCCGGGAAGACGTTGAGCTTCAGCATCGACCGCTTGCGGTAATGTTCCTCGAGCTCGTCGACCTCGATCTTCGAGGAAGCCGCGCGCTGTTCGCGCCACTCGCCGCTCCAGATCTTCGAGCCGCGCAGGACGGCATCGGGGTTGACGGTGTTGACGCGAATGCCGGCATCTGCCCCTTCCAGCGCAAGGCAACGGGCGAGATGGATTTCGGCGGCCTTCGCCGTGCAATAGGCAGACGCGTTCGGCGAAGCGGCAAGACCGTTCTTCGATGCGATGAAGACGACATTTCCGCCGAGCGCCTGACGGCGGAACAGGCGGAAGGCCTCACGCGAGACGAGGAAATAACCGGTCGCCAGAATGTCGATATTGCGGTTCCACGTCGAAAGTTCCGTCGTTTCAATCGGCGCCGACGAGGCGATCCCGGCATTCGAAATGAGGATATCGATGCCGCCGAATTCGACGCAGGATTCTGCGAAGGACGCGACAACGGCATCTTCCTTGGTGACATCGAGCTTGGCGGTGCGCACGGCGTCCGAGCCGTACTTCTTCACGAACTCGGCCTCCGTCGATTCAAGTGCCGCCTGATCGATATCGGCGAGCACCACACAGGCGCCCTCGCCGACGAGGCGCGCCGCCGTCGCCCGGCCGATGCCGCCGGCGCCGCCGGTGACGAAGGCGACGCGGCCGGCAAGGCTCTTCGGCTTCGGCATGCGCTGGAGCTTCGCCTCTTCGAGCAGCCAATATTCGATGTCGAAGGCTTCCTGCTCCGGCAGGCCCTGATATTCCGAGACCGTAGAGGCGCCGCGCATGACGTTGATGGCGTTGACGTAGAATTCACTGGCGATGCGGGCCGTCGCCTTGTCGCGGGCGAAGGACAGCATGCCGACTCCCGGCACCAAAAAGATGACGGGATTGGCGTCGCGCATGGCGGGCGAATTGTCATGCCTGCAGTCGTTGTAATAGCGGGCGTAATCGTCCCGGTAATCTTCCAGCGCCTTGTCGAGACCGGCAACGATCGCATCGACATCCGGCTTGGCCGGATCGAATTCGACGATCAGCGGCCGGATCTTGGTGCGCAGGAAATGGTCCGGGCAGCTGGTGCCGAGCGCGCCGAGCGGACGCAGGTTCTTCGAATTGACGAATTCCAGAACCGCATCCTGATCATCGAAATGGCCGAGCTTGCGCTCCTGCTTGCCGATGCGACCGCGAATTTCGGGCATCAGGCGGGCGGCGATCGCCCGGCGTTCGGCAACCGGCAGGCTCTGCACGGCCGCGCCGCCGAAGATCGTCTTGCCCTCGGTCTGACCGGCGAACCATTCGATCGCCTTGTTGATGATATCGAGCGTCAGCTCGTAGCAGGCCTTGGCGTCGTTGGCCCAGGTGAAGAGACCATGGCTTTCGAGCACGACGCCCTTGGCACTCGGGTTGGCCTTGACGAAAGCTTCGAGATCGAGGCCGAGCTGGAAGCCGGGGCGGCGCCAAGGCAGCCAGCCGATCTCCTCACCGAAGATCTGCTTGGTCAGCTCCCTGGAATTCTTCGACGCGGCGATTGCGATGATCGCGTCGGGATGCATATGGTCGACATGGGTAAAAGGCACGAAACCGTGCAGCGGCGTGTCGATCGAGGCGGCGCGGGCATTCAGGTTGAAGGTGCAGTGCGGCAGGAAACTGACCATGCGATCTTCATCCTCGACACCCTTGTAGATGCCCTTTAGCGCTTCCAGCTTGTCCTGATAGAGCGTCGCGAAGCCGTCGAGCTTGATGGTGCCGACGTCGCCGCCCGAGCCCTTGACCCAGAGGACCTTGACTTTCTCACCGGTCAGCGGATCGATTTCCATCACCTTGGCCGAAGTGTTGCCGCCGCCGTAATTGGTGATGCGCTTGTCGGCGCCGAGCAGATTGGAGCGATAGAGCAGCTTGCCGGGCTCATCGAGACGAGCCGCGTAACCATCATCCCACCGGTTTTCCAGAAGCCGGACGTTCGCCGCCATGTCATCCTCCCTACAGGCTTGTGTGGCGCCGCGATCAGCGCGCCCTTTCGCTCACGGTATCGCGCATCAAAAGTGCGCTTGTCAATCGAAAACGATCAAATTCGATTATGCTGCATCGCAATATGAAATTTTATGATCGTTTATGATTGACAGTTTTTAACGGATAAGAAATAAATATGACAAGAGGAGGAGCCCGATGCACGAACGCGAACGCCATCGCATCATCTTAAGCGCCGTTCAGGAAAAGTCCGTGGTGACCATCCAGGACATTTCCGAGCTCACGGAAGCCTCTGAAGCGACGATCCGGCGCGATATCGCGGCTCTGCATGTGCAGGGCAAGATCCGTCGTGTCCGCGGCGGCGCCGAGGCGGTGCATCCGCCGCAGCTCGGCAATCTCGCTGGGCGGCCCTTCCGGGTTTCAGAATCAGTCAATATCGATAAAAAACGCGCAATCGCGCGCGCAGCGGTCGATCTCTGCGAGGCCGGCGACGCCATCATCATCAATGGCGGCACGACGACCTTCCAGATGGTGCATTACATGGCCGGCCACCGCATGCAGGTGATGACCAATTCTTTTGCCATCGCCGAACATCTGGTGAAGCATTCCAAGAATACGGTGACGGTACCTGGCGGCGCGATCTATCGCGAGCAAAGCCTTATCCTGTCGCCTTTCGATAATGACGCGATCCGCAATTTCTATGCGCGGCGCATGTTCATCGGCGCGCAGGGCGTCGGTCCGCTCGGCATCATGGAGGCGGACGCGCTCATCATCCAGAGCGAGCAGAAGCTGATGCACCAGGCCGACGAGTTGGTCGTCATGGTCGATTCAAGCAAATTCAATCGCCGGTCGAGCCTCATTCTCTGCGCGCTCGATCGTGTTTCTATGGTCATCACCGATGACGGGATCTCGGAAGAAGCGGCTCGCATGGTCGAGAACGCCGGCGTTCGCCTCGTCGTCGCCAGCCCGGTGACCCAGCTTGTGAAGGAGGATTCCTCGTCGGTCGCATAAGGCGCCGCCGGGGTGTGGAAGTCTAATCTTAATGGGAGGAAGTGAACATGAAACTCGCAAAGACACTTGCGCTCGGCGTAGCGCTCGCCGTCGCCATGATGGCCGGCACCGCCAGCGCCGAGGACATCAAGATCGGCCTGGTCGTCAAGTCGCTTGGCAACGGCTTCTTCGACGCCGCCAACAAGGGCGCCCAGGAAGCAGCCAAGGAGCTCGGCGGCGTGGAGGTAATCTACACCGGCCCAACCTCGACGACGGCCGAAGGCCAGATCGAAGTCATCAACTCGCTGATTGCTCAGGGCGTCGATGCCATCGCCGTTTCGGCCAACGATCCCGACGCGCTCGTACCGGCACTGAAGAAGGCCACGCAGCGCGGCATCAAGGTGATCTCCTGGGATTCCGGCGTGGCACCCGAAGGCCGCATCCTGCAGCTCAACCCGTCTTCCAACGAGCTGATCGGCAAGATGTGCCTGACGCTCGCCAAGAATCATCTCGAAGGCGGCAAGGGCGATTTCGCCATCCTGTCGGCGACCACCACCTCGACCAACCAGAACATCTGGATCGACCAGATGAAGAAGCAGCTCAAGGACTTCCCGGGTCTCAACCTCGTCACCACGGTCTACGGTGACGACCTCTCCGACAAGTCCTATCGCGAAGCCGAAGGCCTGCTGAAGTCGAACCCGAACGTCAAGGTCATCGTCGCTCCGACGACCGTCGGCGTTCTGGCCGCCTCCAAGGTCGTCGAGGACAAGGGCCTTATCGGCAAGGTCTACGTCACCGGTCTCGGCCTGCCGTCCGAAATGGCCGGCGCGATCAAGTCGGGCGCCACGAAGGAATTCGCCATCTGGAACCCGATCGACCTCGGCTACTCCGCAACGCAGATCGCCTATCGCCTCGTCAAGGGCGAAACCGATGGCAAGCCCGGCAGCGAAATCGAAGCCGGTCGCATGGGCAAGATCAAGGTCGGTGACAACGGCGAAGCCGCCATGGCCGATCCCTTCGTCTATAATGCCTCGAACATCGACCAGTTCTCCAAGGTCTTCTGACCCGGAGCATTAAAAGAGCCCGGCGGCTGTGCGGCCGCCGGGATTTCCCATTCGACACTGGTGGAAATCTGATGAACGCCGCCTTTCAACAACCCATCACGGACAGTAAAACCGGCGATGCGCCCGCCATTCTGGAAATGCGCGGCATCTCCCAGATCTTTCCCGGGGTGAAGGCGCTCGACAATGTCAGCATCGCGCTCCATTCCGGTACGGTGACGGCGCTGATCGGCGAAAACGGCGCCGGCAAGTCGACGCTCGTCAAGATCCTGACCGGCATCTACAGGCCGAACGAGGGCGAGATACTCGTTGATGGCCTGCCGACGAGCTTTGCCAGCGCCCAGGCCGCAATCGATGCGGGCGTGACCGCCATCCATCAGGAAACCGTGCTGTTCGACGAGCTGACGGTTGCCGAAAACATCTTCCTCGGCCATGCGCCGCGCACGCGCTTTCGCACCATCGACTGGCAGGCGATGAACAGCCGCTCGAAGGCGTTGCTGACCGCGCTTGAAAGCAATATCGATCCGACGATCCGGCTGAAGGACCTCTCGATCGCGCAGCGCCATCTGGTGGCGATTGCTCGCGCTTTGTCGATCGAGGCCCGCATCGTCATCATGGACGAGCCGACGGCCGCCCTTTCCCGCAAGGAGATCGACGATCTCTTCCGCATCGTCCGGGGCCTGAAGGAACAGGGAAAGGCGATCCTCTTCATCAGCCACAAGTTCGATGAGCTTTACGAAATCGCCGACGATTTCGTCGTCTTCCGCGACGGCCGCGCCGTCGGTCGGGGCAAGCTCAAGGAAACGCCGCAAGACGAGATCGTCCGCATGATGGTCGGCCGCGACGTCGATAACGTCTTTCCGAAGATCGAGGTCGCCATCGGCGGTCCAGTGTTCGAAGTCGAAAAATACAGCCACCGCACCGAATTCCGCGATATCTCGCTGACACTCCGCAAGGGCGAAATTCTCGGCATTTACGGCCTCATCGGCGCCGGACGTTCGGAGCTCGCGCAATCGCTCTTCGGCATCACCAGGCCGCTCTCCGGCAGGCTGACGCTTGAGGGCCGGGAAATTTCGATCCATTCCCCGCATGATGCCATCAAGGCCGGCATCGTCTACGTGCCGGAAGAGCGCGGCCGCCACGGCCTGGCGCTGCCGATGCCGATCTATCAGAACATGACGTTGCCGTCGCTGGCGCGCACCTCGCGCAAGGGCTTTCTGCAGGCAGCGGAAGAATTCGCGCTCGCCCGCAAATATGCCGAGCGGCTGGATCTGCGCGCTGCCGCGCTCTCCGTGCCGGTCGGCACGCTGTCGGGCGGCAACCAGCAGAAGGTGGTCATCGGCAAGTGGCTCGCCACCATGCCCAAGGTCATCATCCTCGATGAGCCGACCAAGGGAATCGACATCGGCTCGAAGGCCGCCGTGCATGGCTTCATCAGCGAGCTTGCCGCAGAGGGCCTTTCCATCATCATGATCTCTTCCGAACTGCCTGAGATCATCGGCATGTCGGACCGTGTGCTGGTCATGAAGGAAGGCCTGTCGGCCGGGCTCTTCGAGCGCGATCAGCTTTCGCCGGAAGCGCTGGTGCGCGCGGCGACCGGAAACGCATGAGGTGATGGGCATGGCCAGACTGATCAGAAAGCGTGAAACCCTGCTCTTTGCCATCATCGTCGTGATGATTGCCGTCTTCTCGACGCGGGCCGCCGATTTCGCCACGCCGGACAATCTCGCCGGCATCTTCAACGATACCGCGATCCTCATCATTCTGGCGCTTGCCCAGATGACGGTCATTCTGACCAAATCGATCGATCTTTCGGTGGCCGCCAACCTTGCCTTTACCGGCATGGCGATTGCGATGATGAATGCCGCATTTCCGGGCCTACCATTGATCGTGCTGATCCTTGCCGCGGTCCTGATCGGCGCGGCTCTCGGCACCATCAACGGCTTCCTCGTCTGGCGCCTCGAAATCCCGCCGATCGTCGTGACGCTGGGCACGCTGACCATCTATCGCGGCATGGCCTTCGTGCTGTCGGGCGGAGCGTGGGTGAATGCGCACCAGATGACGCCGACCTTCCTCGCCGTTCCCCGCACGCCGATCCTCGGCCTGCCGGTGCTGAGCTGGGTCGCGGTCATCATCGTCGCGCTGATGTACATGCTGCTGCGCTACAGCCAGTTCGGCCGCTCCGCCTATGCGACCGGCGGCAATCCCACGGCTGCCGTCTATGCCGGCATCGATACGGGCCGCACCAAGTTCCTCGCCTTCGTGCTCTCGGGCGCGCTCGCCGGCCTTTCCAGCTATCTCTGGGTGTCGCGCTATGCCGTCGCCTATGTCGACATTGCCAACGGCTTCGAGCTCGACAGCGTTGCGGCCTGCGTCATCGGCGGTATCTCCATTGCCGGCGGCGTCGGCTCGGTCGCCGGCACGGTGCTCGGTGCGCTCTTTCTCGGTGTCATCAAGAACGCCCTGCCGGTTATCGGCATCTCACCCTTCACCCAGATGGCGATCTCCGGAACCGTCATCATTCTCGCCGTCGCCTTCAACGCCCGGCGTGAGCGCAACCGGGGCCGCATCATCCTGCGCGACCGCGCCGCAGCCGAGATCAGTACGGAGGCCGCAGCATGAGCAACCTATCCACGCACGAGAAGCGCGTCATCCCCGACCGTCTCGGTACGCCGTTGCGCCGTGTCGCCGCCAGCTGGGAGGTGCTGCTTTTCGGCGTCGCCGTCCTGATCTTCATCTTCAACTCCCTGGCCTCGCCTTATTTCCTCGATGCCTGGAACCTCTCGGACGCCACCTTCAACTTCACCGAAAAGGCGATGATCGCCTTTGCCATGGCGCTGCTCGTCATTTCGGGCGAGATCGACCTTTCGGTCGCCGCCATCATCGCCCTCGCCTCAACGGCGATGGGCGCGGCAGCACAGGCCGGCGTCGGCACGCCGGGCCTGGTGCTGATCGGCATCGCCACCGGCCTTGCCTGCGGCATCTTCAACGGCGTGCTCGTCTCGGTGCTGAAGCTGCCGTCGATCGTCGTCACCATTGGCACGATGAGCCTGTTCCGCGGCATTTCCTACATCGTGCTCGGCGACCAGGCCTACGGCAAATATCCCGCCGACTTCGCCTATTTCGGCCAGGGCTATGTCGTCTGGGTGTTCTCGTTCGAATTCGTGCTCTTCATCGTACTGGCGATCCTTTTCGCCATCCTGCTGCATGCGACGAATTTCGGCCGTCAGGTCTATGCGATCGGCAACAATGATTTCGCCGCCCGCTTCTCCGGCATCCCGGTCGAGCGCGTCAAATTCATTCTTTTCCTGCTGACCGGCGTCATGAGCGGCATTGCCGCCGTCTGCCTGACCTCGCGCCTCGGCTCGACCCGGCCGTCGATCGCTCAAGGCTGGGAACTCGAAGTCGTCACCATGGTCGTCCTCGGCGGCATCTCCATCCTCGGCGGCTCCGGCACGATCGGCGGCGTCGTCATCGCTGCCTTCGTCATGGGCCTCGTCACCTTCGGGCTCGGTCTCCTGAACGTGCCTGGCATCGTCATGTCGATCTTCATCGGCCTGCTTCTCATCATCACCATCGCCATTCCGATCATCGCCCGCCGCATCAAGCTCATGAGCTCCCGATGACCTTAGAAAAACACGCCTTCAAGATGCAGCTCAATCCCGGCATGGAGGCCGAATACCGCAAGCGCCATGACGAGATCTGGCCGGAACTGGTCGATCTCCTGCACCAGTCCGGCGCCAGCGACTATTCCATCCATCTCGACCGCGAGAGCAACACGCTGTTCGGCGTGCTAACGCGGCGCGCCGATCACACGATGGCGAGCCTGCCGGACCATCCGGTCATGAAAAAATGGTGGACGCATATGGCTGATATCATGGCGACCAATCCGGATAATTCGCCTGTTCAAAGCGACCTCGTCACCGTCTTTCACATGCCATGAACTCCAGCTCCTATCGCCGCATCGCCGTCCTCGACATCGGCAAGACCAATGCCAAGGTGGTCGTGCTCGATAGCGAGACCGGCGCCGAAGCCGCCGTCCTGAAACGGCCGAACATTGCGATCAAAACCGGTCCCTATCCGCATTACGACATAGAGGCGCTCTGGTCCTTCGGGCTCGATGCGCTGAAGAGCCTTGCGCGGGAACCCGGTTTCGACGCCATTTCGATTACCACCCATGGCGCCGCCGCCGCACTCATCGGCGCGGACGGGGCGCTTGCCATGCCGGTCATCGATTACGAACACGAATATCCTGAGGTAATCCGCGACGCCTACACCGCGTTGCGGCCCTCCTTTGAAGAAACCTTCTCGCCGCGCCTCGCAATGGGTCTCAATATCGGCGCGCAGCTGCACTATCAGAAAAACGCCTTTCCCGAAGAATTCGCCACCGTGAGGGCCATTCTCACCTATGCGCAATATTGGGCGGCGCGGCTGACCGGTGTGGCCGCCAATGAACTGACCTCGCTCGGCTGTCATACCGACCTCTGGAACCCGGGACGCGGCACCTACTCCTCGCTCGTCGACAGGCTCGGCATTCGCGATCGGATGGCGCCGATCCGTTCGGCCTTCGATGTGCTCGGTCCTGTGCTGCCCGAGATCGCGGCCGAACTCGGTCTTTCGGCACCTGTGCCGGTCTATTGCGGCATCCATGATTCCAACGCCTCGCTGCTTCCGCACCTGGTCCGTCGCGAGGCACCCTTCGCCGTCGTTTCAACAGGCACCTGGGTGATCACTTTCGGCGTCGGCGGCGATCTCGGTCATCTCGATCCCAGCCGCGATGCGCTCGCCAATGTCGATGCCTATGGCCGCGCCGTCCCCTCCTCGCGTTTCATGGGCGGGCGGGAATTCGAAATTCTTTCGGCCGAGATCGGTCCGGTGAACGACGAAGCCGCCTGGGCCGAGATCGGTCCGGTGATTGCCAGGGGCATGATGCTGCTGCCCAATGTCGCCCCCGGCTCCGGGCCCTTTCCCGGGAAGGCAAGCCGCTGGATCGGCGCGGAGGAAGCGGGCCGCGAGGCGCGTCATGCCAGCGCCTGCCTCTATCTCGCTCTGATGACCGATGCCTGTCTCGGACTGACCGGCGCCAAAGGTCTTGTCGTCGTCGAAGGACCGTTTGCCCTGAACGAGACCTATCTGAAACTGCTTGCCGCGCTTGTCGGCCGCGAGGTGCTCGCCCTTCCCGGTTCGACCGGCACCAGCCAGGGCGCGGCCCTTCTCACCGGCATCCGGCCGGCATCAGGCGCAGAGACACATTTTCCGCCAGCCGATATCCCGGGACTGGCCGCCTACCGCAACCGCTGGTACGCGGCGATGGAATAGGTCTCTTCCCAAGAGCGGTCTTGTTCGCCCCGGCCTTGCGGTTAGTGTGCACCTCGAAAATCATTCGAGGAGACATCATGACAGAGACATTCGATCCGCGTGGCCTTGCATCCTCGCTTCACAGCCTGCGCCGAGCCGCCAGGCAGGAGGAAACGAGCACCTTTTCGCTGCCGGCCGATCTGCATCAGGCGATGGAGGCGCAGAATTTTCTGGCAGCAGCGGACGGTATTTCCAGCAATGCCTGGAAGGTGACGGTCTCCCCGCAGGCCCAAGCCGTCACCGCCCCCTTGCACCCTTACGTCGAAGCCGTCTCGGGTGCCAACATTCCGTGGTATCCGGGTCTGAAATTCGAAACCGAGATCGCCGTCCGCCTCGGCAAGGATCTGCCGATCCGCTCAGGTGTGCCGTACAATCGCGCCGAAGTTGTCGAGGCGATCTCCGCTGTCTATCTCGGCGCCGAACTGCTGGTCAGCGCCGTCAGGGAAAGCGGCGGCGTTTCGTTTCTACTGTTCCTCGCCGACCGCCTCGGCAACAGCGGCTACGTGCTCGGCCCGAAGCTGGACAATAGTGCCGTCGACACTGCCGGCGGCACGCCGCTCAAGGTCACCTATGCCGGTCGCACCATCTATGACGGTCCGGCGCGGCATCCAAAGGGTGATGTTCTCACCTGGCTCGTCGATTACGCCAATGATGGGCTGCGCCCTGAAACATCGCTGAAGGCGGGTGCGCTCATCACGACAGGCACGTTGAGCGGCGCGATCGAACTGAGCGAACCCGGCGAGATCGACATCCTGCTCGGCGACAGCAGGCTGAGCTTCTCGGTGTCGCAGGCATGATCTGACTGTAATTTTGGTCTCCGGATTGGTGATTGTCATCCGCTTCCGCCTATTGTAAATAAACTTGACTATTAACTGAAGGTTTACTCTGGCGCGTGGCCGGAGGCGGAAAATGAAAATGACGTTTCAACCGCGGATGCAGAACAAGATCCAGGGCTTTTCCGTCATGGGCGGCGTGCATCGCCGCCTGTGGAACGGCATCGTCGCCGATGTCTGGGATGTAGAATGCGCCTCTTATGCTGGCGGCTATTATGTCTCACAGGATCCGCGGCTCTTCATCATGCTCGACAAACGCGGACCGGGCAATTCGCGCATCAAGCTTTCGCCGAGAGCGCAAGGCGCCGTTCAGGACACGGAAAAACGGCCGATCTCCTACGTGCCGGCCGGCATGGAAGTCTGGGCCGAGCTGACCGACGTGCACTCGGTGCGCCATCTCGACCTGCATTTCGATGCCGGCACCATCAGCCGCCGGTTGACGGAGGATATCGACCCGCGCCGGCTGGAAAGTCCCCAGCTTCTGTTTTCCGATGAACGGGTCCTGGCGCTCGCGCAGCTTGTCGCTGCCGAATGCCTCAATCCGGAGCCGCTGCACGATCTCTATGGCGACGGCCTTGCCTTGGCGTTGATCATCGACGTACTGAAGCTTTCCAGGGCCGTGCCACGCAAACGCAGCAAACTCGCCGGCTGGCAGCTTCGCCGCGCCACCGACTTCATCGAAGAAAACTGCCTGCGCAATATCCGCCTCGAGGAACTCGCCGACCTGACCGGCCTCTCGCAATCGCATTTCAGCCATGCCTTCAAAGCCTCGACCGGCATCGCTCCCCATCAATGGCAGACCAATGCCCGGCTCGACAAAGCAAAGCGGCTGCTCATCGAGAGCCAATATGCGCTGACGGCCATCGCCGCCGAAACCGGCTTTGCCGATCAGGCGCATTTTACCCGCGTCTTCCGCAAACATGTCGGCACCACGCCGGCAAGCTGGAAGAAGGCTCAAGTTGCCTGACGGCAACGCTCATTGGGCAATTGTTTGCAATGCGGAGAATTGCCCAAGAACGTTCAATTTTCGTCGATCGAGACAAGCCCACCCAATAAAATTGAGTTAGGCACTCATCTTATTCAAGGTTTCGCCGCGTGGTCAGCGTCGCGGCACGAGTGGGGTACAAGACATGCGTGGGCAGACCAGGGGTCCCATCTTCAAGACAAGTTTGTTGGCAGGCGTTGCGCTCGCCGGCCTGATGGCGGGCATCGCCTCGGCGCAGGACGCAACCTCGACGGAGCTTGAGCCGATCGTCATCCAGGGCGGCAGCGACACCGCGACCAGTCCGGTCAAAGGTTATGTCGCCAAGAACTCCTCCACCGGCTCCAAGAGCGACACTCCCCTTAATGAAATCCCGCAATCCGTTTCCGTCATCGGCACTGAGGAAATGGAAGACCGCGGCATCACCAACAAGATCGACGAGGCGCTGCTTTATACGCCTGGCGTCACATCGCAGCCCTTCGGCAACGACGGCGATACGGACTGGTTCTACATCCGCGGCTTCGACGCGACGCAGACTGGCGTCTTCTTCGACAATCTGACACTCTTCAGCTACGGCTTCGGAGGCTTCCAGCTCGATCCCTTCATGCTGGAGCGCGTCGAGGTGCTCAAGGGTCCCGCCTCCGTACTTTACGGCGGATCAAACCCCGGCGGCATCGTCAACCTCGTTCGCAAGCGCCCGCTCGACGAGCCGCTCTTCTATACGGAGATCGGCATCAACAGCAACGGCAACGCCTTCACCGGTTTCGATGTCTCCGACAAGATCGGCTCCAGCGGAACGATGAGCTATCGCATCACCGGCAAGGTCGCCGGCGGCGACAACTATTCGGATTTTTCCGAGGATCTGCGCGGCTTCATCATGCCGCAGCTGACGATTTCGCCGGATGACAGCACGAGCTTCACCGTCTGGGGCTATCTCGCCGGCCTCGACCAGGTCCATACCGGCAACGGCTTCTTCCCCTATGTCGGCACGGTCGAGGACGCGCCTTTCGGCAAGATCGATCGCGACGCCTTCTATGGCGAGCCTGACATCGATGACGGCAGCTATGTACAGAAGATGTTCGGCTACGAATTCGAGCATGAATTCGACAATGGCATCAAGTTCTCCCAGAACGCCCGCTACGGCCGGCTCGACAAGCATGAAGTCGGGCCCTACCTGAACGGCTGGGTCGGCGGCGTGCCGACAGGACCGGATTATCAGCTGGCGCGCATCGGCTTCGAAGGCCGCTCAGGCGTCGATACCTTCTCGATCGATAACCGGCTCGAAGGCGAGGCCGAAATCGGCGGCACCACGCATAACCTGCTCGTTGGGCTCGATTATACCTATTACCGCCTCGACAATTGGCAGTCCTGCTGCGGCTCCAATCCGATCAGCGCCACCGATCCCGTCTACGGCACGGCGCAAGGTGCCAATTTTGTCTATGCCGACAATGTCATCACCAAGAACCAGATCGGCGTCTATGCCCAGGACCGTATCCATTTCGGTGATGGCTGGCTGCTGACGCTCAACGGTCGCTACGACTATGTCGACATCAACCAGGATGCCGTGATCGGCACAACCTACAGCACCAACGACAGCGCCGTCAGCGGCCGTATCGGCCTTGCCTATGAACTCGACAATGGCCTGACGCCCTATGTCAGCGCCGGTACGTTCTTCAATCCGCTGATCGGCACAGGCGTCTCGGGCGCGCTGAAGCCGGAGGAAGGCGAACAATTCGAAGGCGGCATCAAATATGAGCCGAGCTTCTTCGACGGTTCGCTGACCGCATCGGTCTTCCACATCACCAAGCGCAACAACACGGTCACCAATCCCGTGACCTTCGCCCAAAGCCAGCTCGGCGAGGTCGTTTCGCGCGGCGCCGAACTTGAAGGCAAGGTCAATATCAACGAGAACTGGAAGGTTCTGGCCTCGCTTGCCTATACGGACATGGAAGTAATGGAAAACGAGGCCAATCCGGCTCTCGTCGGCAATTCGCCCTACATCGTGCCGAAGGTGACCGCCTCCCTGTGGATCGACTATACGCTGACGACAGGTGCCTTCGAGGGCATGAGCTTCGGCGCGGGTGTGCGCCATCAGGGCTGGTCCTGGGCCGATGAAGCCAATACCCAGAAGGTGCCGGCCGCCACCCTCGTCGACGCCGCGATCCGCTACGACAGGCAAGACTGGGGCGCCTCGCTCAACGTCACGAACCTCTTCGACAAGGAATATGTCAAGGGTTGCAGCGCGCTGACCGTCTGCGGTTACGGCGATGCCCGCACCGTCACCTTCAAGCTCAGCAGGAAGTGGTAAGTTGACAATCTGAGTTTAGTTTTGCAGGAACCTGCTGGAGAAGGGAGGGCTTGCCCTCCCGGTCCCATTGCAGCGCCGAACCTGGAGCAGACCATGCCTTCGCCTTTCCTTGCCCTGTCAGGAATAGACTATGCCATCGGGCCGAAATCCATCCTCTCCGGCATTGACGTGACGCTCGAGCGCGGCCGCATTTACGGACTGGTGGGTCCAAACGGTTCAGGCAAGAGCACGCTTCTGAAGATCATCGCCCGCCAGATCACGCCAAAATCCGGCGCCGTCTCCTTCGGCGGCAAGCCGGCAAGCGACTGGGGCGCCCGGGAATTTGCCCGCCACGTCGCTTATATGCCGCAATTCACGCCGGCGACCGACGGGATGAGCGTTCGCGAACTGATCGCCCTCGGCCGTTTCCCCTGGCATGGCACGCTCGGCCGCTTTACCGCCACCGACCGCAGGATGGTCGAGGAGGCGATCGTCCGCACCGAGCTCGAAGATTTTGCTGATCGCCTCGTCGCCGCCATGTCCGGCGGCGAGCGGCAACGCGCCTGGATCGCCATGATGCTTGCTCAGGACGCCCGTTGCCTGCTGCTCGACGAACCGACTTCGGCGCTCGATCTCGCCCATCAGGCGAGCGTGCTATCGCTCGTGCAGGAGCTCAGCCACGAGCGCGGGCTGACCGTCGTCATCGTGTTGCACGATATCAATCTCGCCGCGCGCTACTGCGACGCGATCATCGCGCTCAATCGCGGCCGGATCACCGCCGAGGGCACGCCCGCCGAGATCATGCAGGCCGACAAGCTGCAATCGATCTTCGGCGTCGGCATGGGCGTCTTCCCGCATCCGGTTCGAAACGAGCCGGTCAGCTATCTGTTGTAGGTCATGGCTTTTCTGGCCTACTTCTCCCGCAGGCAGTTTCTGGCCGGTGCGGCGGCCTCGCTCTCCGCTCCCGCGTTGTCGCGGGCGGCGGGGAGCGTACGCGTCGCGACGCTCGACTGGGCGCTGCTCGAAACCCTGCTGGCAATCGGCGCCAACGTCGTTGCGGCAACGGAGCTGCGGCAATTCCGCGAGGCGGCCGTCACGCCTGAAGTGCCGGCGACGGTATCCGATCTGGGTTTGCGCGGCACGCCGAATTTCGAGGTGCTGCGGCTTGCGCGGCCGGACCTGATCTTCAATTCGAATTTCTATGCCTGGGCGGACGAACGTATTCGGCTGATTGCGCCGGTGGAAAGCCATGCGATCTACAAGCCCCGCGAAAGCCCCTTTCTGCTGGCCGAGCAAGTCACACTTGCGATCGGCGAGCGCCTGCAGCTTGCCGCTGCCAAAGAGCTGACCGAGGAGCTTTCCGCAAGGCTCGATCGGTATAGGTCTCTCTTTGCCGCCGGCGACGGACGCCCGGTCATCCCGATCAATCTCGGCGATGCCAGGCATTTCCGCGTCTTCGGCTCCGACAGCATGTTCGGCGAGGTGCTGAAACGCGTCGGCCTCAGCAATGCCTGGCAGGGCGCGACCAGCTACTCCGCCGCAGCCCCCATCGGCATCGAGGCCCTGGCATCGATACCCAACGCCTGGATCATCATGATCCCACCACATCCGGCCGACGCGATCGCCACACTCTCCGCCAGCAGCTTCTGGAACGCCCTGCCGGCCGTGCGCGAGAAGCGGGTGCTGACGCTCGGCGCGGTCAACCCCTATGGCGCGCTGCCGGCGGCCAGCCGCTTTGCCGATCTGTTGGCGGAGGGGCTTGGCCATGCATGGAATGGTTAGCCGCGCCAGGCTGTCGCGAAGCGCGAGCATGCCGGTTCCCGGGCTGATCCTGGCCGCACTTTGCATTGCTGCCTTTGCGCTCCTCGTCGTGACGCGTCCCGAGGTTCCGCACGGCGATGCCGGCGCAGCCATGCTGAACAGCGTGTTGCTCTGGGACGGCATCATGCCCCGCGCCGTGCTGGCCCTGATCACCGGCGCTGCCCTCGGCCTTTCCGGCACTTTGCTGCAGCGTGTCCTGCGCAATCCGATCGCCGATGCCTCCACGCTTGGCATCGCCTCCGGCGCGGAACTGGCGATGACGGCAGCCATGAGCGTCTCGCCCCTGCTCATCGGATTGTCACGCGAGGTGGCGGCCTTTGGCGGGGGGCTTGCAGCTGTCACCATCGTCCTGGCTTTGAGCTGGCGGCGCGGGCTCGATCCGGTAAGCGTGGCGCTTTCCGGCATGATCGTCAGCCTTATCGCCTCGGCCCTCAGCGTCACGCTAATCCTGGCGCGCGGCGAATATGCCATGTCGATCTATATCTGGGGCGCCGGCTCGCTCAGCCAGCAGGATTGGAACGGCGTCGTCTCGCTCGCCCCCCGGCTTGTCCTCGGCTTCATCGCGGCCCTGCTGCTGGTTCGGCCGCTCCGCATCCTCGCGCTCGACGACGGCGGCGCCCGAAGCCTCGGCCTTGCCCTGCACTCCACTCGCCTCGGGATCGTCGCCCTCGCCGTCTGGCTAGCCGCCTCGGTGACATCAGAGGTCGGCATAATCGGTTTCCTTGGCCTCGCTGCCCCGGCAATCGCAAGGCTTGCCGGGGCGCGCGGCACAGACAGGCTGATCGTGACGGCACCGCTGACCGGCGCCGGACTGCTCTTCCTGACCGATTGCCTCACCCAAATCCTCGGCCCCGGCTTCACCGATCTCGTGCCGACGGGGGCGGCGACCGCCCTGCTCGGCGGACCACTGCTGCTCTTCCTGCTGCCGCGCATCCACTCCGTTTCAGTCGTTGCCGCCCGGCCGGCCGGAGCCTCGAAGAGGCTGGTAAAACCGCTTCAAGCCCTAGCCATCCTCTTGATTGCGCTCTCCCTGCTGTTTGCCCTCGTCCTCACCGTCGGCCCCGCCGATGACGGCTGGCATGTCGCGACCGGCGCACTCCTCATCGACCTCCTGCCCTTCCGCCTGCCGCGGACGACCGTGGCGGCGGCGGCAGGCGCCATGCTGGCGGCGGCAGGCTTCCTCATGCAGCGCATGACAGGCAATCCGATTGCGAGCCCGGAGGTCCTCGGGGTCAGCGGCGGCGCCGGCGCGGGCCTGACGGTGGCGCTCTTCCTCTTCGGTTTTCCCTCGCCTGCCATCATGCTGATGGCAATGGCGATCGGCGCGCTGGCCGCCTTCCTCGCCATGATCACCATCTCAGCGCGCGCGCAATTCTCGCCGGAACGCATGTTGCTGGCGGGCGTCGGCATCAGCGCCTTCGCGATGGCGGTCGTAACGATGGTGCTCGCCCAGGGTGATATGCGCGGCTATATCCTGCTCACCTGGCTTTCCGGCTCGACCAACCGCGCCGGCGCCTTCGAAGCCTGGACAGCCGTCATCTCGCTGGTCGCGCTGACCGCGCCGCTGCCTTTCCTCAGCCGCTGGCTGACGATCCTGCCGCTCGGAACCGGCTTGAGCCGCGCCGTCGGCCTTCCCGTCGGAGCAAGCCGCCTGGTGCTCGCCATCTTCGCTGCGCTGATGACGGCGATCGCCTCGTTCCTGGTCGGGCCGCTCAGCCTCACCGGCCTGATTGCGCCGCATCTGGCGCGCCTGGCCGGCTTCCGCGCGCCGGGCCACCAGCTTGCGGCAAGCCTGATCTTCGGCGCCGGCGTGCTGACGGCGGCGGATTGGCTGTCGCGCGTCGTCATCTATCCCTATCAGGTGCCGGTCGGCCTCTTCGCCGCCCTGATCGGCGGCCCCTATCTGATCTGGCTGCTGTCGCGTCGGAGCGCGGGAGAATAGCACGCAGCGCTCACGCCTTTTCGCGGAACATCTCGATAATGGCGGAAAAATCCCTGCCGCCATTGCCCTGCTTGTCGAACAGCGCATAAAGCTGAGCCGCTTCCGCACCGAGCGGCGTCGAGGCGCCGCTTGCGAGCGCCGCCTCCTGCGACAGCCTCAGATCCTTCAGCATCAGCGCTGCGGCAAAGCCCGGCTTGTAATCGTTGTTGGCCGGCGAGGTCGGGACCGGCCCGGGCACCGGGCAATAGGTGTTGATCGACCAGCACTGTCCCGATGAGGTCGAGGCGACGTCGAACAGGGCCTGGTGCGAGAGGCCGAGTTTTTCGGCCAGCACGAAGGCTTCGCAGACGCCGACCATCGAAATGCCGAGGATCATATTGTTGCAGATCTTCGCCGCCTGGCCGGCACCCGCCTCGCCGCAATGAACGATCTTCTTGCCCATCGCCTCGAGGATCGGTTTCGCCCGGGCGAAGGCCTCGTCCGAACCGCCGGCCATGAAGGTCAGCGTGCCGGCAGCCGCGCCGCCGGTGCCGCCGGAAACCGGCGCGTCGAGCGACGGGCAGCTCGCGGCCTTGGCCATTTCATGCGCCTTGCGGCTGCTGTCGACATCGATGGTGGAGCAATCGATGACCAGCGTATCCTGCGCCGCGGTCTGGAGGATGTCGGTCCAGGCCGTCAGCACGTGCCTGCCCTGCGGCAGCATTGTGATGACGACTTCCGCGTCCTTGACCGCCTGGCTGGCATGGCTTGCCGGCTTGACGCCGCCTTTCTCGGCCGCCTTCAGCACCGGGGCCGCGAGATCGAAGCCGAGGACCTCGTGGCCTGCTTTGACCAGATTGGCCGCCATCGGCCCGCCCATATTGCCAAGCCCGATGAATGCGATCCTTGCCATGGTCTTCTCCTATCGGTTGTCTTCGAGAATCATCGCCGCCGCCTTTTCGGCGATCATGATCGTCGGCGAATTGGTGTTGCCCGAGGTGATCGACGGCATCACCGAGGCATCGGCGATCCTGAGCTTGCCAAGCGCCCTGAGCTTCAGCCGGGGATCGACGACACTGTCCCGGTCGGTTCCCATGCGGCAGGTGCCGACCGGATGAAAGATCGTCGTGCCGATATCGCCGGCCGCCCGCTCCAGGTCGGCCTCCGTCTGATAGCTCGGTCCCGGCTTGAATTCCTCCGGCCGGAAACGGGCGAAAGAAGGCTGCGCGACGATCCTGCGCGTCAACCGTATGGAACGGACAGCTATGTCACGATCGCGCTGCGTCGAGAGGTATTTCGGGCTGATCGTCGGCTGGGCGGCAAAATCCGGGCTCGACAGATGCACCGAACCGCGGCTTTCTGGCCTCAGATTGCAGACGCTTGCGGTGATTGCCGGGAAGGGATGGACGGGGTCACCGAACTTTTCCAGCGACACCGGCTGCACGTGATATTGCAGATCAGGCGTTTCCCGGTCGGGGCCTGAGCGGGTGAAGATGCCGAGCTGGCTCGGCGCCATCGCCATCGGGCCGGAACGGCGCACGAGATATTCGAGCCCGATCGCCGCCTTACCGATCAGCCGGGTCGCCTTCTCGTTCAGCGTCGGCACACCCGTCACCTTATAGGCCAGGCGCAGTTGCAGATGGTCCTGCAGGTTCTCGCCGACACCCTTCACCTCGGTGACGACATCGACTCCGGCTTGGCTGAGAACCTCGCCCCTGCCGATGCCCGACAGTTCCAGAATATGCGGCGAGCCGATCGAACCGGCCGAGAGAACGGTTTCCTTTGCTGCATAGGCGCGCTTCGCCACGCCCTGGTGCTGGAATTCGACGCCGGCGACCGCCCCCTCCTCCACCAACAGCCGCCGGACCTGTGCCTTGGTCAGCACGGTCAGGTTGGGGCGCCGCATCGCTGGCCTCAGGAAGGCCTTCGACGTGTTCCAGCGGATGCCCGAGCGCTGGTTGACGTCAAAATAGCCGGAGCCTTCGTTGCTGCCGCGGTTGAAATCCTCCGTCTCCGGAATTCCGGCTTCCCTGGCCGCCTGCTGAAAGGCATCGAGCACGGCCCAGCGCACCCGCGCCTTCTCGATGCGCCATTCGCCGCCGGCCCCATGCATGTCGTCGGCGCCGCGGTAAAAATCCTCGGACTTGCGAAAGAACGGCAGAACATCGTCCCAGCCCCAGCCGGTGCAGCCCATCTGCCGCCAGAGATCGTAATCGCGCGCCTGGCCGCGCATATAGATCATGCCATTGATCGATGAGCAGCCGCCGAGCACCTTGCCGCGGGGATAGCTCAGCGACCGGCCGTTCAGCCCCACTTCCGGCGCCGTGGTGAAGCACCAGTCGGTGCGCGGATTGTTGATGCAATAGAGATAGCCGACCGGGATATGGATCCAGTGGTAGTTGTCGCTGCCGCCGGCTTCGAGCAGCAGTACCCGGCTCCTGCCGTCGGCGGACAACCGGTTGGCAAGCACGCAACCGGCGCTGCCTGCCCCGATGATGATGTAGTCGTAACGATCCATATGCGCCCGAATTTTCCAGATGCCTGCCGCATCCCCCTCCCCGCGGCGCGGGGAAAGAGGAAAATCTCAACCGCCGCCCGTCTCTTCCCCGGGGAAGAGGCTGCTTTCCCGGAAAAGAGAGGTCCGCCCGCTCAGCGGCGATAGACGAAGCCCAGTTTCCGTCCCAGCCGCGAGGCGTAGAATTCGCCGATGATGCCGCGGCGGAAGATCAGCACGCAGATCATGAAGACGACGCCTGTGATGATCGTCACTGGAAATTCCGACGTGGCGAGGTAGTTCTGCAGCACCACCACCAACCCCGCGCCGAAGAGCGGGCCGATCAGCGTGCCGATGCCGCCGAGCAGCGTCATCAGGATCACCTCGCCGGACATCTGCCAGGCGACATCGGTGAGCGTCGCGAACTGGAAGACGAGCGATTTCACCGCGCCCGCCAGACCTGCCAGCGCTGCCGACATGACGAAGGCGCCGAGCTTGTAGCGCGCCACCGAATAACCGAGCGAGATCGCCCGCTGCTCGTTCTCGCGGATCGATTTCAGGATCATGCCGAAGGGTGAATTGATGAAGCGCCAGATGATCAGTATGCCGACGAGGAACACGGCCAGCACGAAATAATACATGTTGGTCGAGCTGTTCAGATCGATGAAGCCGAAGAGATGGCCGCGCGGCACGGACTGGATACCGTCCTCACCCTCGGTGAACTCCGCCTGCAGGCAGAAGAAGAAGAACATCTGCGACAGCGCCAGCGTGATCATCGAAAAATAGATCCCCTGGCGGCGGATCGCGAAGAAGCCCATGACGAGGCCGAGAAGGGCAGCCCCCGCCACGCCGATCAGGATGCCGAGTTCCGGCGGCAAGCCCCATGCCTTGACCGTATAGGCGGTGAAATAGGCCGCACCGCCGAAGAAGGTGGCGTGGCCGAAGGAAAGCAGGCCCGTATAGCCGATCAGCAGGTTGAAGGCGCAGGCAAAGAGCGCGAAGCAGAGCAGCTTCATCAGGAAGATCGGATAGAAGAAGAACGGCGCGAGCAGGAGCAGCAACAGCCCGATGGCGAGGAAGCCTGCCTGCACCGACAGGGCGGTTCGGCTTTTTTCCGTTCGGATGGTTTCGGTGATGTCAGCCATGTCAAGCATCCCGGCCGAAGAGGCCCGCGGGCCTGATGAGAAGCACGATCGCCATGATGACGAAGATCACGGTGTTGGAGGCCTCGGGATAGAAGACCTTGGTCAGGCCTTCGGCGATGCCGAGCACGTAACCGGTCACGATCGCGCCCATGATCGATCCCATGCCGCCGACCACGACCACGGCGAAGACGACGATGATCATGTTCGAGCCCATCAGCGGCGAGACCTGATAGATCGGCGCCGCCAGCACCCCGGCGAAGGCGGCAAGGCCGGCGCCGAGCGCATAGGTGAGCGTCAGGAGCACCGGCACGTTGACGCCGAAAACCTGCACCAGCACCGCGTTTTCGGTCGCAGCCCGGAGATAGGCGCCGAGCTTGGTCTTCTCGATCAGCAGCCATGTGCCGAGGCAGACGACGAGGGAGACGACGACCACCCAGCCGCGATAGATCGGCAGGAACATGAAGCCGAGGTTGGCGCCGCCGGCAAGGGCTGCGGGCGTCGCATAGGGCTGGCCGGACGAACCGTAGAGATAGCGGAAGGTGCCTTCGACCGCCAATGCCAGCCCGAAGGTGAAGAGCAGGCCGTATAGCGGATCGAGATCATAGAGCTGGCGCAGGAACAGCCGCTCGATGATGGCACCGGCAAGGCCGACGATGACCGGCGCGAGGATCAGCGACGGCCAGTAGCCGATGCCGGCATAGGTCAAGAGCAGATAGGCGACGAAGGCGCCGAGCATATATTGGGCGCCATGGGCGAAGTTGATCACCCTGAGCAGGCCGAAAATAATGGCGAGGCCGAGGCTCAGCAGCGCATAGAACGAGCCGTTGATCAAGCCAATCAACAGCTGGCCGAGCAGTGCCTGCAGGGGAATGCCGAAGATCATCGTCATCTGGTCACACTCCCGAGGCGAAGGTCGATTTCGACCATGCGCAGCCGTCTACCCTCCTCATTCCTGTGCTTGTCACAGGAATCCAGCCGGCCCAAGTCCTTGGGCCGAAATGACTCTCCCGCGCCGCCGACGCGGCGCTGCTGGATCCCTGTGACAAGCACAGGGATGAGGGAGGAGATGTTGACGTCCAATACCCTGGAAGCACATGTGATGGTCATCACCATACCTAGACTCCCAGAACCTTGTGCAGCGTATCCATGCGCTGCGGCAGTTCGCCGACCGGGAATTCCGACACCATCTGCCCATGATCCATGAGATAGAAGCGATCGGCAATACGGCTAGCGAAACGGAAGTTCTGCTCGACGAGCAGGATCGTCATGCCGCGTTCCTTCAGCGTCTTCAGCACCTCGCCGATGCGCTGAACGATGACCGGCGCAAGCCCTTCCGTCGGTTCGTCGAGAATGAGCAGCCGCACACCGGTGCGGAGAATCCGGGCGATCGCCAGCATCTGCTGCTCGCCGCCGGAAAGCTTGGTGCCCGGGCTGCCGCGCCGCTCGTAGAGATTGGGGAAGAGCTCGTAGATCTCGTCGAGCGTCATGCCGCCCCCTGCCACGACAGGCGGCAGCAGCAGGTTTTCCGAAACGGTGAGCGTGGAAAAGATGCCGCGCTCTTCCGGCACGAAGCCGATGCCCCGGTGTGCGGTCTTGTGCAGCGGTACCTGCATCATGTCGCTGCCGGCAAAATTGATCTTGCCCTTGCGGGCGCGCACGATTCCGGTGATGGTGCGTAGCGTCGTCGTCTTGCCGACGCCGTTGCGGCCGAGAATGGTAATCGTCTCACCTTCGCCGACCCGCATGTCGACGCCGTGCAGGATATGGCTTTCGCCATACCAGGCGTTCAGTCCCTGGACTTCGAGCAGAGCGGCCATCAGTGCTCCTCCGTGCCCATGTAAGCGACGCGCACGCGCTCGTCCTGGCTGACGGTGGCATAATCGCCCTCGGCGAGGATCTCGCCGCGCTGCAGCACGGTGACATGCTGGCAGATATTGGCGACGACGGAGAGATTGTGCTCGACCATCAGCACTGCCCGATCGCGGGCGACCTCACGGATGATTGCCGAGACGACGCCGACATCCTCCAGCCCCATGCCGGCCATGGGCTCGTCGAGCAGCAGCACCTTCGGATCCAGCGCCAGTGTCGTGGCGATCTCCAGCACGCGCTTGCGGCCGTAGGAAAGATCGGCGGCGATATGGTCGCGCTCCTTGGAAAGGCCGACGCTGGCAAGCAGCTGCTCGGCGCGCTCGTTCAGCCGGTCGAGTGCTGAAAGCGGCCGCCAGAACTGCGTGGAAAGGTTGTTCGGCCGCTGCAGCGCCACGCGCACATTGTCGAGGACCGAGAGATGCGGAAAGACCGCCGAGATCTGGAAGGAGCGCACCAATCCCATGCGCGCCACCCTGTCGGGCGGCGTGCCGGTGATATCGGTGCCCATCAGGGTGATCGTGCCCGCCGTCGGCTGCAGGAACTTCGTCAGCAGGTTGAAGACCGTCGTCTTGCCAGCGCCGTTCGGGCCGATCAGCGCATGGACGCTGGCATCGTGCACGTCGAGATCGACGTTCTTGACGGCCGTGAAGCCGCCGAAATCACGGCGCAGGCCGCGGGCTGACAATACCACCCGCGGCTTGGCCTGAGTTTCAATCGCGGAAACCGCCATGATGCTTACTTCACCAGATCACAGCCGCTCTTGGCGGGATCGATATAGGCTTCCTTGCCGGGGATGGTGGCGAGAACGTTGAAGTAATCCCACGGCTCCTTGCTTTCGGAAGGCTTCTTGACCTGCAACAGGTACATGTCGTGGATCATCCGGCCGTTGGCGCCGACCGAGCCGCCGCGGCCGAAGACGTCGTCCACGGACATTTCATGCAGCAGCTTGGCGACGGCATCCGTCTCGTCGGTGCCGGCCTTCTGCACCGCCTTCAGATATTGCGTCACTGCCGAATAGGTGCCGGTATGGACCATGTTCGGCATCTTGCCGGTGCGGTCGAAGAACTTCTTGGCGAAGGCGCGGCTTTCGTCGTCGCGGTTCCAGTAATAGCCTTCGGTCAGCGTCAGGCCTTGCGCCGCCTCGAGGCCGAGGCCATGGACCTCGGCGAGCGTGAAGAGCAGCGCCGCCAGATGCTGGCCGCCCTGGGTGATGCCGAATTCGGCCGCCTGCTTGATGGCGTTCGAGGTGTCGAGGCCGGCATTCGCGAGGCCGATCACCTTGGCGCCGGATGATTGGGCCTGCAGCAGGAAGGACGAGAAGTCCTGGCTCGACAGCGGATGGCGGACGGCACCGACAACCGTGCCGCCGCTCGCCTTGACGTATTCGCTGGTCTGCTGCTCCAGGGAATAGCCGAAGGCATAGTCGGCGGTCAGGAAGAACCAGCTGTCGCCGCCCTGCTTGACGAGGGCGCCGCCGGTGCCGACGGCCAGCGCATGCGTGTCATAGGCCCAGTGGAAGCCGTAAGGCGAGCAGGCCTTGCCAGTGAGATCAGTCGTCGCCGCACCGGTGACGATGTCGATCTTCTTCTTCTCCTTGGCTATTGCCTGTACGGCGAGCGCCACCGACGAGGTCGTCAATTCCATGATCGCATCCACCTGCTCGGTGTCGTACCACTGGCGGGCGATGTTGGAGGCGATATCCGGCTTGTTCTGGTGGTCGGCATCGACGATCTCGACCGGAACGCCGAGCACCTTGCCGCCGAAATCCTCGACCGCCATCTTGGCGGCCTCGACGGAAGACTTGCCGCCGAAGTCGGCATAAACGCCCGACTGGTCATTCAGAATGCCGACCTTGACCTTGCCGTCGGTCGCGCTCTGCGCGAGCACCGCCGTGCTGCTCGCAAGCAGAAATGCAACGGACGCGATGAGATTCTTTCCCATATTCTCTCCTCCCAGAGATGAGCCAAATTGCGGATCTGTTCAGATTTGGCCAGCCGCACTCCTCAGAACGGCCGACCCTCGCCTTACGATCACGGAAATTCCGTGTTGAAGCAACGGGTGATTTACAACTAATTCCAAACAGTATCTGTTCGTTTTTGAACAGGGACAAACTAGGCAATTCCAGCAAACGCTCCTAAAGCGCGAAATGGTAAGCGCTTAGCCCTAGAAATAGGGCAGTTTCGCAGCCTGGGCAGGCATGGCAGCATTAGACGAAAGACCAATCGCGTATTCGTATATTGAGATCAGCACGCCGCTGCAGTTGAAGGGCGATCCACTCAGGCGCAAACGACGCCGTGTAGCCGTACTCCTAAACTCCCATCCAACGGTCTTGACGATGACAGATCTTGGCGAGCCGCCGGGTGGATGCGGATGGGAGCGATGATAATCCACGCTTCGGCTGAAGCGATTGATTTTCTTAATCCTTGGCCAACATTTGCCAAGCCATGCGAAAGTCCGCTCCACAACCCCGCCAACCGCTGGAGGCGATCGAGCGTGCGATGTACGGCAGGGCTGAAACCGCGCCCGCTCAGCGCACGCATGTCGCAGCTCAGCCGACCTGGGCTTGAAAAGCGAGGCAGACCTCGGTTAACCGTCAGTTATTTCGGCTTACGCAGATCCAGAGATCCAGTCGGAATAGGAACCACACTGGCAAGTCGTTGGCCTACCACCGCACCGATCGTGGCAACCCCGGAGGTCGTCCTGGATGCCGGCTCGATCTGGCGAAGAAACAGTCCGCTATCATCTGCAAGAGATCCGATGGTAATCATCGGCTCATCGTCGACGAAAAGTATCAATCCAATGCCTGATCCAAGCCTATCCTCCACCCTGCATGGCAGGGCTCGCAGTACGGTCTCTGCGTTTGTCGAAAACAGGGATTTCACAAGCCCGCCAAGTGCTTCGACCTTATTGACGAACGGCCGCACGACGAGCGTGACCGCTTCTTCAGATAGAGTGAGTTCGACGGAAAACTGAGCCGGCGCGGAACCGGTCGGCAGGCAAGCACTATAAAGCTGAAAAATCGCGGCACGGGTGAAATTCAGGCGTGTATCATGGGATTCGGCTTCGACGATTGATTGGAGAAAGCGTGAAGAGTTCACTGCCGGATTCCCTCTTTCGAATCGGGATAGCCCGATGATGAGTCAATATACGATACCGCTTCTCGGAGCGAGCCGTCCGCATTATTCATAACTGCCGACCTTCGAAAATCTCCAGTTTGTCCCCGATATCCTGGATATACCGCGAATATTTGGCGAAGCTAGAGCCTTTCCGGGTTAGATTGCAGCATTCTGTTGGCTCATTCGGAGTCGGATGGTCGGCCGCCGGCGCGCGTCGTAGCCCAGCTCTACGGCCAAGCCGGCCGGTCGATCAGCTGGCCCGTTTCAGCCAACCCCCGGTGGTTTGCTTGCAAACCAGCTAGGGCCGGGCATCGGGATCAAAGGCGATCGGCTCGGACGTACCAAGAGGTATGCCCTTCGCCAATCGCCTGCTCCGGCAGAATGCTTCAAGCTGACCCGGAAAGGACGCTAGCGAGCCAGTTTAGATCGCAAAATATGGAAGCATTTAGGTCAATACTCTGGCGTGTTGAGATCGCTGTCACTCGTCCGTTCGCGCAACCATCCCGGTTCGCGGGCGCGCTTCCGATCGTCGTGTCACGCATGTTTTCGTCTTGATATCGGCCTCCACCTTCGATGCTGGCGGCGGAATGGCGCCGGTGGCCCTGATTATTGAAGCTTGAGGGCGGCTTCGCGCAGAGCCTGCCAAGCAGGGCTGCCATCATTATGGATGTCGAATTTGTCGTAGTCGTCCTCAGGATAGAGGCCCGAGTCCTGGGTGCTGGTGAGCCGCCAGACCACCCAGCCTCCGCAATCCGACGTGGCGATCGTGTTCAGCCACGTTCGATAGGCGTTTGCCTGATCGGCATCGGATCGCGGAATTCCAAACTCCTCCAGGATCACCGGTTTTCCGATATCCCGCCCGATCGCGCAGTATTCGCGAATGCGGGCATCGAAATCGGAATGGCTCATTTTGACGTAGGATGGGTAGCCATGCCACGTGCCGAAATCGACGCTCGGAATGTTCATATCCGCCAGCTTCTGATCCATGTTCCCATGGCCCGTCGTTACCAGCTGTTTCGGTGCCAGGGATTTGACATAGGCTGACATTTCCGACACCCAGTCATGAAGGAGCGGTTTGGGATGGATGTCAGGTTCGTTGGCCAGATCCCAGGCAAATATGGTGGGGTCATCGGAATAGCGTACACCGGTAATCGTATTGACGCGCGACAGAACATGCCGGACCCATGCCTTGTAATCGCGTCGGGTTCGCGGATCGGCGGCAAAAAAGGTGTATTTGTCCGAACTGCCGTACCAGGCGTTCATCTGCTGGGCACCGCCTGTATAGGCCCAGAAATCGACGAATGCGAGGATCAGCTTAAGCTTGCGCTTCGCCGCTTCGGCGATGAGGTAATCGACCTTTTGCAGGCCGTCAGGTCCGTCGTTGGGAACCATCTTGTTGGTTATCGGATCCCAACTCATCATATAGATGCCCTTGGTTCCCAAATTGCTGGAATCGGCCGTGCTTTTTGAATTCCAGATCGTCGGCACCCGGCCGTCCAGCGATCCTATCACCGGCTGCAGGAAGGTGCGCACCACATTGGCACCCATTGCCGTGGCATCGTCCAACACACGGGTGACCTCGCCTGGCGAGCCAAATGTCAGATAGTGGTTGTTTACGCCGGCCACGCGAAATGGCTTGCCGTCCAGAAGGAAGCCCCCCCCTTTCGTCGTGACGAAAGACTGCTGCGCAGATGACTGCGCGTCCGTAGGTCCGACCTGAGCAGACCAAAAAAGCGCCAGCGCCGCCGCGCCGATGGCGAAATTCCGGAAATGATGAATACGCCTCATGCGAAGAAACTCCCTTTCAAGCCCGTGACGCAATTCCGATTTGGTCTGTCTCGTCGAGGGAATTGCCGTAGGTCGCGGCATCGGCAGCCGCTGATGGTGCGATGGTGGACTGGGTCGCAGTGTGCCGGGTGGCCCAATACAATGCCGGGCACAGAAGCAGGCCTTCCAGCGAAACGGCAATGACGCAGAAGTTGGCTGTGCCGGCGAGCCCGAATTGCGCACCGCCGATGGCGGCTGCGATCTCCAGCAGCGCACCGCCGGTCAGGACGAGCGTGGCAAAACCCAGGCGCCGTCGGACACGTTGAACCGCCAGATAATGATACTTCAACGCCATTCCGAAAGCAGCAACTCCAAGAAACTGGAGGCCATTTCCCGCAATCACGGCATAGGCCGGATTGAATATCCAGAGCATGAAGCCTGACAGGAAGAGGAACGCCAAGGCGGTCGCCGCGCAGACCAGCATCGACAAGCCGAGCGACAGGCGCAGGCGCGAAGGAAATAGCTCCGGCTCCCGCATAGCGATGGCAAACAGCACCGAGGCGAGTGAGGCAGGGACGAGAAGCGCGACGTTCAGCACCGTCCAGGCTGCATAGAAGGCGGCGTTGATCTCAGCGGACAGCATCACCGTGACGACGAAGGGCAACAGCAGCGCCGGCGCCTGAACAGCCATGCTGAGCGTATGATGGCCGAAAACCTGTCCGAGCACCGGGCGGAAGGCGCGGATCTCCGGCCGGTGGAAAACGCGTCCGCCGGCATAAACAAGAAGCCCGGCCACGACGACCAGCGAGACAAGCTGCCCGGTAAACCAGGTGGTGAAGATCTCCAGTCCGCTGGTCGCCCGGCCAAGTGTCAGGCCGAGAGCCATCAGTAGAAGAAGCTTGCTGGCGGCAAAGACGACATTTCGGGTCAGTTGAAGGCCACTGCGCAGAAGGCCAACCAGGGCTTGGTCCAGCACGAGGGTCACGGCCGTCAGAGCGCAACCCGCGACGAAGAAGAGATCGGTCGCGGAGGAACCTACGATCGAGCCAAGCTGCGTCGATGTATAGGCTGCGATGACAAGATAGATCAGCCCCACGACGATGGAGGCGCTGAACGAGGCCAGGAGGGCGCCCGTCAGAAAGGGGCCCGCTCTCTTCTGACGGCCTATCTCGCCCATCAGGAAGGGCCCGAGACCGACTTCACCGAGATTCGCGAGGAGATTCATCAACGATAAGGCAGCGGCGGCGAAGCCAACAGCTTCGGCCGAAAAGGAACGCGCCGCGAACCACCAGTAGACGAAGCCGAGAATGGCCGTCACCAACGTTCCAAGCCCCAGCATGCCTGCATTGAGGAGCAAAACCGCCTGATTTAACAGGAGGCTGCGGACCTTGGTCGTGGCGGCGCTGAGGGTCATCATGCCTATTCCACCGGTTCGAGAGCGCGAGCAGGAACGGAGGTGAACGGTCGCGTAAGGGCAGCGCGGGTCCGGCCGAAAGCGAAGCCGGCCGCGGTAGCCGCCAGGCCGGCACCCAACGCGACGGCGCGAAGAAGGCCGCTCGGCTGGCCAAGCAACAGATCAGCGAATCCCCGCATAGCCCCTTGGGGCAACGTCGTCGTCATATAGGTCTTTTCCGACGCCAACGCCTCGCCGGAGCCTGCCATCAACGACAGGCTTGCCTTCGAAAGCCCTTCGGCCCAGCATCGATGAAGGAAATATTTCCACGTCGCGCGATCGGCGGGGATGGCGTGATCGCTGCCGCTCGATGGCTCGAAAACGAAACGGCCATCCGGCAGGGCCCTGGTTGCCCGGATGCAGAGTTCTGTTTCCTCGCATCCGAGCGGCAAGGCCTTGGCCGTTCGCCCCAAGCCGGAATCGAAGCCGCCCGTATGATCGAAGACGTCGCGGCGGATGCACATGGACGCGCCGATGAGGTTGCGCACCGGCCCCGGATGAAGGCCGCGATAGGTGCAGCCGAGGGTCCACAGGAATTCGTCGGGAAACCAGGACGGACGGTCTGTTTCCCACAACGGGCGGATAGCGGACACGGCGCCCAGAACCGAGGGATCCTCCAGTTGCCGCACCAAGGTCGCCAGCAAATCTTGATCCGACACGGCGTCGTCGTCGAGAAACAGGATGACCTCGCCGGAGCTGACAGAAATTCCGGTATTGCGGGCGCCGGAGAGGCCGGGCGGATCAATATTCTCGACGATCCTGACCAGCGTTTCGAAGCGCTTGGTGCGCAGACGCAGAGCGAGCGCCGGGTTGTGATCGACGACGACGACGATCTCGTCCGCGGGCGGGACTTGGCGCGCTGCCGCCTCGATTGCTTTGTTGAGAATGTCCCAGCGCTTGTCGGAATAACAGCAGATGACGATTGCCGTCGTAAGCTTGCCGGGCACGGGGTGCTGGACATTATCCATTTTTCGTCCCCGGAGCGGACTGAAGGGTTATTCCGGTCGGTGCCGGGGACTGGAGCGTGTCGATGGTCATCCAGACCTTGCGGTAGATCGTTCCCCTGTCGCCGTCCTTGTAGAGCCAGGCTTCCAGCCGTGCGGGGGGGCTCGTTTTTGTCGGCACGGAGAATTCGAAGGTTTGGGTGGAGGAAGGTGCCAGTTCGAAGGCTGGCATCGTTCCAATCAATGTGCCGCCCAGAACAAGGTCAAGACTGTAAAGCGTCTTGGCGTCTTCCGAATTGCGCACGCCGACCGTTACCACATTGTTCGTCCAGTTCCATTTGGGCACCATCCAAAGCTCGGTGAAATGAAACGGCTTGCGTTCAAGCGCGACCGGGCGCGCCACGAGGACGGAACCCGTCGCCAAGACCATGGACGCTGCGAAGACCCCAAAACGGCGGCCGGGCCAAGCCCAGGGAATGGCTGGAACCGGCCTTGCGAACTGCAAAACGACATTCAGCCACCGAACGGCGATCGTCGTCAGGCCCAACGCGTAGACCCAGCCTCGCGCATCTAGATGCCCGACGACATGCAGCAGAAGCCCCAAAAAAATGCAGACCGCAAAGCTCAGGAACACCGAGAGCGTCCCCCTCGTGACCATATCGCCTTCTATGCGCAGGGTGTCCGCCAGCATGCGCCCCGGGAGATAGAGTATCAGCGGCGCGCAGAGCGCCAGGCGGACCGCCTTCTCCCAGGTCGAAAAGGTTTCGGGCAGCCACGTTACGGCCGACGCAGCGGCAAGAACCCACAGCGGAATGGTTCCCAGAAAGACACGGCGGGCCATCATCCGGGAGGAGCTCCTGCATCCGCCAATGCCGTCGCGCCGATGATCTGAGCGGCACCCGGGTTCACCTTCATGAGTTTCTGGCGGATCACGTTCGGGTCGAAGGATTTCTGGACGAGATGAACGATCTTGCTGTCCAGCCGGCTCAGAGTGAGGCCGAGACGGCTATGGATCTGCGTCAGATAGGCCCCGCGCGCATCGCGCATCGTCGGCGACTGGTGCATCACATCGAGCAGAAAGACGGAATAGAGCGTCCATTCCCCGAACCGTGTCTGGTCTTTTGACGCGCTCAGCCCCTTGAGCAACTCGACGTAGGGTTTTGAGCCGTATTTCGCCGCGATGTAGTCATTCAGCGCAATGAGCCATTCGCGCTTGAAGCAAAAGAAATCGTTGATGAAATCGACGTAGCGAGAAGACCGGGCCGGCGCGACGCCGAGGATCTTCGCAACATTGCGCAACCGTTTCTTCTCGAAACGGTAGTGCAGATCGGGAAGCCTGTGGCTGGAATAATAGAGAACCGGTTCGCGCCCGTCGATCAGATCGTTCCTCGCGATGGGCCGCAGCAGCAGTGTGTCCGCGCCGAGATTACAGAAATGCTCGGTCCTGCAGAATTCGAAGGCACGCAGCTTGATGATCTGCTGCCGAAACCAGCCGGGAAGTTCCAGTTCGCTGGCCGAAAGCCAGTCGTTGTCGCCGGTGACGGCGGCGCCGGGCATGAGACCCTTCGCGTCGAGGAAGACCCTTAAAGCGGCCGGGTTGTCGGTGACCATGGTCAGGTTTCCCTTATCGGGGAAATGCTGCTGGTAGGAGCGAAGGGACGCTTCGAGCAAATATTCGATGTCCCGCGAATGGACGCACATGAAAGCGTCGATACGGCTATCGATCATCGCGAATCTCCGTCTGTTCGTCCCAAGGATTGCGCCGGCTCTCCAGTCCGCTTACCGGGGACGGAGGGCTGCCGTGTTTTCCCGAGCCGCCCGACGTCGAAAATGACCATGAAGCCGTTGTCGAAGCTACGGTCGACATCGGGCTCGGAATTGAACTTGAGCAGCGACGACGACTGGAGGGGGACCATGTGGTTTCGGTCTTGCGCGCCGCCGTCGAAATAGACGCCGACACCAGGCAGGCCGGTGGTCATGCGCAGGTCGACCATGACGAAACCGATTCCCGAGTCGATCAGCAGCTTGCGTTCCATCGGACCGAGATCGGCTGCAGTGATGGCCATGCCTGTATCCTGCCCACTCTCGAGCGTGGTCGAGACCTTTTGCCGGCCGTAGGTGGACAGGAGCAGGCGATTGATCCGGTCGGCTGCGAAATGCTGGTCGCCGCCCAGCCATTCCCTGGTCCACCTTGCGGCGCTGATCCCCATCGGTTCTATCGACGAGGAGTCGGCCGACACTTCATAGCCGGCCGGAACCAGGATACGTGGTCCCTCGGAGCTGATGACGCCAGCAATCAGCACCATCGTTGCGGCGGCGGCAAGCGCCGTTGCGCGCAGCCAGCCACGCGACGTGCCGTGCCAGAACGCCGCAACGGCCACCGCGACGACAATTGCGACGCCGAGAAAGGATAGCGAGCCGATGCGGTTGCCGATCTCCCACCCACTGCGCGTCAGGCGGAAGATGATGCTGAGGGGGTAGGCCAGCGTCACCAGAACGAGGACAACGAGGAGGCTTGACCGCCATAGGCGCCATCTGGTCGGCGGCCAGAGGATGCTCGCATTCCGAGGCTGCCCGTTGAAAACGAGCGAGCGGAGAAAGCCGGTGAGAAGTCCCAGGCAGATTAGCGCGACGCCCGCCATCGTCAGGTAACGTTGCCAAGCAGGCGCTAAGGCTCCCGTGTCCGACACGAAAAGCTTACGCGTCGAGGTCGAACTCGACACGAGTTGCGCTACCTCGTGCAGGCCGCCCGCCAGTACGGGAAGGATGTAGCCGCCGGTGGGATTCCCGACGATCTTCGACCAGGCGACCGGAGCAATCACGGCGATCAAGGCCAGCAGGATCGCCTGCCGCCTCCGCATAGCGGACGCGCCCTGTCTCAGGCTTTCCATCACCGCCGTGGCGCACAGAAGGGCCGTGCAAAAATAGGAGGTGAGATGATGAGTAGCCGCAAGCGCCACGATCAGGACCATGGCGGCGACGACCGTCGGCCAGGCTGCCGCGTCGCTTCGCTCCATGCGTCGGCTTTCCGAAGCCAACAGCACCGCCGCAAGCATGGGGATCGCCAGGCTTTCATAGGAATAGTGGACGTCGAACAGCAAAAACGTGGACGAGCCCATATAGATCAGGCAGGCGATGGAGGCGATCCGTGCCGAGCCCGTGATCTTCTCAAAGAGCAGGAATAGCGTGAGCATCAGCATCATCCGTGCCGCCGCCAACACAATGAGGCCTGCCGCGAAAACGGACAGTCCGGAGAGGCTGACCAAAGCGGACGTTATGAGCTCCAGCCCGGGATAGAGCGGGCTGACCGGCAAAAGCGGATTGGGCAGGAACAGTCGTCCCGCCTCCAGAATGTCGTTCACCGTCGCCCAATGCAGGAACTCGTCATGGTCTATGAAGGCGACGGGCGCGCGGATGAGACGTACCACGAAGAGGGCTGAGGTGACGATCACTATGAGCGCCAAGCGCTCCAGGCGGCTGGCTCCCGGATGGATGATTCGCGCCGCCGCGGGGAGAAAGATCGCGGCGATGGCGCAATAGAACGTTGGAACCGCCCAGCCCTCTCCCAGCCGACTGGCATTTGCAGCAAGAGCGGCCACAACAAGGGCGCAGCCGCATAGGAAGGCAAAGACCGGCGACATCCCCAGCGATGAAGGATCGGCAACGTCCCCGACCGCGCTGTCCTGCCTGCGCAGGCCCAGAAATGCGGCGATCCACAGACCGACGCGTGGAATGGAAACCCTTCCTGGATAACCATGACGATAAGCTCCGTCCTGGTAGGCCTTCTGCCGGCCTGGAGAAGCCCGCCCCTTAACAACGGTCATGGTGCTTCAAATCTCCAAGCAGTGCAGGACCGGTTCGCAGTTCAGGCTGCGGATGCGAAAGGACGCGTTTGTACACCACCAGCAGCCGGTCCGTGCAATCGTTCCAGTCCGGCAACCTCGTCTCGATTGAGATCGGCCCCGCGTCCATGGCCGCCAGCATTTCACGCGCGATGAAGTCTGGCAAAGCGTTGAGCGGAACGGATCGCACGAGGCCCTCCTCAGCCAGCTCCCGAAAGCCGGATGTGTCGGCGGTCAGTACGGGAGCCTTGACCGAAAGCGCCTCCATAACCGCCACGGGATGAGCTTCATAATCGCTGAGGAGTACGACGAGAGCGGCCGAAGACAAAAGATCGGCCATTGCAGACCGGTCGGCAGGCGGAATTGCCCCGATCTCGACACGGTTGCCAAGCCCGAGCTCGGCCACCTGCTGACGCAGCTTCGCCTCATAGGGTCCTTCTCCCAGGATCCGAAGGCGCATATCAGGGAATTTCTGTGCCAGGACATGAAATGCAGCAAGCGCCCGATGATGACCTTTATAGCGCTCCAGCCTGCCGAGCGAGACAATCAGCGGCCTGTCGTGAGGCGAAGCCGGTCGCCGCCCGGATGTTTCCGGCAGGCGCGCGCCATTGGGGATAACGATGAACCGATCTCTCGCGATTGCCATACTCCGGCTGAAGAGATCCGCTTCGAATCGCGACACGCCAATGAGTTGCGCTGCCCTGGCAGCCAGAGGCGCAAGCATTCTATGTTGGAGGCGCCGGATCGAGGTCCGAAATGGCGACGAATGGCCACCGCTGTGAAAGGTGACCACGAAAGGAAGGCCTTTGCGCGATGCGGCGGCCATTCCCAGCGGTGCCAGGAAGGTGTGGTAGCCCTGAACATGCATCAGGTCCCAATCCCCTTCGGCAACCGCCCTGAACACGCCGGGAGCGAAGCACCAATCCCGCCCACGGGGAAACGTCTTCAGCCTGACAATCTGCACGCCGTCTCGGGTTTCCGCTGCCGGAAGAAGGCCGTCGGGATTGCCCGTCAATACCGTCACCGCATGCCCCTTGCGCACGAGCCGGCTTGCGACCTCGCTGACATGGGTTTCCGTTCCTCCGGCAAAAGGCAGGTATCTCGCGCTGAGCATCAAAATGCGCATCATGCGGCCTCGCCAATTGAATCCAGACCTCAGGAAATGCCCTGCTCGAGGACTTGGACGCCCGTCGGCGTACTGACGCGTTCTCGGAAGATCGTCTTCAGCACGCGCCAGCCGTCCGGAAGCGCACGCAGATTGCTGACGCCGTAGATACGCTCCGATTCAAAGCTCGCGACCTCCATGATTTTGAGGTTGTTCTTGAGAGCCCGCAAATTGATCAGCGTCTCAATTTCGAAGCCGTCGCAATCGGCGCGCAGCAAGGGAACATGCCGTCTCCAAAAGCCCATGTAGCCGTAGCAAAGATCGCTAAAAGAGCTGCCATAGAGCATCCGGACCAGGAGGGTCAGGCCCAGATTGCCGAAACGGCGGATGACGGTCATGTCGCTGGTGCCGCCACCCTGCATAAAGCGCGAACCCTTGACGAAATCCGCACCTGCAACAAGAGCCGCGACGAACAGGATGATTTCGTAGGGATCCATCGACCCGTCAGCATCAAGCATCACGATCATATCACCAGATGCGGCTTCGAAGCCCGTCCGCAATGCGATGCCTTTGCCCTTCTTAGGCTGAAGTACGATCTTGACATCATCGCGCATGCTTCGCGCTATGTCCGGCGTTCCGTCCGTCGATCGCCCATCGACGATGATGATTTCATGCACCCATGTCGGGATGCGGGGCAAAAGCAGCTTAATGTTTTCCGCTTCGTTCAAGGTTGGAATGACGAGTGAGGTCCTTGGCAAATTGAACATCGGACCTTGGACCGGCATCGAGGAATGCGAGGATTCTAAAGCTTCGATTATAGACATAAGCTCTCCTTGGCGTTTTGGACCGCGTGACAAATCGCAAATCGACGATGCCCCTGAGCTCTTTGGCCGAGAGGAGGACTAAACTCTCCCAGTCGGGAAGAGTATGTGGTTATGCCTCAATGTACTTTGATCAGATCGCCAGGCTGTAAGACCGTTTCTTCGGTCGCAGGTTCGACGATGACACCATTCGGTCCAGGCCGAACGATTTCGAATTCAACATCGGCAGTATCATTCGACGACACCATGGACCGGAAAATTTCAAGATCGCTCTCGGTCGTCTTCAACGCCGTGGATAGGCCTCTTTCGGCATCCGCAGCCGACTTTTCGATCTCGATCTTGCGTTCGATACGATCGCGCTCAACGTCTTGTTTTGCTGCCGCCAGCCGTTGCTTTGCGCTCTCGACATCGATGACGGCTTGCTGCTTTCGATCTTCCGACTCGGTCAGTTCGCTTTGTGCCCGGGTCAACTCAATGCTGGTGACAAGTTTGTTTTTGGCCAAATTCTCGATACTTGCCAGCCGATCCTGACGAACCCGAATGGTTGCATCATAATTGCCGACGCGTGCCTGACGCAGATCGAGATCGGCCTGAGCATTGGCAACAGATTTTGCGTAAGCACTGCTCTGCGCATCCTTGCTCGTCGTTACCAATTGGCGCTGCCATGCTTCATCATCCAGCAGCCGTTGAGCATCGGGATCGGGACCAAGAACAGGTGTGCCAATGCTGGCAATTTGTACGGAATCGCGTTTCGCCCTGAGCACTTCGGTTCGCGACGCAAGCCGCTTCAGATCGGCCAGCCCAGCCTTCAACCGCTCGATCTGGCGTGATATTTCCACACTCTGCCATGGCTCAATACTCTTCGCAGCCATGCCGCCGGCTTGCGCGACGGCGTGCAGAACAGTCATGCCATCAACATATCGAAACGACCCAGGATTCCGAACCGGGCCAGTAATATAAATTGGCTGGTGCTCAATCTTGACGATATTCACGAACCCCTTTCTGCCGACCAAACTTTCGTACGAAGGAAGAATTATCGCCTCCACATCCGCCGGAGGAAGCCCTCGAACCGGGAAGCGTCCCAAAAGAGGAAGCGAAATCGTCCCGTCCGCTTCAACGACGTATTCGCCAGTGAGCTCGGGCCGCTGGTAAAAGTTCCAGGGAACCGTGCCCCGTGAGCCCGTCCAGCGATCTTCGACGGAGGCCAAGCTTTCGTAAAATGCAAGATCCAATTTATCGCCTGAGCGAAGAACGTCACGCAACAATTGAGGCCGTCGCGCCGAAGTGTCACCAGATGTCACAACCGAGACCGATTTCGTGGGCGCAGGTAACTCTTCTGATGCCGCCGTCAATGGAACAATTGCTGCGAATACCATGCACAGTATTGTTTGATTTAGGCGAGAACCACTTCTCACCCTATATTGAGGCCTAGCTGGCGATATTATCTGCGAAAGCTTCATGATCGAATTTCCGCCTTGAAAAGGCGCCGATGGCCCCCAGATACTTTTAAGGTTAACATAATAATAATCATATTCAATAGTAGTTAAGAATAATTAATACATACACCAAAGAGTCTTGGAGCTTGGCTCGAAAAGAATTCAATAAACATAGTATCTTGCGGTCGATCTGAAGACGATGCGAATGTGACTGATGATGATCCAGGCTCGGGCCGAATCGATTGATTTTTCCAAATCCTTTGGGAGAACCGCAGACATCTGCCAAGCCATAGTGCGCCACGACCAAGCGGCGTGATAGCGCTGTGGATTAGGCCGCCAGACGGCGGGAACTGCCCTACGGTCGGCCGGGCACTCAGTATAAGCAGGAAGGCTCAAGCACAGGCTTGAGGATGGCTTATCCAGTTTCGACAGGTTGATCTGATGGTCGGTGGCGTCCGGCGGAGACGCTGGACAACCAAACGCAAACTGCAGATCATCGGGAAGAGTTTGCCCCAAGGGAGACCATTTCCTCGGCGGCTCTCGGACTTGGATATTGTGTCGGCGATAGGAAGTTTACCTGCTTCCCGCCCAACGGATTGTCTGATTATCGGAATATATTTTGCGCGTATTACGGAAGAAGTCCGCGAGAAGGTGGTCGGCCACAGGCGTTTACTAGGCGAGTTTGAACAGCATCGCATCGGCCCCTGCTGGAAACCAGCGATAATGACGGCAGGTGCGGATTACGCAATTCATTATTGGATTTTGAATAAAGGGAATCGCGATGACCAAACCACCGCAGTTTACCTGGGACGATCTGCAGTTTTTTCTCGCCGTCGCCCGCACCGGCCAGCTCTCGACGGCGGCCCGCCAGCTGCGCTCCAGCCATGCCACCGTCTCGCGCCGTATCGACCGGCTGGAATTCACCCTCAAGGTCAAGCTGTTCGAGCGAAATCCGCGCGGATACGTGTTGACCGCCATGGGGACGCGATTCGTCGAGACGGCCGAGCGGATGGAGCAGGAGACCGAGCGGCTGCGCGCCGACCTCGCCGACGGCTCGATGGCGCAGCGCGGCCTCGTGCGCCTGAGCGCACCGGAGGGCTTTGCCAATTTCTTCTTCGCCACCGTGCTGCCGCAGTTTGCCGCCCAGCATCCGCATCTCTCGCTCGAGCTGGTGACGATCCAGCAGATCATGTCGCTGTCGCGCAAGGAGGCCGATCTTTCCGTTGTGCTCGATGAGCCGAAAGGCGGGCCTTACTACGCCGAGAAGCTGACCGACTATCATCTGCAGATTTACGGCTCGCGCGACTATCTCGCAAAGGCGCCCGATATCACCTGCCGTGAGGATCTGCTTGAGCATCCCTTCGTCAGCTATATCGAGGAAATGATTTTTGCGCCGGGGCTCGACTATCTCAGCGACGTGCATCCGCGCATCAAGCCGCAGTTCCAGAGCTCCAGCATCTTCGCGCAACTCACCGCCACCCGAAACGGCCTCGGCCTCTGCATCCTGCCCTATTTCTTCGCCAGCCGTTATCCCGAGCTCGTGCGCGTGCTGCCCGAGGAGATCGACCTCAAGCGCCAATACTGGATCACCTGCCATCGCGACCTGAAACAGGTGCCGCGCGTGCGCGCCGTCATCGACTTCCTGCGCGCGGCCGTGCGCGGCGAAGATGCGCGCTTCGTGCCGCCCTTTGTCGCCGCCGCCAACGCCACGCGTCGATCGGAATCCGAAACGTGATTACTTGAGAAACTCGGCCCGATGCGGCGTGAAGCTATCGATCAGCCGGCCCTTTTCCAGCGCCTTGACGCCGTGAACGAGATTGGGCGGCACGATGAAGCTGCCGCCCTGTTTCAGCACCTCGGTGCGGCCATCGATCGTCACTTCGAAGCTGCCTTCGGCGACATAACTTGCCTGGATGTGCGGATGCGAATGGGCAGCTCCGACGGCGCCGCTTTCGAACGCCACTTCCACCATCATCATTTCGGGCAGATAGGTCATGATGCGCCTGACGACGCCGGGCTCCGGATTGACCCATTCGGCGCCTTCGGCCGATACGAACAGATCGCTTGACGACATTTCCGCCTCCTCATTCCAGAATCGAACGCGGGCAAAGTGGATCATGCCGCGGCGTTTGAAAAGATGGCGCGGCTCGTCTTTTCGACGCGTGCGCCCGCTGTTGACGCGATCGGTCGGCGGGTCTATGGCCAGTTTGAAGGCAAGCCTGATGAACGGTGAGGAGACGCCGCCATGCAGCATACGCGCGAGGTTTTCGACTGGGCCGACCCGTTCCGTCTGGTGGAGCAGCTGACCAACGAGGAGCGCATGGTGCAGGATACCGCCCATGCCTATGCACAGCAAAAGCTCGCTCCCCGCGTTCTCGACGCCTTTCGCAATGAAAAGACCGATCCCGCCATTTTCCGCGAAATGGGCGAACTTGGCCTGCTCGGCCCGACGATCTCGCCCGCTTACGGCGGTGCCGGCCTCGGTTATGTCGCCTACGGCCTGATCGCTCGCGAGGTCGAACGGGTCGACAGCGGTTACCGTTCGATGATGAGCGTGCAGTCCTCTCTGGTCATGGTGCCGATCGAGACCTTCGGCTCCGAAGCGCAGAAGGTGAAATACCTGCCGAAATTGGCGGCTGGCGAATGGATCGGCTGTTTCGGCCTGACCGAACCCGATCATGGTTCCGACCCTGGCTCGATGGCGACGCGCGCCAAAAAGGTCGACGGCGGCTACAGCCTCACCGGCTCGAAGACCTGGATCTCCAATGCCCCGATCGCCGATGTCTTCGTCGTCTGGGCAAAGACCGAGGACGGCCTCATCCGCGGCTTCATTCTCGAAAAGGGCTGGAAAGGGCTTTCGGCTCCCGCCATCCACGGCAAGGTGGGCTTGCGCGCCTCGATCACAGGCGAAGTGGTGATGGACGAGGTCTTCGTGCCCGAGGAAAACCTCCTGCCCGGCGTCACCGGCCTCAAGGGACCGTTCACCTGCCTCAACTCGGCTCGCTTCGGTATTGCCTGGGGCGCTCTCGGCGCGGCGGAAGATTGTTATGCCAGGGCACGGCAATATACGCTTGAGCGCAAGCAGTTCGGCCGGCCGCTCGCCGCCAACCAGCTGATCCAGAAGAAGCTCGCCGATATGGCCGCCGAGATCGCCCTCGGCCTTCAGGGTTGCCTGCGGCTCGGCCGCATGAAGGAGGAAGGCGCCCCGCCGGTGGAGCTGACCTCGATCCTCAAGCGCAACAGCTGCGGCAAGGCACTGGAGATGGCGCGGGCCGCCCGTGACATGCTCGGCGGCAACGGCATTTCCGACGAATTCGGCATCGCCCGCCATCTCGTCAACCTCGAGGTGGTCAACACCTATGAGGGCACGCACGACATCCACGCGCTGATCATCGGCCGGGCGATCACCGGCATCGCCGCCTTTGCGAACTAATGCATGTCGCCCAAAAGTGTGGAGCGGTTTTGGGACAACGACATGCATGAGACAAAGGTGCGTATCGGCGAATTGCCACGCGCCTGACAATGTGCAACTTTCCCGCAGCTACGGCTCGAAAGCCGGCAAAGAGGGGGATCGCGCATGTTTCTGCTTCTTGCATTGCTGATTGGCGTCATAGCGGGTCTTCGCGCCATGACGGCGCCGGCCGCCGTCGCCTGGGGCGCCGCTCTCGGCTGGTTCGATGTCTCCCAGACGCCGCTTGCCTTCATGGGTTACCAGTGGACGCCGTGGATCTTCACGATCCTCGCCGTCATCGAGCTGATCACTGACCAATTGCCGTCCACGCCGTCGCGCAAGGTGCCGGTGCAGTTCGGCACCCGTATCGTCACGGGCGCGCTTTCGGGCGCGACGATCGGCGCGGCCAGCAGCCTGCTCTTCGGCGGGCTGATCGCCGGCGTGATCGGCGCCGTCATCGGCACCTATGGCGGCGCCGCCGTCCGCGGCAGGCTTGCCGCCTCCTTCGGCAAAGATCTGCCGGCCGCGCTCATCGAGGATGCCGTCGCCGTCATCGGCGCGGCGCTGATCGTGGGGGCCGTCGCATGAAAAACTTCGACGCCATAGTCATCGGCGCCGGCCAGGCCGGTCCATTTCTCGCCGCTCGGATGGTCGAGAAGGGCATGAAAGTGGCCCTCATCGAGCGCAAGTTTCTCGGCGGCACCTGCGTCAATGCCGGCTGCATGCCGACCAAGACCCTGGTCGCCAGCGCCCGCGCCGCCCATGTCGCAAGAAACGGTGCCATTTACGGCGTCAACATCCCGGGCGAGATCGCCATCGACATGAAGGTGGTCAGAGCCCGCGCCGAGACGGTGACGAAGAATGCCCGCAACGGCCTGATCGGCTGGTTTGACAGCATGGACGGCATGAGTGTGATTTACGGTCACGCCCGTTTCGAGGATGCAAAGACCATCCGCGTCAATGGCGAGACGCTGACGGCGCCGCGCATCTTCCTCAATGTCGGCGCGCGGCCGGTCATCCCCGATCTGCCGGGCATCGGCGGGATCGATTACCTTACCAGCACCTCGATCATCGATCTCGACACGCTGCCGCGGCACCTGGCGGTGATCGGCGGAAGTTATATCGGGCTGGAATTCGCGCAGATGTATCGCCGCTTCGGCGCCGAGGTCAGCGTCGTCGAACACGGTCCGAAGCTCGCATCGCGCGAGGACGAGGATATATCCGACGCGATCGCCGACATCCTGCGCTCTGAGGGCATCGCGGTTCACACCGACGCCGGCGACATCGCCTTCGCGCGAAACGGCAGCGGGGTCGGCGTCACCGCCGGTCCGGCCAGGATCGATGCAAGCCATGTGCTGATCGCCACCGGCCGCAGGCCGAACACCGACGACCTCGGCCTCGATGCCGCCGGCGTCGTTACGGACAAGCGCGGATATATCACCGTCGACGACACGCTCGCCACCAATGTCGAAGGCATCTTTGCGCTCGGCGACTGCAACGGCCGCGGCGCCTTCACGCACACTTCCTACAATGATTTCGAGATTGCCGCCGCCAACCTCCTCGACGGCGAGAACCGCAAGGTGTCGAGCCGCATCCCCGCCTACGCGCTCTACATCGACCCGCCGCTCGGCCGCGTCGGCATGACCGAGAAACAGGCGCGCGCCTCCGGCCGCAGGATCATGGTCTCGACCCGGCCGATGAGCCGCGTCGGCCGCGCCACCGAACGCGGCGAAACCAAGGGGTTCATGAAGGTGATCGCCGATGCCGAGACCAAGCAAATCCTCGGCGCGGCGATCCTCGGCATCGAGGGCGACGAGGTGATCCACGGCCTGATCGATGCGATGAATGCGGGAACGACCTATCCCGCGCTGAAATGGTCGGTGCCGATCCACCCGACGGTGTCGGAGCTGATCCCGACGCTGCTTGCAGATTTGAAGCCCGTGGCCTGACCCTTCGGGAACAACCGGGACGGGCTGCCATGTCTATCGAAGCGCTGATCGAGAATTACGGCCTGTTGGCGATCTTTCTGGGCGCCGCCTTCGAAGGCGAAACCGCCGCCTTTCTCGGCGGCGTGATTTCCCACCGCGGGCTGCTCCCCTATTGGTCGGCGTCGCTGGCGGCGGTGGCCGGATCCTTCGCCGGCGACCAGTTCTGGTTCTTCGCCGGCCGCTATGCCGCGCAATGGGCTCTTGTCCGCCGGCTGATGGAAAAACCCGCGCTCGCTCGCGTCACCCGGCTGCTGGAAAAATATCAGACCGGCTTCATCCTGGCGTTTCGCTTTCTGGTGGGATTGCGGACGATCAGCCCGATCGTCATCGGCACGACGGGGATAGCGACGGGAAAATTCGTCGTCCTGAATGCCGCAGCCGCGCTGGTCTGGGGGCAGCTATTCACCGCGCTCGGCTACCTGTTCGGCCACGGCATTCAGCAGACACTCGGCCACCTTCCCCTTCATCGGCATCTGCTGATTGCGGTCGCAGCCGCGGCCGTCGTCGCGGGCGCGGCTCTTGTTTTTCGCCGGGTGAAATCAAACGGCAGGCGCCGGTAAGTGCGATGTGGCGCCTCTACTCCATCACGATCTGCAGCTTCACGTCGCTCGGGCGCGCTTCGACCGCGCGATCGAAGGCCTTGATCGAATCCTCGAACCTGAAGGTTTCCGAAATCAGCGGCTTCAGATCCACTCTTCCCGAGCCGAGCAACGCGATCGACCGTTCATACTGGTGGGCGTAGCGGAACACCGTTTCGATCCGGATCTCCTTCGTGGATGCCGTCGAGACGTCGAAGCCGATCGGGTTGACCGGAAGGCCGACAGCGACGATGACGCCGCCCGGGCGCGGCAGCGCCATGATCGTCTCCCAGGCCTTCGGCGAACCGGAGCATTCGAAGACGACATCCGCACCCCAGCCGTCGGTCAACCGGCCGACCTCTTCGATCAGGCTCTTCTCGCGGATGTTGACCGGAATGACGCCCTGGTATCGTGCGGCGATATCGAGCTTCGGCTGGGCGAGGTCGGCGACGATCGCCCGGGCGCAGCCGCCAGCAAGCGCGGCGATCGCCACCATCGTGCCGATCGGTCCGGCGCCGAGGACGACCGCGGTATCGCCGGGCGCGATCTTCGCCTTGGCGGCTGCCTGCATGCCGACCGCAAAGGGCTCGACCATGGCGCCCTCGGCGAAGCTGACATTGTCGGGCAGCTTGAAAGTATAATTGGCCGGATGCACCACTTCCGGCGTCAGCACGCCATGGATCGGCGGCGTCGCCCAGAAGCTGACATCAGGATCGATATTGTAGAGACCGAGCCGGCTTGCCTTGGAGTTCGGGTCGGGAATGCCGGGTTCCATGCAGACGCGGTCACCGATCTTGAGATGCGTCACGCCTGCTCCGACCTCGACCACCGTGCCGGCCGCCTCATGGCCGAGCACCATTGGCGCGTTGACGACGAAGGGGCCGATCTTGCCATGGGTGTAATAGTGAACGTCCGAACCGCAGACACCCACGGTGTGAATCCTGATCTTTACCTGCCCCGGCCCTGTATCCAGCGGCAGATCGATATCGCGCAGCGCAAGCTCATGCTGGCGCTCCAGCACCAGCGCACGGACTTTGGTCATCGTCGGTTCCTTCCCTATGGCCCCGCGATTGAGGGGGTGCCGTTGCCGTGACTATAAAACCGGAAGCCGCTTCGATTCAACTGCCATAGCAAGCTTTTGCTCAGCGCGTGACGAAATGCTCAGATGCGTAGCCCGAAAGATAACCGCCAATAAACCTCCGTATGATTCCGGAAGGGCGCGCCGCAGAGTACAGTCTTGATCATGAACCACGGCAAGTGGGAAGGGCGACCAAGCGATGAAGCATGATAACGACAATGTCGGCAGAGACCGGCTTTCCTCGATGATCCCAAGACGGCTCAGGAAATTCTGGCGCAGGTTGGTCGACGATTGGCATGCCGCCCTTCAAAGGGACAATCCGGGGCGGCCGATGCGCGTCATTCTGCGGACGCGGGATCGAAATCGCCCCCCGCAGCATTATTAGGCAAGTGGCCCGCAGGACGCGACGGAGCATGACCGCTCCCGGCGCCATGCGGATCGGCAATATAGGAAGCCGTCATGAAGTCGATCGCGTCATTCTGCCTGTTCGCATCCCTTCTCTTCGCCGCCAGCCAGGCGACTGCAGCCCTGGAAGAAGCCTCGCTTCCTTCGCCACAGCAGGAAGAACTGCTGGTGCCCGCCAATGTCGAGCTCACCTTCACCGGCCCGGTTGATCTTGCCCGCTCGACCGCAACCCTGCTCGACGCCCAGGGCAAGGCGCTTCCCCTGGGCAAGCCGTTCCTCTCGGGTCCCGAAGGGTCCATATTCAAGATCCCGCTCGACCCTTCGATGGCGCCCGGCCTCTATACCCTCGACTGGCGCGTCCTCTCGATGGACGGCCGCAGCGCCGAAGGCCGTTATCAGTTCCGGGTCGACCCTTGAATTTTCAAGCTCGCACTACGCCACCGCGCTCCGGCGTCTTGTCTGCCGGCGCCACCGTTTCCGCTCTGGCCGCCTAAAAGCATTTATAAGATTTTTATATTGATGCCGTCCCGGCAATCTCGAACCTTTATGCCCTTCGGCTCCATATTCGTGGCCGAGAGGTCGGAAAGATCATCTCCACGCCAGAAAGCATGAAAGGCGGCCGCCTCCGGGAGGGCGCCCTTTATCTTGTCTGACTCCAAGACGAACGACAGGAGTCACGATCATGATGGATATCATTTTACTCGGCACGGCGATCCTATTCTTCGCGCTGTGCTTTGCCTACACCCGTGCCTGCGACAGGCTCTGACAGGAGAAACGACGATGACCCTCGATAATGTCCTGGGCGGTGCGGTAACCGTGTTTCTCACACTTTATCTCACCTACGCTCTCCTTCGCCCAGAACGTTTTTGACGAGAACTGGCGCTTGCGACGTCGCGCATGCGTGACCGAAAGCGGCCGGCTATTGAAAGTTGACCTCATGACCCTCAACGGATGGCTTCAGATCCTGCTCTATTGCGGGATCGTCCTCGTGCTCGTCAAACCGCTCGGCGGCTACATGACGCGTGTTTATAACGGCGAGCGCACATTCCTTTCACCGGTCCTCGTTCCGATCGAACGGGGGCTTTGCCGTATTGCCGGCACCGGCGAAGGCGAGGAGCAGCATTGGACTTCCTATGCCTTCTCCATGCTGATGTTCAACCTGCTCGGCGTCCTCGTTCTCTATGCGCTGATGCGCCTGCAAGGCGTTCTGCCCTATAATCCGGCCGGCATGGCCGCCGTCCCGCCGGAGCTTTCCTTCAACACCGCCGTCAGCTTTCCGACAAACACCAACTGGCAGAACTACGGCGGCGAAAGCACGATGTCCTACCTCACGCAGATGGCCGGACTGACGGTGCAGAATTTCCTGTCCGCGGCGACCGGCATGGCAATCGCAGTCGCCTTTATCCGTGCCTTCGCCCGGGCCTCCGGCAAGGCGATCGGCAATTTCTGGGTCGATATGATCCGCGGCACGCTCTACATCCTCCTGCCGAGCTGCATCGTGCTGACGCTCGTCTTCGTCTATCTCGGCGTGCCGCAGACGCTCGGCCCCTATATTGATGCCACGACGCTCGAAGGCGCCAAGCAGACGATTGCCGTCGGCCCCGTCGCCTCGCAGCTCGCCATCAAAATGCTCGGCACCAATGGCGGCGGCTTCTTCAATGCCAATTCCGCTCATCCTTTCGAAAATCCCGACGCGATTTCCAACCTCATCCAGATGGTGTCGATCTTTGCGATCGGTGCGGCTCTCACCAACGTCTTCGGCCGCATGGTCGGTAACCAGCGCCAGGGTTGGGCGATCTTGGCCACGATGGGCGTGCTTTTTGTCGCCGGCGTCATCGTCACCTATTGGGCGGAAGCCGCCGGCAATCCGCTCCTGCATGCCTTCGGTCTTGGCGGCGGCAATATGGAAGGCAAGGAGGTGCGCTTCGGCGTCGCCCTGTCCTCACTCTTCGCCGTCATCACCACCGCCGCCTCCTGCGGCGCGGTCAATGCGATGCATGGCAGCTTCACCGCACTCGGCGGCCTGATCCCGCTGATCAACATGCAGCTCGGCGAGATCATCGTCGGCGGTGTCGGCGCCGGCTTCTACGGCATCCTGCTCTTCATCATCGTCGCCATCTTCGTCGCCGGCCTGATGGTCGGCCGCACGCCGGAATATCTGGGGAAGAAAATCGAGGCGAAGGAAATGAAGATGGCCGTTCTCGCCATCCTCTGCCTGCCGCTCGCCATGCTCGTCTTCACCGCGATCGCCACCGTGCTGCCCTTCGCCGTCGCCTCGATCGGCACCGCCGGCCCCCACGGCTTCTCCGAGATCCTCTATGCCTATACGTCGGCAGCGGCCAACAACGGCTCGGCCTTCGGCGGCCTGACCGGCAATACGCCCTGGTACAACGTCACGCTCGGCATCGGCATGCTGATGGGCCGGTTCCTGGTCATCATCCCGGCGCTTGCCATCGCCGGCTCGCTGATCACCAAGAAGGCGGCCCCAGCCTCGGCCGGCACGTTCCCGACGGACGGTCCGCTGTTCGTCGGCTTGCTTGTCGGCACGATCCTGATCGTCGGCGGCCTGACCTTCTTCCCCGCGCTGGCCCTTGGCCCGATCGTCGAGCACCTGGTCATGATCGCCGGCCAGACCTTCTGAGGTGATGCCATGATCCTCCGTCGCCGGCTTCGCCACAGCATCCATCGCCGCCCCGGCGCGCCGGGACGGAGACATGGGCCGGGCCCCCAAGCCTCCGACGTCATCCTGGTGATGATGGCAGGCCTGCTGGTTGCTGTGGCGATTTTCAAGATTTTACAGGGCTGACCGCAAAGGTTCGCCATCCTCGTTTCAAAGCTGGAGTCTCTTATGAGCCAGGCAAAATCCGCGAGCATCCTGGATTCTCGCATCCTCATTCCGGCCATCGGTGCCGCCTTCAAGAAGCTCGCCCCCCGCGCGCTGGCCAGAAACCCGGTCATGTTTGTCGTGGCCACGGTCTCGGTGCTGACAACCGTCCTCTTCCTGCGCGACCTCATCGCCGGCAACGGCAATCTCGGCTTCTCCTTCCAGATCAATCTCTGGCTCTGGTTCACCGTGCTCTTTGCCAATTTCGCCGAGGCCGTCGCCGAAGGCCGCGGCAAGGCGCAGGCGGATTCGCTGCGCAAGGCGCGCACCGAAACCCAGGCCAAGCTGCTGACCTCCAACAATGGCAGAGACTACCGCATGGTGGCGGGCACCAGCCTCAAGGTCGGCGATATCGTGCTCGTCGAAGCGGGCGACATCATCCCTTCCGACGGCGAAGTCATCGAAGGGGTCGCCTCCGTCAACGAAGCGGCGATCACCGGCGAATCCGCCCCTGTCATCCGCGAATCCGGCGGCGACCGTTCGGCGGTCACCGGCGGCACCCAGGTGCTCTCCGACTGGATCCGCGTGCGTATCACCGCGGCAGCCGGCTCCACCTTCCTCGACCGGATGATTTCGCTTGTCGAAGGCGCGCAGCGCCAGAAGACGCCGAATGAGATTGCGCTCAACATCCTGCTCGCCGGCATGACGCTGATCTTCGTGCTCGCCACCGCGACGATTCCGAGTTTTGCCGCCTATGCCGGCGGTTCGATCCCGATCATCGTGCTCGTCGCCCTCTTCGTTACGCTGATCCCGACAACGATCGGTGCGCTCCTTTCGGCGATTGGCATTGCCGGCATGGATCGCCTCGTTCGCTTCAACGTGCTTGCCATGTCCGGCCGCGCCGTCGAAGCAGCCGGCGACGTCGACACGCTGCTGCTCGACAAGACCGGCACGATCACGCTCGGCAACCGCCAGGCGACGGCCTTCCGCCCGGTCCGCGGCGTTACCGAGCAGGAGCTCGCCGATGCCGCCCAGCTTGCTTCGCTGGCCGACGAAACGCCGGAAGGCCGCTCGATCGTCGTGCTCGCCAAGGAAAAATATGCGATCCGCGGCCGCGACATGGCGAGCCTCAAGGCTACTTTCGTGCCCTTTGCCGCCCAGACCCGCATGAGCGGCGTCGATCTCGAAGGCGCCTCGATCCGCAAGGGTGCGGTCGACGCCATCCTCGCTCATGTCAATGGCGACGCGCCCTCGAGGAACGGCAGTGAAGTGATGCGCGAACTCCAGTCGATATCAGACGAGGTCGCCAAGTTGGGCGGCACGCCGCTCGCCGTTGCCCGCGACGGCAGACTGCTCGGCGTCATCCAGCTGAAGGACATCGTCAAGGGCGGCATCCGCGAGCGCTTCACGGAACTACGGCGCATGGGCATCCGCACCGTGATGATAACAGGCGACAACCCGTTGACGGCAGCGGCCATCGCCGCCGAAGCCGGCGTCGACGACTTCCTCGCCCAGGCGACACCGGAGATGAAGCTGGCACTGATGCGCGAGGAACAGTCCAAGGGCAAACTCGTCGCCATGTGCGGCGACGGCACCAACGATGCGCCGGCGCTCGCCCAGGCCGATGTCGGCGTCGCCATGAACACCGGCACGGTCGCTGCTCGCGAGGCCGGCAACATGGTTGATCTCGACAGCGACCCGACGAAGCTCATTGAGATCGTCGAAATCGGCAAGCAGCTGTTGATGACGCGCGGCGCGCTGACAACTTTTTCGATCGCCAACGACATCGCCAAATACTTCGCCATCATCCCGGCGATGTTCCTGACCTTTTACCCGCAGCTCGGCATTCTGAACATCATGGGACTGTCGACGCCGCAAAGCGCCATCCTCTCGGCGATCATCTTCAACGCGCTCATCATCATTGCGCTGATCCCGCTGTCGCTGAAGGGTGTCCGCTACCGTCCGATCGGCGCCGGCGCGCTGCTCTCACGCAACCTGCTGATCTACGGTCTCGGCGGCATCGTCGTCCCCTTCATCGGCATCAAGGCGATCGATATGGCCGTCGCGGCCTTCGGCCTCGCCTGAACACGTCACGGAGTTAGGAACAATGTTGAAAGAATTTCGCCCGGCAGTCGTCATGATCGTTGCCACCACCGCCATAACCGGCCTGCTTTATCCGCTCGCCATGACCGGAGCCGCCCAGGCCCTCTTCCCCGCCCAGGCGAATGGCAGCCTGATCGAGAAGGATGGCAAGGTGATCGGTTCGACGCTGATCGGCCAGGCCTTCACCAGCGACAAGTATTTCCATGGCCGCCCCTCGGCCGCCGGCGACGGCTACAATGCCGCCGCCTCCAGCGGTTCGAACCTCGGCCCGACCAGCCAGAAGCTGATCGACCGGGTCAAGGGCGACTATGACGCCGCCAAGGCGGCAAACCCCGACGCCGAGGTGCCTGCCGACCTCGTCACCGCCTCCGGCAGCGGGCTCGATCCCGATATCTCGCCCGAGGCCGCCTACTTCCAGGTGCCGCGCGTCGCCAAGGCGCGAGGCCTGGATGAAGCCAAGGTCAAGGCGCTCGTCGACGGCGCCGTCCATGACCGCGAGCTTGGAATTCTCGGCGAACCCACCGTCAATGTTCTAGCGTTGAACCAGAGCCTTGATGCTTCTATGACTGAGTGAGGTTGTGGTTGTGATGCGACTTCTCCTCCTCCCTCATCCCTGTGCTTGTCACAGGGATCCAGCAGCGTCGCGTCGGCGACGCAGGAGACTCCTTTCACGCGAAGGACTTCGCGTGGCTAGATTCCTGTGACGTCCCTCGGGCAAGGCCCGAGGAAGGGAATGAGGGAGAAGGAAGCGTAGCGCTCACCCTAAGTACACGCATCGGCAGAAAGACCAAACCACATGCCAGACGACAATCGCGACCAGGCCGGCAGGCCCTCGCCCGATGCGCTTCTCGAAAAAGCCCGGGCGGAGATGCGAGGCCGTCTGAAGATCTTCCTGGGCGCCGCGCCCGGCGTCGGCAAGACCTATGAGATGCTGATCTCAGGCCGGGCCAAACTCGCCGACGGTCGCGATGTCGTCATCGGCGTCGTCGAGACCCACGGCCGCAAGGAGACCGAGGCGCTGCTTGCCGGCTTCGAGATCATTCCGCGGGTGAAGGTTGCCTATCGCGGTCAGACGCTCGAGGAAATGGATCTCGACGGCATCCTCGCCCGCCGGCCCGGTCTCGTGCTGGTCGACGAGCTCGCCCATACCAATGCCGAGGGCAGCCGTCATCCGAAGCGTTATCTCGACGTCAAGGAACTGCTCGATCGCGGCATCGACGTCTATACAACGCTGAACATCCAGCATGTCGAGAGCCTGAACGACGTCGTCTCGCAGATCACCCGCATCCGCGTACGCGAGACGGTGCCGGACTCGATCATCGACCTTGCCGATGACGTCGAGATCATCGACCTGACTCCTGACGATCTCATCAAGCGCCTGCATGACGGGAAGGTCTACATGCCGAAAACGGCGGAACGGGCGCTGACCAACTATTTCACCCCAGGCAACCTGACGGCGCTCAGGGAGCTTGCCCTGCGCAAAACCGCCCAACGCGTCGACGACCAGCTGCTCACCCATATGCAGGCGCATGCCATTTCCGGCCCCTGGGCGGCGGGTGAAAGGGTGCTCGTTTCGGTCGACCATCACCCGCGCTCGGCTTCGCTGGTGCGATATGCCTCGCGCATGGCCTCGCGGCTGCGTGCGCCCTGGGCCGCCGTCTACATCGAAACCAACCGCTCCATCAGCCTGACCGAAGCCGAGCGCGACACGGTCGCCGCGACGCTGCGCCTTGCCGAACAGCTGGGCGGCGAGGCGATCACCATTCCCGGCCGCGAAGTGGCCGAGGAACTGGTTCGCCATGCGACCGCCAACAACGTCACCCATATCGTCATCGGCGCTCCGAAAAAGCCGACATGGCGCGACTGGTGGAGCCATTCGATCACCGACGAGCTGATCCGCAAGACCGGCGAAATCAGCGTCCACGTCATTTCGGGCAACGAGAAGGATGGCACGATCGCCCGCGGCGTCAGGGCCGCCCCGACCGCGCCACCGCTGGATTTAAGAGCCTATCTGCTGGCGACCGTCTACGTGGCCATTGCGCTCGCGGTCAGCGTCGTGCTCGACCAGGTGCTCGACGTGCGCAACCTCGCTCTTGTCTTCCTGATGGCGGTGCTGACCTCCGCAGTCATCCATGGCCTGCGGCCGGCGCTTTACAGCTGCATTCTCGGCGCGCTGTCGTTCAACTTCTTCTTCCTGCCGCCGCGCTACACGCTGACGATCAGCGACCCTGAAAGCGTGCTGGCCCTGTTCTTTTTCCTAGGCGTCGCCATCATCGCCAGCAACCTTACCGCAACCGTGCAGCGCCAAGCCGCAGCCGCCCGGCAGCGGGCGCGCACGACGGAGGATCTCTATCTCTTCTCGAAGAAGCTCGCGGGTACCGGCACGCTCGACGACGTGCTCTGGGCGACCGCCTTCCAGCTCGCCTCGATGTTGAAGGTCCGCGTCGTGCTGCTGCTGCCGGAAGAGGGCAGTATCGCCGTCAAGGCCGGCTATCCGCCCGACGATACGCTCGACGAGGCCGATATCGCCGCGGCGCGCTGGGCATGGGAGCACAATCACGCCGCCGGCCGCGGCGCCGATACCCTGCCCGGCGCCAAGCGCCTCTACGTGCCGCTTCGAACCGGACGCACCGCCGTCGGCGTGATCGGCCTCGATAGCGACCGCCGCGACGGGCCGCTGCTGACGCCGGAGCAGCAGCGCCTGCTCGATGCGCTGGCGGACCAGGCGGCCCTGGCGATCGAACGGGTCCAGCTTGTCGCCGATGTCGACCGGGCACGGCTTGCGGCCGAGGCCGACCGGCTGCGTTCTGCCCTGCTCACCTCGATCTCGCATGATCTGAAGACGCCGCTGGCCGCCATCCTCGGCGCCGCCGGCACGCTGCGCGATTATTTTGCCTCGATGCCGGAGGAGGACCGCAACGACCTGCTCTCCACCGTCGTCGACGAGTCCGAGCGGCTCAACCGCTTCATCGCCAACCTGCTCGACATGACCAAGATAGAATCCGGTGCAATGGAGCCGAACTCCGCTCTGCACTATGCAGGCGATATCGTCGGCAGCGCACTGGCCCGCGCCACAAAGATCCTCGAGCGCCACAAGACCGAGATGAGCATCCCCGCCGACCTGCCGATGGTGCGGGTGGATCCCGTCCTGTTCGAGCAGGTCATCTTCAATCTGCTCGACAATGCCGCGAAATACGCGCCCGAAGGATCGGTTATCCACATCGAGGGCTGGGCGGACGCCGACAACGTCGTCGTGCAGGTTTCGGACGAAGGGCCGGGCATCCCGCCGGCCGATCTCACCCGGGTCTTCGACACCTTCTACCGCGTGCGCAAGGGCGATCAGGTACGCGCCGGCACCGGCCTCGGCCTGTCCATCTGCCGCGGCTTCATCGAGGCGATGGGCGGCACGATCGCCGCCGGCAACCGCAGAGGCCGCACGGGCGCCGTCTTCACCATCCGCCTGCCGATACCCAATGACATTCCCAAACTGGATGAACTCAAATGACCGGTTCAGCCGTCAAAATCCTCGTCGTCGACGACGAGCCTCCAATCCGCAAGCTGCTGCGCGTCGGCCTGACCGCGCAGGGCTACGAGGTGCAGGAGGCGCCGAATGCTAGCGCCGCCCGCCAATCGGTTGCCGACGATATGCCCGATCTCATCGTGCTCGACCTCGGCCTGCCCGACAAACCGGGCCACGACCTCTTGCAGGAGTGGCGCGACGAAGGGCTGTCCATGCCCGTCGTCATCCTGTCCAGCCGCACCGACGAGGCCGGCATCGTCAGGGCGCTGGAAAGCGGCGCCGACGATTACGTCACCAAGCCTTTCGGCATCAACGAGCTCGGCGCCCGCATCCGCGTGGCGCTGCGCCACCGCCTTCAACAGCAGGGAGAAAAGGCGATCTTCCAGACCGGCGGACTGTCGATCGATCTGGTCAAGCGCATCGTCCGGGTAGACGACAAGGAAGTAAAACTGTCGCCGAAAGAATACGACATCCTGCGCGTGCTCGCCCAGCACGCCGGCAAGGTGCTGACACACCAGTTTCTTTTGAAGCAGATATGGGGTCCGGCGGCGGACGTGCAGTATCTGCGCGTCTATGTCAGGCAACTCAGGCAAAAGGTCGAGCAAAGCCCCGACCAGCCGCACTATATCACCACCGAGACCGGCGTCGGCTACCGGCTCAGGGAACCGGACTGACATCCTCCTCTCCCTCCCGCTGCCCGAACAGTATCGAGAATGACATGAACCTTCCCAACATCATCCGGCCGGAACACACCTTCATCGGCGTGTCGATGTCGACAAAATGGCGCGCGCTGCAGACCATAGCGGACAAGGCCGGCAAGGCCTTCTCCGTCGACGGCCAGGCCATCCTGAAGGCACTCGAAGCGCGTGAGAGGCTCGGCTCCACGGGAATCGGCAATGGTATCGCCATCCCGCATGCGGCGATCGACGCCATGAGCAGCCCGCGCGGCCTTCTCATCCGCTTCGCGCAGCCGCTGGATTTCGAGGCGATCGACGATATTGCGACCGACATCGCCGTTGTGCTGCTTTTCGGGGAGAACAATCGCGGCGAATATCTGAACGTGCTTGCTGCCATCGCCCGGCAACTGCAATCGGACGGCGTGCTCGCCGCCATGCGCAAGGCAAGGACGGTCGACGAATTCTATTCCGATTTCATCGCCGATTCGCGGGCATGAAAAAGGCGCGGCCCGGAGGCCGCGCCCTCATTCTTGTCAGGCAGCCTTAGAAATCGCGCTGGAAGCGCAGGAAGCCGAAGACTTCGTCGTCGCCTTCGTCCTCATCATGATATTGCACGCTGAGCTTCGAACGCAGGTCTTCAACGATCTGGTAGTCGATCGTGACGCCCGTCGTGTAGGCGCTGCCGCCGGTGAAGCCGTTGCCGTCAGCCTCGAGAGCAATGTTTTCGAAATACTGGAAGCCGGGAGTGATCTTCCACTTGTCGTTGATCTTCAAGGCGTATTCGGCGGCGATCGTCCACTCGGACTCTTCATAGTAGTAGTTGGCGCCGCTTGCCCAGATGCCGGCGATGCCGAGCGTGCCCGGTCCGATATCGGCATAGACGATGCCACGGACAGCGACTTCGCTGGTGTCGACATCATAACCGGCAAGCAGGTAAGCGCTGATGGCGCCGGCCTTGTAGGAGACCTGACCTGCGACACCGAAGTTGTTCGGGCCTTCGCCCGGCTTGGTGGCATAGTCTTCCTCCAGCTCGTCGATCGAGAGGCCGGCCGCGAACGCGCCGTTCTCGTACTGATAGCGGATCGAGTTGTGGGTCGTCTCGTTGCTGGCGAGGGTATCGGTCTCGCCGCTCATGTCGTCATCCCACCAGCTGTAGAGCTTACCGACGCGGAAACCGGCGATGTCGAGATAGCCTTCGTCCAGCAGAGCTTCCTGATCGGAGGCGTTGTCGGCATTGTAACGCAGCGTCAGGACGCCGGTGAGCGTGCCGTACTCGGTGTCGTTCTTGGCCTGGAAGGTGACCTGGCCACGCGTCCAGAAGTTTACGTCGGAATCGCCGGAGATATCGTCACCGAAGCGCACTTCGGTACGGATGTAACCGCCGATGGAAAGGCATGTTTCCGTTCCCGGAATATAAAAATACCCCGTGCCGTAGGCGTCGCAAACGCGAACATATTCCACGGGCTCGGGTTCCGCCGCCACGATGGCGTCGGCTGCGCGTGCTCCGGAGGCCGCGGCAAGGGCGGCAACGGAGGCAAAAAGGATAGTTCTGATATTCATTTTGAATGGCCCTAACAGGTTTGGAATGCGAGGCGCATTTCAAGGATGCCCCCACGTAGCGGTCGGCAAATACAACCGCACCGTCGCCATATAGGAATCGGCAAGTGTCATCGCGGCAAAATCTGGGCAAAAATCAGCATCGCTCGCGTCTGATGTGAAGGAACTGTGGCCGAAAAAACACGCTTCTGCGGCAGGCGGCGGCGCAAGTGCGATTGGCCGCGGCCAACTCCGGCACATCCATTTCAAGAACCGCGCTTATATGGAATGGCATTCTATCGACCCGGCCGGAACAGGAAGAACCTTCGTTTCATTATACGACTGACTTGATAGAGTTAAGAAGACAACAGGAGGGTTCCTATGCAGACACAACGGCTCACCCGGCTTCTTGCGGCGGCGGTCATGGCAGGCAGCTTCGCGATGGGAAGCATTGCCCCGGCATTCGCAGATCAGACGCTTCTTAACGTTTCCTATGATCCGACCCGAGAATTGTACAAGGATTTCAACGCCGCTTTTGCCGCCAAGTGGCAGAAGGACAACGGTGAAGCGGTGACGATCAAGGCCTCTCATGGCGGTTCGGGCGCTCAGGCGCGCTCCGTCATCGACGGCCTCGACGCCGATGTCGTCACGCTGGCGCTCGAAGGCGATATCGATGCCATTGCCAAGGCGACCGGCAAGATCCCGGCCGACTGGAAGAGCAAGCTGCCGAACAATTCGACGCCCTACACCTCGACGATCGTGTTTCTCGTGCGTAAGGGCAATCCAAAGGGCATCAAGGACTGGGGCGATCTGGTCAAGGACGACGTCCAGGTCATCACGCCCAACCCGAAGACCTCGGGCGGCGCCCGCTGGAACTTCCTGGCCGCCTGGGCATGGGCAAAGCAGGCGAATGGCGGCGATGACGCCAAGGCGCAGGACTTCGTCGCCAGGCTGCTACAGCACGTTCCGGTTCTCGATACCGGTGCGCGCGGCGCCACCACCACCTTCGTCCAGCGCGGCCTCGGCGACGTGCTGCTCGCCTGGGAAAACGAAGCCTATCTTTCGCTTGAGGAACTAGGCCCCGACCAGTTCGAGATCGTGACGCCGACCTTCTCCATCCGGGCCGACCCGCCGGTCGCCGTCGTCGATGGCAATGTCGACAAGAAGGGCACGCGCAAGGTCGCCGAAGCCTATCTCAATTATCTCTATTCCGATGAAGGCCAGAAGATCGCCGCCAAGCATTATTACCGGCCGATTAAGCCTGAAGCCGCCGACCCGGCCGACATCGCCCGCTTCCCGAAGCTGACGCTGGCCACCATCGAGGACTTCGGCGGCTGGAAAGAAGCGCAGCCGAAATTCTTCGGCGATGGCGGCGTATTTGACCAAATCTACAAGCCGGCCCAATAATAGATTTCATGAAAGCACATAGCCCCACGCGGTGGCGGTTCAGGCGGCCGAGCGTCATTCCGGGTTTCGGAATGGCGCTCGGCCTTACCTTGACCTGGCTCACCCTTCTGATTCTCATTCCGCTCTCCGGCCTTGCCTTCCGGTCGAGCGCGCTCGGCTGGGAGAAATTCTGGTCGATCGCGCTCGATCCGCGCACGTTGAACGCGCTGCGCATCAGCTTCGGCAGCGCCTTCGTCGCCGCTGTCGTCAATGCCGTTTTCGGCATCATCCTCGCCTGGGTGCTGGTGCGCTACCGCTTTCCCGGCAAACGCGTCATCGACGCAATGGTCGATCTGCCCTTCGCGCTGCCGACCGCCGTTGCCGGCATCGCACTGACGACGCTCTACGCGCCGAACGGCTGGATCGGCCAATTCCTGACGCCGCTCGGCATCAAGATCGCCTTTACACCGGCGGGCATCGTCGTGGCGCTGATCTTCGTCGGGCTGCCCTTCGTGGTGCGCACCGTGCAGCCGGTCATGGAGGAAATCGACAAGGAAGTGGAGGAGGCGGCGGCAACGCTCGGCGCCAACCGCCTGCAGACGATATTCCGCGTGCTGCTGCCGGGATTGGCGCCGGCAGTGCTCACCGGCTTTGCGCTCGCATTCGCCCGCGGCGTCGGCGAATACGGCTCGGTCATCTTCATCGCCGGCAATCTGCCGTTCAAATCGGAGATCGCGCCGCTGCTGATCATCATCAAACTCGAAGAGTATAATTATGCGGCGGCGACCGGCATCGCAGCGATCATGCTGGTGATTTCGTTCGCCATGCTGCTGGTCATCAACCTTATTCAAAGCTGGAGCAGGCGGAGGTACGGCTATGGCGCTTGATGCAACCGTTCAACCCGCGAAGGTGCGTTCAGTGACGACGGAACACCGGATCGCGCGCTACAGCCTGATCCTCCTTTCGCTCGTCTTTCTGCTGCTGATCCTGCTGCTGCCGCTTGCCGCCGTCTTCGTCGAGGCCTTCCGCAAAGGCGCTGGACCCTTCCTCGAGGCTCTTGGCGATGCCGAGACCTTTTCGGCGATCCGCCTGACGCTGATCGTCGCCGGCATAAGCGTGCCGCTCAACCTTATCTTCGGGGTCGCCGCCGCCTGGGCGATCGCCAAGTTCGAGTTCAAGGGCAAGGCGTTCCTGACGACGCTGATCGACCTGCCCTTCTCGGTCTCGCCCGTCATTTCGGGCCTGGTCTTCGTGCTGTTGTTCGGCGCCAATGCCTCGCTCGGCCAGTGGTTCAGCGCTCACGACATCAAGATCCTATTCGCCGTACCGGGATTGGTGCTTGCGACCATGTTCGTTACCTTCCCCTTCGTCGCCCGCGAACTGATCCCGCTGATGCAGGAACAGGGCACGGCCGATGAGGAGGCAGCGCTTTCGCTCGGCGCCAGCGGCTGGCAGACGTTCTGGTACGTGACGCTGCCGAACATCAAATGGGGCCTGCTCTACGGCGTGCTGCTCTGCAACGCCCGCGCCATGGGCGAGTTCGGCGCCGTCTCGGTGGTGTCGGGCCACATCCGCGGCCAGACGAACACCATGCCGCTACAGGTGGAAATTCTCTACAATGAATATAATTTCACCGGCGCTTTTGCGGTCGCCACGCTTTTGGCCTTGCTCGCGCTCGTGACTCTTGTTTTGAAGACGCTGCTGGAAATGCGCTATAGCGCGGAGATCTCCGCCAGCCGGCGGCACTGAAGGAATTGGAATGGAAGTACGCGTTCAAAACATCCGCAAGGAATTCGATCGTTTTCCGGCGTTGCACGATGTCTCGCTCGACATCCGATCCGGCGAGCTGATCGCCCTGCTCGGTCCCTCCGGTTCAGGCAAAACGACATTGCTGCGCCTGATCGCCGGTCTCGAGAGCCCGACGGAGGGGCAGATCTTTTTCGGCGACGAAGATGCCTCGAAAAAGACCGTGCAGCAGCGCAATATCGGCTTCGTCTTCCAGCATTATGCGCTCTTCCGCTATATGACGGTGCTCGATAACGTCTCCTTCGGCTTGAAGGTCAGAAACGGTGCGCGGCGGCCGCCTAAGGCCGATATCCGCCAGCGGGCACTGGAACTGCTCGAACTCGTGCAGCTTGCCGGCCTTGAGAAACGTTATCCGGCTCAGCTTTCCGGCGGCCAGCGCCAGCGCGTGGCGCTCGCCCGCGCCATGGCCGTCGAGCCCAACGTGCTGCTGCTCGACGAACCTTTCGGCGCTCTCGATGCCCAGGTGCGCAAGGACCTGCGCAAATGGCTGCGCGAGATCCATGACCGCACCGGCCACACCACAGTCTTCGTCACCCATGACCAGGACGAGGCGCTGGAGCTTGCCGACCGCGTCGTCGTGATGAGCCAGGGCGCGATCGAACAGGTCGGCACCCCGGATGAGGTCTATGACAATCCGAATTCTCCCTTCGTTTTCGGCTTCATCGGCCAGTCGAACTGCCTGCAGGTCGAAATCACCGATGGCGACATCCGCTTCGACGGCCGCTCGCTCGGCCTGAACGCCGAGGGCGAGCCGGACGGCGCCGCTCAGCTCTATTTCCGCCCGCATGACGTCAGACTCTGCGAATCAGCGGAAAACTGCATTACCGGCCAGCGGGTTTCTAGCCGCCGCGTGGCCGGCACCCGCCATATCGAGCTCGATATCGGCAACGACCGTCCGCACATCGAAATCGAACTCCCGCCGAGTGAAGCCGACAGGCTCGACCGTCACCGCGTCGCGTTCAAACCGACGCGCTGGAAGCTGTTCCGCGACTGATGTCGAGCAGCACGCGGCTTTTCCAATGCGCACATGGCGCCGTAACTGTTTGAGTAGTTAAATAATTCCTTAAGTCTCGGGGATTATGCAGCGGGCGGTCGCAGGGATCACGGCCGGAATCGCTTTCAGCGATAGTCGCTTCGGCTTTTTGTGATCTTAGGTTGTTTGTATTTCAGTCATATGACGAGTAAAAGATTGTGCGCGTTAATCATAAAGGGCTGGACTAATCCCATAGGAGGCACCTGGCGTTGAGGGCGGAGATTTCCTTTGGAAAATCCCTGATCGGGATTTTATTCGTAGGACTGGCGGCTGTAGGCTGCACCACAACACCGAAGCCGGCGACGGCGCCGGCAAAGACCAAGACAACACAGGCTCAACCGAAAGTCACTTTTAATTATACCGCTAAGGATCGCGACTGCTTGAAGCGCGCGATGTATTTCGAATCGCAGCATTCCGACGAGGACGGTTACATGGCCGTCGGAACCGTCGTCATGAACAGGCTCACATCAGGCGCCTATCCTCCATCGATCTGCGGCGTCGTCGCTCAGGAGAAGCAGTTTGCGCCCGGCGTCATGACGCGCGAAGTCAAGCCGCAGGCCGAACCGGAGCTTGCCACCGCGGCCGATGCGATCCTGCTAAAGGGCGCACGCCATCCAGCGGTGAAGGATGCGATGTTCTTCCACACCGACGGGCTGAAATTCCCCTACAACAACATGCATTATGTGACGGTTGCCGGCGGCAACGCCTTCTACGAGAAGCGCGATTCCAACGGCATGCTTCAAACGCCGCCGCCGCTGCCTTCCTATGAGGTGGCGATGAATTATGTGCCGGGCGAAAGCATGCTGCCGCCGCAATTCGAGGCGCTGATCCCCTCGGCCGTTCCCGTTCCGCTGCCGGCGCCCGACCCCATGGCCACGGCAAGCACGGCACCGATGCAGATCACGGCGCCAGTGACGGCGCCTGAACCTTCGATCGAGCCTGAGCCGGGAATTCGGATCGCGATCCCCACCCCCCGCCCCGCCTATGACAGCGTCATGCTGCGTGGAGGCATGCCAATGACGGGCGGCTGAACCAGCCGTTCCCAAGAACGCTTAGAGCAATTCCAGCAAAAGTGTGTAACGGTTTTGCGTCCGGAATTGCGTGAAAACAAAGAGATAAAGCATTTCCGTGATTCGAAGAAAAACGGAAATGCTCTAGAGGCAAGCGCCTCTAAGCCCGTTCCTCCCAAACCTTCGCCAGTTCCACGATCGTTGCAACCGCTCTTTCCATGTCCTGCCGGCTCACCCATTCGAGCGGCGAGTGGAAGGCATGGCCGCCGGCGAAGATGTTCGGGCATGGCAGCCCCATGAAGGAGAGGCGCGAGCCGTCCGTGCCGCCGCGAATGCTGCCGCGCACCGGCGTCATTCCGGCCCGGCGCACCGCTTCGATGGCATTGTCGACGATCTCCGGATGACGGTCGAGCACCAGCTTCATGTTGCGATACTGTTCCTTCACCTGGAAATGGTAGGTCGAGCCGGGATAGGCAGCCAGTACCTCCTTGACGATGGCTTCCAGCATCGCCTCTTTCTCCGCCAGCCCCTTGTCGGTGAAGTCGCGGATGATGAAGCTCAGCGCCGCTTTCTCCATCGAGCCGGTCACCCCGACCGGATGGATGAAACCTTCCCTGCCCTCGGTGGTCTCGGGTGCAATCTCCTTCGGCAGACGATCGATGATGGCGCCGGCGATCTTGATGGCGTTTTCCATGCGGTCTTTGGCGAAACCGGGATGGATCGCCACGCCCGATATGCTGATTTCGACGCCATCGGCCGAAAAGGTCTCGTCCTCGATATGGCCTGATGTCTCGCCATCCATCGTATAGGCGAAGTCGGCACCGAGCTTCTTCAGGTCGACCTTGTTGACCCCGCGCCCGACCTCCTCGTCGGGCGTGAACAGGATCTTGATCGTCCCGTGCCGGATATCGGGATTGCCGACGAGAATCGCCGCCGCCGTCATGATTTCCGCCAGCCCCGCCTTATCGTCGGCGCCGAGCAAGGTGGTGCCGTCGGTCGTGACGATGTCGTTGCCGATCTGATTCATCAGTTCGGGATGCTCGGAAACACGAATCACTCGGCTCGGATCGCCGGAAAGCCGGATATCACCACCAGCATAATTCCTGATGACCTCAGGCTTGACGTCGGTGCCGCTGAAATCGGGCGCCGTGTCCATATGCGAACAGAAACAGATGACCGGCACCGTCTTGTCGCTATTGGCCGGAATGGTCGCATAGACATAGCCGTGCTCGTCGAGATGGGCGTCCGCAAGGCCGATCTTCAGCAGTTCGTCGACCAGCAGCCGGCCGAGATCCTTCTGCTTGCCGGTGGTCGGCTGCGTCGACGAGGACGGATCGGATTGCGTGTCGATAACGACATAACGGAGAAAGCGGTCGAGAACGGTGTCGGTCATATCAATCCAGTCCAGTGAGATCCCCCGAGGATATAGCCCTCCCGGGTGATGCGGCAAAAGATTTCTCCGGTCGGCGAATACGCCGGCAGCTCCATCGACGGAGCACAGGATAGTCTGGTTCGCTCAAAGGCGGGTCAGGATATCGCTGCGGTCTTGAACAAGCGCTCGCCATTTCCAATATTTTTTCGGGATCAAGCTGGCATCGAAAGGAGGAAAAAAATGCCGCTGAACGATGTGCTCTGGACTCGTCCAGTGACGGTCCGGCTGCAGTGCGGCCTGGAACGAACTTTTACCGGCGTCTATGATGCCTTGGATTTCTTGGAAAATGAATGGCCACTCGGCCACGGGGAGCGCCACAGGCGCGCCGTCAAAACCTGTCGCGGCGCCCTCAACCGGGTTATTGCGCCGCTGATTGCACGGGAGGCTTTCATGGCTGCGTGCGTCGAGGCCGGCATGCCGGCAGTCGTGGCTCCCTGGCAGATGCAGGCCGCCAGCCGTCCGGTGCGACCCAGGCGTGCCGCTGCACTCCGCTAAGGGCGGAGCCCCCGGAGGTGGCGTTACGAACTTCGAGACATGCGCGGCCCCGGCGGGAGCCGCGCCGGCACGATAGCCGGGTTAGCGAATGGATTTGAAAGCAGCGCAATTCTTGAGCAAAGAGTTGAGGTTGCTCCCGCGCAGCGAAATGGCCGCCTCGCTCCGCCTGATATCGGCTCCAGCTCTCAGGTGCCATGAAGCGTTAGGCGGTCGAAGTATCACACATGTTTCCGGTCGGGGTCTGTTCTGTTACAAAATGTGGCTTAGCAGTGCTTAGATACGCGATCATACGATGGCGCGGGGACAGGTCGTTGCTGTCCTTGACAACCAAAATCATGATTGCCGCCGGCATCGATGGAATTTATGGCCATGCCCCTTCCCTTTCAGGAATATGGCAGGTCGCCCGGCGTTGGAACAACGATGTGCGCAATTTCGTTGTGGAGCGAATGTCCGGGAACAGCCATGGCCAGCGACAAGCTATCGAGCTACCGATCGAAACGCGATTTCCAGAAGACCGCTGAGCCCAGCGGTGAACGGCGCATCAAAAAGAGCAACCGCCGCCGCTTTGTGATTCAGAAGCACGATGCGACACGTCTGCATTACGACCTGCGGCTCGAGCTAGACGGCGTGTTCAAGAGCTGGGCTGTCACCAAAGGTCCATCGCTCGATCCGCACGACAAGCGCCTGGCCGTCGAGGTCGAGGATCATCCGCTCGATTATGGCGACTTCGAAGGCACGATTCCGAAAGGCCAATATGGCGGCGGCACGGTCATGTTGTGGGATCGCGGCTATTGGGAGCCGGAGGGAAAGAAGAGCCCTGAACAGGCGCTTGCCAAGGGCGACTTCAAGTTCACCCTCGAAGGCGAGCGCCTGCACGGCAGCTTCGTGCTTGTGCGCATGCGCAACGATCGCGAGCGCAGCAAGCGCACCAATTGGCTGTTGATCAAGCATCACGACGAGTTCTCGGTGGAGGAGAACGGTGCTTCCATCCTGGAAGAGAACGTCACCTCGGTGGCTTCAGGACGCAGCATGGAAGAGATCGCAGCCGGCAAGGGGCGTAAACCGAAGCCCTTCATGGTGGAGGGCGGCAAGGTGCAGGCGGATGCCGTCTGGGACAGCAACCACGGACTGGCCGCAGAGGAGCGGCAGTCGGAGGCGAAAGGCGGAAAGCGCGCCGGCGCCGCAACGGCGGTTTATCTTCCGGGCTTCATCGCGCCGCAGCTCTGCCAGAAGCTGGAGCGGCCGCCCGGCGGGGACGGTTGGATCCACGAGATCAAGTTCGATGGATATCGCATTCAGATGCGGGTGATCGACGGCGAGGCGACGCTGAAAACCAGAAAAGGTCTCGACTGGACGGCCAAGTACCCCGAGATCGCCGGGGCGGCGTCCGCGCTTCCAGACTGCATAATCGATGGTGAGATATGCGCTCTCGATGAGCACGGCGCGCCCGACTTCGCCGCGCTTCAGGCGGCGCTGTCGGAAGGCAAGACCGGCGACCTCGTCTACTTCGCCTTCGATCTGCTCTATGACGGCGGCGAGGATTTCCGCCTCAAGCCCCTCACGGAGCGAAAGATGCGATTGCAGGAACTCCTCACGGAGGCCGGCAATGACCCTCGCATCCGCTACGTCGAGCATTTTACAGGCGGCGGCGACGCCGTGCTCAGGTCGGCATGCAAGCTATCGCTGGAAGGCATCGTGTCGAAAAAGGCCGATGCCGCCTATCAGTCCGGGCGAACGGAAAGCTGGGCGAAATCGAAATGCCGTGCGGGGCACGAGGTGGTCATCGGCGCCTATGCCAAGACCAACGGCAAGTTTCGTTCGCTTCTCGTCGGCGTCTTCAGCGAGGATCATTTCGTCTATGTCGGCCGTGTCGGAACCGGATATGGCGCCAGGAAGGTTGAAACGCTGCTTCCGAAGCTGAAGGCGCTGGAGACGGCGAAGTCGCCGTTCACCGGTATCGGCGCTCCGAAGAAGCAGGCTGAGGTGGTCTGGGTGAAGCCGGAGCTTGTCGCCGAGATCGAATTCGAGGGCTGGACCGCCGATGGCCTCGTCCGGCAGGCGGCCTTTAAAGGCTTGCGCGAGGACAAGGCTGCCAGGGAAGTCGAGGCGGAGCGACCGCTAAGATCCTCGAGAACCGAAGTTGTAGAGCCGACCCCGAGGGCCATACAAACACCAGCGCGCCGCAGGGGCCAGAAGGCCGATGTCATGGGT